>CAJBBN010000083.1 GCA_903951325.1 uncultured bacterium
GACCTTCGGTAAGCACACCATCCATTGTTTCGTATCGTTTCCAATCGATCTCAGAAATATGCAATAAACCGTCTTTACCTGGCATAATTTCAACAAATGCACCAAATGGCATAATTGATTTTACTTTACCTTCGTAAATTTCACCAACTTCGGCAGTTGCGGTAATTCCTTTAATTTTATTGTAAACTGCATCAATAGCATCTTTGTTATCGGCGTAAATTTGCACGATACCCATGTTGTCTTTTTCTTCGATGCTAATGGTTGCACCACTTTCGCGTTGCATTTCTTGAATGATTTTTCCTCCAGGTCCGATAATGGCACCAATAAACTCTTTCGCAATTCTCATTTGCACAATACGAGGTGCATGTGATTTATAATCTTCGCGAGGGGTTTCTAAGGTTTTCATCATTTCGCCTAAGATATGCGCACGGCCTTCTTTTGCTTGATTCAAAGCTTCGGCTAACATATCGTATGAAAGACCATCAATTTTTAAATCCATTTGACAAGCCGTGATACCTTTAGTAGTACCCGTTACTTTAAAGTCCATATCTCCTAAATGATCTTCATCACCTAAGATGTCTGAAAGAATCGCATATTTTTTAGTGATAGGATCTGAAATTAATCCCATGGCGATACCAGAAACTGGTGCTTTAATTTGCACACCTGCATCCATCAAAGCTAATGTACCCGCACAAACGGTAGCCATTGACGAAGAACCATTAGATTCTAAAATATCAGAAACAATACGAATTACATATGGATTGATATCGTCACCTGGTAATACTTTCTTTAATGAACGCATCGCTAAATTACCATGTCCAACTTCTCTTCTTCCCGGACCACGATTTGGACGAACTTCACCAGTAGAAAAACCTGGGAAATTATAATGCAACATAAATTTGTTATATCCAAAGAACATCGCACCATCAATCATTTGTTCGTCGGTTTTTGCCCCTAAGGTTACCGATGTTAATGATTGTGTTTCGCCTCTTGTAAATACTGCCGAACCGTGTGCCGATGGTAAATAACCAACTTCAGACCAAATCGGACGAATTTGTTTGTTTGTTCTACCATCTAAACGAATTGCATCATTTAAAATCATCGCACGAATGGCTTCTTTTTCGATATCGTGGTAGTATTTTTTCAATAAATAAACATAACTCGAATCGCTCATTTGCTCTGCAACGGTCGCTTCAAACTCTTTACGAATTGATTTGAAAGCAACCGAACGCTCGTCTTTACCTAAAGCAGATTTAGCAACTGCATAAATTCTATCGTAAGCAAAAGCTTTAATTTGACTTTCTAAAGCTGGGTTTGCTTCTGGTTCGTGCTTGTAAGTTCTTTTTGTTTTTGCACCTACTTTAGCTAATAAATCTAATTGCGCTTGCACTTGTAATTTAATAGCTGCATGAGCAAAACGAATAGCCTCCGCCATTTCATCTTCCGACACTTCATTCATTTCACCTTCCACCATACAAATATCTTGCGCATTACCTGCTACAATTAATTCGATATCTGCATTGGCTAATTCAGAAATTAATGGATTGACAATTAATTTACCGTCAATTCTTGCCACTCTCACTTCTGAGATAGGACCATTAAAAGGAATATCACTAATGGTTAAGGCTGCCGATGCCGCTAAAGCCGCTAATGCATCTGGCATGATATTTTTATCCGCAGAAATTAATGAAACCATTACTTGCGTATCGGCGTGGTAATCTTCTGGGAACATAGGTCTAAGGGCACGGTCAATTAATCTACTGATTAAAATTTCGTAATCTGACAATCTTGATTCTCTTTTTAGAAAGCCTCCAGGGATTCTACCTGTTGAAGCATATTTTTCTTGGTAATCTACTGATAAAGGCAAGAAATCTGAACCTTCTTTTGCATCTTGTGAAGAAACAACCGTAGCTAGGAGCATCGTATCTCCCATTTTTACAACAACAGATCCATCGGCTTGTTTAGCTAATTTCCCTGTTTCGATGGAAATCTTTTTTCCATCTCCCATTTCAAACTCATGGGTAATTCCAATTTTCGACATATATATATTATTTTTAAACGGAGCAAAGGTACATAATAAAATGATAATACCACTCAATGATAGAGGCAATTAGAAACGAAAAAAGCCGTTCTGGAAAAATCCAGAGACGGCTCTTAAAACATAAAACATGAAAAATTATTTTCTTAATTCTAATTTCTTCACAATGGCACGGTAACGGGTAATGTCTTTCTTCATTAAGTAGTTTAATAAAGCCCTGCGTTTACCTACTAATTTAGTAAGTGATAATTGTGTAGAAAAGTCCTTACGATTTTTCTTCAAATGACCAGTCAAATGACTGATTCTGTGTGTAAATAAGGCGATTTGCCCTTCTGCTGATCCTGTATCAGCTTCACTCTTTCCGAATGACCCGAAGATTTCTTTCTTCTTTTCAGTACTTAAATACATTTCTTGAATTATATTTTAGCGGTTAAACAATTGATTTAATTAGACAACAAAAATACAGGAAAATTTGGAATTTGACAAGCCGGCTCGAGAGATAATTTCAAAAAAAAACGATAAAGTTTATTTATCAATCATTTAAGGCGATTTTTTAGTTAAAATATTTTTTTTGTAGCCAAAATATTACGCTTAAGCTGGTCATCTGATTCGCTATATTATATAAAGTTATACTTAA
>CAJBBN010000084.1 GCA_903951325.1 uncultured bacterium
AACTTATATCGCACCGCTACAACCTTTTACCCTTGCTTCCTTCCGAACCTGGGGGAGTTCAAAGGGAGCTGGTCGTATAAGACTTACCCAGGGCAAATATAAAAAAATTAAATTCTAATTGCGGTTTAACTAAATCAAAATATCTTTGAAATATGAAAAAATTGAAGTTGGAGGAATTAGGTAGAATGGATGTAGCTGCTTTTAAGGCTGCTAGCAAAACGCCAATCATTATTGTATTGGATAATATTAGATCGATGAATAATATAGGTTCGGTATTTAGGTCGGCCGATGCATTTGCAGTAGAAGCCATTTATTTATGTGGCATTACCGCACAACCTCCACATCGTGAAATTGAAAAAACGGCATTGGGTGCAACGGATTCGGTACAATGGAAATATTTCGAAAACACCTTAGCGGCCATTGCAGATTTAAAGGCTAAGGCCTATCATATATGCGCCATTGAGCAAGTGGCGAATAGTGTTTCTTTAGCGCAATTAACAATAGATAAAGAACTTAAATATGCTTTGATTTTTGGTAATGAAGTAATGGGAGTAGAGCAACAAGCAATCGATCAATCAGATACTTGTATTGAAATTCCTCAATTTGGTACCAAGCACTCTTTTAATATAGCGGTTACCGCAGGAATTGTTTTATGGGAGTGTTATAGACAACTCCATAAATAGCACAAAAATGCTTATTTTTAGGCATTAAAATCAATCACATTGGCAAAAACAACAGAAGTTAAGGAAACCCCCTTAATGAAACAATATAACGAAATCAAGGCGAAGCATCCAGGTGCATTGTTATTGTTTCGTGTGGGCGATTTTTACGAAACCTTTGGCGAAGATGCTATTAAAACGGCAGAAGTTTTAGGAATTGTGCTCACTAAAAGGGCGAATGGTTCGGCAGCCTTTATCGAGCTAGCAGGATTCCCCCATCATTCCATCGATTCTTATTTACCCAAATTAGTGAGGGCTGGTTTTAGAGTAGCCATTTGCGACCAATTAGAAGATCCTAAAACAACCAAAACCATTGTTAAAAGAGGAGTGACGGAGATGGTGACTCCTGGTGTTTCTTATAGCGACCATATTCTTCAACATAAATCAAATAATTATTTAGCAGCGGTACATTTTTATTCCGATCAACTCATCGGTATTTCTTTTTTAGATATTTCTACCGGTGAGTTTTTAGTTGCGCAAGGAAATGTAGATTATATTGATAAATTAATTCAAAGCTTTAAGCCTACCGAAATTCTTTGTGTCAGAAATCAGCAAAAGAAATTGTTGCAATTATTTGGCGATTCCTTTTATTATTTTGGATTAGAAGAATGGGTTTTTGCAGCAGATTATGCAACAGAAACTTTGACCAAACATTTTCAAACCAATGGCTTGAAAGGCTTTGGAATAGAGGCATTAGACGCGGCAATCATTGCAGCAGGAGCGGCTTTGCATTATATTTATGATACACAACATCATCAATTAAAACATATTTCTACCATCAGTAGAATTATGGAAGAAAATTATGTTTGGCTCGATCGATTCACGATTCGGAATTTAGAATTGGTAACCGCGAATAACGAAAATGCCATTACATTATTAAACGTATTAGATTATACAAATTGCTCGATGGGCGCAAGGTTACTCCGAAAATGGATTTTATTACCGCTCAAAGATAAGCAGGCCATAGAAAAACGCCATGCCTTAGTCGCTTTATTGCAAAAAGAAACCGAATTTCATCAGCAATTAGAAGAGCATATCAAACACATTGGCGACTTAGAAAGATTAATTGCAAAAGTGGCATTACAAAAAGTGAATCCGCGCGAATTGATTCAATTGGCGCGGTCGTTAAATGCTATTGAAATAATTAAAACACTAGCCAGCAACATTGATGCGCCAAGCATTCAAGAAATAGCGAAGCAATTAGATCCATGTTTAGCATTAGCAGCTAAAATAAATCAATATATCCAAGCTGATCCACCGGCATTATTAATTAAAGGAAATGTAATAGCAGCAGGTGTTTCGAAAGAGTTAGACGAACTTCGAAAAATTGCATTTAGCGGTAAAGATTATTTATTAGCCATTCAAAAAAGAGAGTCCGAAAATACAGGCATCTCTTCTTTAAAAGTTGCCTTTAATAGTGTGTTCGGTTATTACTTAGAAGTTACCCACGTTCATAAAGACAAAGTGCCAAGCGATTGGATTCGTAAGCAAACATTGGTGAATGCCGAAAGATATATTACACCCGAATTAAAAGAATACGAAGAGAAAATTATAGGTGCAGAAGAAAAAATTGCAGCCATCGAATTTCAACTTTATCAAGAATTGATATTGTCTATGTTGCCATATATTCAGCCTATTCAGGCTGATGCACAAATCATCGCATTTTTAGATGTAATTGGCTCTTTTGCATTTACTGCAACTAAAAACGAATATGTTCAACCCGAATTAACAGACGATACCGTATTAACTATTACAGAAGGTAGACATCCAGTAATAGAACATACTTTAGCCATTGGTGAAAGTTATATTCCAAATAATGTTTTGCTCGATCCACAATCGCAACAAATGATTATGATTACTGGGCCAAACATGTCTGGAAAATCGGCTATATTAAGACAAACAGGATTAATAGTACTAATGGCTCAAATAGGTTCTTTCGTGCCTGCAAAGGCCCTTAAAATGGGCATTGTAGATAAAATATTTACTAGGGTTGGAGCCTCAGATAATATCTCAACTGGCGAATCTACCTTTATGGTGGAGATGAACGAAACAGCAAGTATTTTAAATAATTTATCGGATCGCAGTTTAGTGTTACTAGATGAAATTGGTCGTGGCACCAGCACCTACGATGGCATCTCTATCGCCTGGGCGATCGCAGAATACATTCACAATCACCCAACGGTTTTAGCTAAAACTTTATTTGCTACCCATTACCACGAATTAAATGAAATGGCGCAATCGTTTCCGCGGATTAAAAATTACCATGTTTCTATCAAAGAAATGGATCATAAGATTATTTTCTTGCGTAAATTATTACCCGGAGGCAGCGAACATAGTTTTGGTATTCATGTCGCTAAAATGGCTGGAATGCCCAGCAGTGTGCTCAAATCGGCTAATGTAATGTTAAAAAAATTAGAGGAACAAAGAAGCAGCGGAGATATTAAATCTGCAATAAAGAAAGCAAAAACCACTAGTTCCGAATTTCAATTAAACATGTTTTCGATAGACGACCCTGTGTTAAAAGAAATCAGAGATAACTTAAATGGCTTAGATGTAAACGCATTAACGCCAGTCGAAGCACTCTTGAAACTCGATGCTATTCAAAAATTATTGAAGAGTTAATGTTGGCATTTGAAAAATCTTTCGAGTTATTTTTAACAGAAAATAATTACGCCTTTAGTTATTTTATCGATGAAGAATTGCAGGCTAAAGTTTATCAATTAGTGGCAATTAATTTGCAAATTATATTACTTAAGAACGATCAAATAGCTAATGAAGAACAAGCTGTAGACTTACAATCATCGGCATTAAACAGCTTTCAAAATAATACGAAACGGATTTTGCTCATGCAATACCAGTGGGAGTTTAAGCGCGAAATAGTAGCGAGTAGGCTGCGGTCTTTAATGGGTTTAAATCAAAAAATTCATGGCCGCAAATGTCAAATTTTACGCGTCGATAAATTAGTAGCATCCGAATTTTTAATTGCAAATCACTTGCAGGGGAATTGTAATGCACGCTATCATTTTGCTTTGGTTTTGGAAAAGGAAATATTAGCCATGGCCACTTTTTCTGCTGCTAGAATGTTAAGCAATAGGGAAGTGCCAGCCCGATCTTTTGAATTGCTTCGTTTTGCAAGCAAAAAAGGATTTACAGTGGTTGGTGGCTTAACTAAAATCCTACATCATTTTCAAGGCATTCAAAAAATGGATGAGCTTATGACCTATACAGACATTGCATTTGCAGGCAATGCAGGTTTTAAAAAAATGGGCTTCGAAAAACATAGCATTAAAAAACCAATGCCATTTTATTTAACTGAAAATGGTGAAATGTGGAGTACAAAAAAAAACGGGAACAACATGACTGCTATTCCCATTTTTCATTTAGGTAGTTTTAAATTAATTAAAAAGTACCCCTAATTATTTAACGAGTTTTTCTAATGCAATATCTAGTTCTTCGCCTCTTAGATTTTTACCCACAATAATTCCGTTGCCATCTATTAAAAAGTTTTGTGGAATAAACGAAACGCCATAAGTAGCTGCAGCCGAAGAATACCAGCCTTTTAAATCAGACACATGATTTTCCCAAACTAATTTATCTTTTGCAATAGCTGCCATCCAAGGTTCTTTTGATTTGTCTAAAGAAACACTATAGATATCAAAGCCTTTCGCATTTTTAAACTTTGCTGTTTTATAATGGGCATAAGTTTTAATTAAATTTGGATTTTCCATTCTACATGGACCGCACCAAGATGCCCAAAAATCTAGTAATACCACTTTTCCTTTGATAGCGGATAGGGCAATCTCTTTGCCTTCTGGATTCGCCAGTTTTACATCAATAAATTTATTGCCTACTTCAATTCCTTCAGATTGCGCATTTGCAAATGCGCTAAATGCAATTGCTAAAACGATTGCTAAAAATATTTTTTTCATAAATAAATAATTATACGGTTTGATAATGATCTTCAATAATTTTTCCTTTTTCGCATTTGATAATTCTCGAAGGGAATTTTTCAATCATGCGGTAATCGTGCGTAGCCATTACAACTGCGGTGCCCATCTTCGAAATCTTTAACAATAAATTCATGATTTCTACAGAAGAATCTGGATCTAAATTTCCGGTAGGTTCATCGGCTAAAATAACTGCTGGATGATTAACCATGGCGCGTGCAATAACAACTCTTTGTTGTTCTCCACCCGATAATTGATGCGGCATTTTATGATTTTTACCTGCTAAACCAACTTCGTTGATGACTTCTTCGCATCTAGCAGCAATCATTTTTGGATCGTCCCAACCAGTCGCGCTCATTACAAATTTTAAATTATCTTCTACCGAACGGTCCATTAATAGTTGAAAATCTTGGAAAACGATGCCCATTTTTCTGCGCATAAATGGTACTTCTTTTTCTTTAATAGTAGTTAATGAATAACCTACTACCTCGCCAGTGCCTTGACTAATTTTAAGATCGCCATAGATGGTTTTGAGTAAACTGCTTTTTCCGCTACCCGTTTGGCCAATTAAAAACACAAATTCGCCTTTATTGATGGCTAATGTAACGCCAGAAAGCACCAAGTGATCTTGTTGAAACACATTGATATCTTGCAGTTGTATAATTGGATTATTGCTCTCCATTGAATGCTAGTTTTTGAATTACCCCAAAAGGCATGGTTTTAATTAATTCGTTTATATACTCGGAATGCTCGCTTAAACCGCATTTTTCAATAGATTTATCTGGTCTATCTACTCTAAAATAGGCTTAAAGTGTAAATTGTTCGTCTCTTAATTGAATATAATCAGGGATTTTGGCAATCCCTTTCACTTTTATGATATACAATTGGCCTCCTTTGTTTGAAATTGTAATTTCGTCAATTTCTATTATATTTGCGCATCCTTATTTAAACAAAAATAGGGTATTATAACGATTAACAAAATAGTTTTTTTACACATTATAACTAGTAATTAAATCTACATAACTCAATCAAAAAACAATGACTATGAGAACTTTTCAATTTAAATTGGTATTAACTGCATTGGCAATTACGGCTTTCTTTTCGAGTTGTAATTCTTTAAAGTCGATGAAAACCAAAGCTAATACCATTAGTTATGAGGCAAAACCTAGCCCATTAGAAGTTAGAGGTGATAGTATCGACGTTATGGTGACAGGTAAAATTCCTGCTAAATATTTCGATAAAAAGACAAGTATCAGTCTTAATCCAAGCATTGTATATAACGGCACGGCTGTTAAGTTAAAACCAGCTTTTATTAAAGGTGAATTAGTAATTGATGTAAAAGGATCAACCATTAGTAAATTAACAGGTGGCACCTTTACTTATTCTGATCGTGTAGCTTATAACGATCAAATGGCTGATGCGACTTTAGTTTTTGATTTAGTAGCTACTAAAGGCACGAAATGTGTTCCATTTGCAGCAGTTGAAATTGCAAAAGGTACCTTAACTACAGCCTATTCGGTAAACGCAACAGACGTAACTATTTTAGCGGCAGACAACTTTCAAAAAGTAGTACCTGTTGAATTAAAAGGACAAATATTATTTAATATTGATGATGCTGCCATTGCTGCGAAACAACAAAAATCAAATGATATCAAAGCATTCGAGACTTTTGTAAAATCGGGTAATCAATTAACAGGAATCAGTATTTCTTCTTATGCATCTCCAGATGGAGAATTAAGAAGAAACGATCAATTATCAATTAACAGAACAGACGCAACGTATTCGTTTTTACTTTCTTGGTTAAAGAAAAAAGGAGTGAATCAAGTGAACGATAGTTCATTTTATAAGAAATCAGCAACTGCAGAAGATTGGGACGGTTTAAAGCAAGCAGCTGCCAATTCAGATTTAGCAGATCGTGATCAAATTATCAATATTGTTTCTACTATTGCAGATCCTATTGATAGAGAAAATGCGATTAAAAAATTAAAATCATATCAAAAATTGGCGAACAAATTATTGCCAACTTTAAGAAGATCTGAAATTACATTAATGGCTACTGCAAAAGTTAAAACAGATGCAGAAATTACAGCTGAAGCTGCTAAAGATACGCCAATGCTTACTGTAGCAGAAATTCTTTATGCTGCTACCTTAACTACAGACGAGGCAACTAAATTAGCGATTTACAACAAAGCCAACACCGCATTTCCACTAGATTGGAGAGCATCGGCTAACATTGCTTATATTTATTTAAATCAAGGCAATAAGGCTGATCAAGCAATCGAATTGTTAAATAAAGCTGCTTCTTTAGATAAAGACAATGCAATTGTTTACAACAACCTTGGTGTTGCATATTCACAAAAACATGATTACGCAAATGCTGAAAGAAATTACTTATTGGCTAAATCATTTGGAGCACAAAATAACATCAACTTAGGTAATACTAAGATTCGTCAAGGCGATTATAATGCAGCTTTATCTTATTATGGAACTGTAAATGCATGTTCTTATAACGCAGCATTGGCAGCCGCTTTAGCAGGTAATTACGAGCTAGCTTTAAAGAATTTAGATTGCGCTAAACAAAATGCGAGTGTATATTATTTAAGAGCAGTAATTGCTGCAAGAACAAATAACTTAGATAATTTAACAACAAATTTATCTCGTGCAATTTTAGAAGATCAATCATTAAAAGCAAAAGCAGTTAAAGATTTAGAATTTAAGAAATATGCCGAAACCGATGCATTTAAAGTTGCAGTAAGGTAATACAACATTCAATTAAGGAATAGCCAATTAATTTATTTTAATTGGCTATTTTTTTGAGAAATGCAATCGTATTGATACCATCTGCATAATCTGTTAAGCCAGGTTGTTGGGCCTCTCCAAAGCCAACCAATTGGCTATTGATAGACAAATTTAAATGGCTTGCTACGCATTGAATTTTTTCTTGATCGGCATTTATTTTTTCGGTCAATGCTTCGAGGTTTTCGTAAAATTCGTAATGCAAAACCGAAATAGCTGCTTGAAGTGCGGCGCTTTCTTTCAATAGCAAAAAGCCATTATCTAGGTGTTTTACGCCATTCACTAATAACAGTGATTTTTGAAAATCATAATTATTGTGGTATTTATGAAAATCAGCAATGGGTTGATAGCTTTCTAAATGAGCTAATAAAAAAGTTAAATCGTAATTTTTTGGAAGATAGATTTTAGAAACATTTCTACAGCCTAAACCAAAGTATTGGAAAATATCTTTTCCTAAAATATTTATTTCTTCTGGTGTTTCGTTGCCAGATAATACCGCAATACTGTTTCTGTTTTTTCGAATAATATGGGGTTTATTGCCAAAATAGTATTCAAAATACCTTGCAGAATTGTCGCTACCCGTTGCGATTACCGCATCTACTGCATTTAATCTATCGGGGTAAAATATTTTATTTTTTAATTCGGGTGCGATTGAAATCAATTTTTCTAAAAGCATTGGAATTAATT
The DNA here is from genome assembly GCA_903951325.1 of uncultured bacterium. Lineage (GTDB taxonomy): Bacteria > Bacteroidota > Bacteroidia > Sphingobacteriales > Sphingobacteriaceae > CAIKLP01. Next base: position 8,150 of record CAJBBN010000084.1, read on the forward strand.
GTTGGTCTTGAGAAGATAATTTAATGTGCGCTTCGTGCCCCGTTATTAAAACCGATAAAATATCGTGAAAGCCAACCATTGGAATGTTTCCAGCTAACACTAAACCTACTTTTTTGGGAGTATTGTTTTCCAAAATACCTTCCGCATTTACCCAATGAGTCAAGTTTTCGCTTGTTAATAATTTGGCCCAAGCATCAATCGCAATAGTGACATTTGCCGAATTAAACCAAGCATTATAGTTCGATACACTATTAATTTGTGCTTTTAAGGCTTCATCCTTTGTATTTAAATATTCCCCTAAACCATTTAAAGCAGCTATTATTTTCATTTTTTATATTTTATTTTGAATTTCTGAAATCAAAAAAAGCACTTTATTGTTATATTTGCAGGGCTGAAATTAAGAAATAAGATACAAATGGCTATTATAATTACCGAAGAATGTATTAATTGTGGTGCCTGCGAGCCAGAATGCCCAAATAATGCAATATATGATGCAGGCGCTGCCTGGAAATTTTCAGAAGGAACTAACTTAAAAGGGCTAATAGATTTTGGCGATGGGCATAATATCGATGCAGATTTAGCACAAAATGCTGTTTCTGACGAAGTGTATTATATTGTTCCTGATAAGTGTACCGAATGTGTTGGTTTTCATGATGAGCCACAATGTGCAGCGGTTTGTCCGGTAGATTGCTGCATCGATGACGAAAATGTTCGAGAAAGCAAAGAAGAATTATTAGTCAAGAAAACTTGGTTGCATCAAGAATAATTTAAAAATAAAAGCATGAACAGACAATTTGCGATCATTACTTTAAGCGTTGTTCCTGTTCGAGCACAACCCTCAGATGCTGCAGAGCAAATTAGCCAATTATTATTTGGCGAATCGGTCGAAATTTTATCACAAGAAGCTAAGTGGTGGAAAGTGCAATGTTTGTTCGATGATTATATAGGATGGATAGATCCTAAACAATGCCAAATAATTCCTGCAACTACTTTAAATAGCCCCCAGCAAATTAGCATAGACCGCTTGTCTATGATTAGCAATGGCCATGGCTTGCAGCCAATTAGTATCGGCTCTATATTACCTAATTTTCAAGATAATACTTTTGCAATAAACGAACATCAATATACATTTGCAGGGCAGACAAATGCCGAAAATCATTTTTCTTTTGCCAACATTTCGGATTTAGCAAAGCTTTTTTTAGCTGCGCCTTATCAATGGGGTGGACGTTCTATATTAGGAATTGACTGTTCTGGTTTTACGCAATTAGTGTATAAAATTATTGGTATTAAACTGCCTAGAGACGCCAAGGATCAAGCCGTACAGGGCATAGCAGTTAATTCTGTTGCAGAATTACAAACAGGCGATTTAGTTTTTTTCGATAACGAAAAGGGCAATATTATTCATGTAGGCATTGCATTAGCGGGCGGGCAAATTATTCATGCTTCGGGCCAAGTACGCATCGATCAATTAGATCATCAAGGTATTTTTAATCAAGAAACAAATGCGTACACGCATCAACTAAGATTAATGAAACGCTTTGCTGTAAAGGATTAGCGCTATACTATAAATTCCAAACTTTCAAAACTCGATCGTCTCCAACACTTACTAAAGTGTTTTCAAATGGCGTATAACAAAGCCTATTGACAGATAGTTTATGTCCATTTTGTTGACTACTAATATTTTGAAGTAATTGATAATTGGCATCGTCCCAAATTTTAACATGCTTGTCTCTACTTGCAGAAACAATAATTTGTTTATCGGGTATAGCTAAAATATCGTTGATGGCAAATAAATGGGCGGGAATGGTTTGCACTAGTTGGTGGCTTGTTGCGTCCCAAACATTGAGTTGTGCATCTCTTGAGCCAGTAACATAATGTTGGGCATTGGTATTAAAACAGCTAGAAAAAATGGGTAGGCTATGGCCGCTGAGACTGCCATTTAAATTGGCATTGCTTCGATCGTAGGTGTGTAAAAATTGTTCTTTTCCACCAATTAAACATTCGTTGTTGTTCGGATTTAAAGTAATGGTTCTTAATGTTTGATGGTGTATTTTATATTTTTTATTTAGGCTGAAGTCCTTTAAATCATATACATTCAGGCTGCCATCTTCCGAAACAGAATAGCAATTTTCTGCATCAGATTGAATCGAAAAAATGGCTGCATCGTGCGCTTTAAAATGAAATAATAATTGTTGGCTTTCAAAATCAAAGACAGCAAGATGTCCTGTTCGATCGCCTGCAATTAAGATATTGGGTTGAGCAACCGAGTGTAAACAATATATGCTGGCTTTCATATGAAAAACCACTTTCAAAAAAGTTTTCTTTTTTAAACTCCATTCTACCACGGCGCCTTCGCCACCAGCAGTAAACACAATATGTGGCTTGCTTGATCCTGCTAAAGCATAGATCGGATGTTTATGTCCTTCTAAATCGTATGAATGTTTTGCGATTTCCATGAATGTTAAATATAGTATATATTTATTATTTTTGAAAAATGAGATTTGCCAACCCAACTATTTTATTTGCTTTATCTGCGGTATCAATTCCAATTTTGATCCACTTATTTAATTTACGCAAATTTAAAAGGGTCTTATTTACCAATGTGCAACTTTTAAAAGAAGTACAACAGCAAACCATTAAACAACATCGGCTCAAGCATTTATTGGTTTTATTAAGCAGAATACTATTTATACTATTCTTGGTTTTTGCATTTGCTAAACCCTTTATTCCCTCTAGTAAGCAATCAATTCGGCAGGGGGTTAATTATACTTCTATTTATATTGACAATTCGTTTAGCATGAATTTGCAAAACGAGGATGGTGTCTTATTAGAACAGGCTAAAAATAAAGCTAAAGAAATTATTTCTGCTTATCAAGCCTCAGATAAATTTCAAATTATAAGCAACGATTTAGCCGCTCAAAGCCAGCAATTCCTCACAAAAGAAGAAACTTTTAAAGCCATAGACGAACTAAAAATTAGTCCAAACTTTTGTGCTTTAACAAGTGTAATGAATAGACAAAACAGCTTGTTTGCAACGGTTAACGCAAGTAATAAAAACTGTTTTTATTTAAGTGATTTTCAAAAAAACACCATAGATAAACATTTAAAACAAGTAATTGATACCAGTATTAATTATCGAATGGTTTATTTTAATGCGCGCCCAATTCAAAACATTTCTATTGATTCTGTATGGTTTGATGCACCAATTCATTTGGCTAATCAAGCTGAAAAATTAATCATAAAAGTAAGCAATCATTCGGCAGAAGCGATCAAAGATTTACCCATTAATTTACAATTAAATAATCAATCTAAAGCACTGATTACTATTGATATAGCATCAAATGCTACAAAAATTGACACCATTTTTTATACCAATAATTCTTCCCGAATTCAGAAGGGAATGGTAGCTATTGCATCGGAACAATTACCTTTCGATGACCAATATTATTTTGGATATGAAATTGCCGAAAATATACCAGTTTTATTAATTAATGGAAATACTCTTTCTAGTAAATATATTCAATCAGTATATCAAACAGAAGCAATTATTAAGTTAAGTGTAAATGCTTTTGAGCAAATTAATTATGCTGATTTTAATAATTACGAAACCATTATTTTAAACGAACCTACTAATTTAAGCGATGGCTTAATGGTCATGTTACAACAAGTTGTGGCAGATGGAAAAAGTTTAATAATTATTCCTTCCGAAAAAACGAATTTACCTGCCTTAAATAAGTTATTAAATACCTTCCAAATACCTAATTTTATTGCTCTTCAGGCTAATGAGCAAAAAATTAAAGAGTTAAATATTTCAGATAAAATTTTCGCAGGAGTGTTTAATAATTTTTCGGAAAACATGCAATTTCCAACAATAAAAAAATATTTCAGTCAACAAAATACTGCTCTTGAAGCTATTCTAAAATTAAACGATGGCACTGTAGTGCTGCAAAAAAATAAATATAAAAAGGGGAGTGTTTACCTCTATTCTTTTTCACTAGACCCTAGTTTTGGAGATTTTGCAAAGCATCCATTAATGGTTCCTTTGTTTTTAAGAATTCCACAAATATCCAATTATGATTTACAACTAGCCTACGAAATTGGCAAGCAAAATAGGCTTAACATTTCGACCATTTCCAATCCTATTTCGGAGCAAAATCAATACTTTTTAAGCATTGGTTCACAACAATGGATTCCCGAATGGAAAATCATCAATTCGAATACTTACTTGCTCATTCCTGACGAAATAAATCAAGCGGGCTGGCTTACATTGCAAAATAAACAGCAAAATATACGGGCAATTGCCTTAAATTATAATCGTTCAGAATCTAATTTAAACTACTTAAATAGCTCAGCATTAAGCGATTTTGGCTTCAAAACAGCGATTATTTACGAGGCTTCGTTTCACAATTTCAAAAATACCATCGCACAAGACAATTTTGGGCTTCAATTATGGAAAATATGTGTTATTTTAGCACTAGTATTTTTAGCGTCAGAAGTGCTTATTTTAAGGTTCTTTAGCCGTTTTTAATCATAAAAAATTGAGGTTGGTTTTCGTGCTTTTTTGTATAAAATAAGTAGGAGCTATAAAAATTCCTCGAATTTAGGAATGCCAATTAACAGCAATGAAAGTAATTTTACAATCCGTTACGGTTATCGATCCTACTTCTGCACATCATTTAAAGGTGGTAGATATCTTTGTTCAAGATAACCTCATCAAAGAAATTGGTAAAAAATTAAGTGTTGCGGGTGCCAAAACACTAGATTGTAAAGGTCAATATGTTTCGATTGGCTGGATAGATCTTCATGTCAATTTTTGCGATCCAGGTTTCGAAACCAAAGAAGATATTCTTTCGGGATTGAATGCGGCTGCAAAAGGCGGATTTGTTGGGGTTGCCTTAATGCCAAATACACAGCCCGCTTTAAAAAGTAAATCAGAAATAGAATACATCAATAATAAATCGAATAGCCATGCGGTAACTATTTATCCAATTGGCTGCTTGTCTGCTAATCGAGAAGGTAAAGATTTAGCCGAAATGTATGATATGAAATTAGCCGGAGCAAAGGCATTTTCGGATGGAAATGCTGCTGTTCAAGATGCAGGTCTGATGTCTCGTGCAATGCTTTATGCGAAAGGGATTGACAGTTTAATTATATCAAAACCAGAAGATAAAAACATAGCACAAAATGCTAAAATGAATGAAGGGCAAACGAGCACTTTGCTTGGTATGAAAGGAAATCCTTCACTTGCAGAAGAGCTCATGGTTTCGCGAGATATTTTCTTAGCAGAATACCAAGATGCAAAAGTTCATTTTACTTGTATTAGTTCCGCAAAGTCTGTTGAATTAATAAAGGCGGCAAAGAAAAAGGGCTTAAAAGTGACCGCAGATGTGAGTATCAATCATCTTTATTTCGACGATACTATGCTCGAAACTTTCGATACCAATTTTAAATTATCGCCACCGCTTAGAACCAAAGAAGATATTAAAGCACTTAAGCAAGGATTAAAAGAGGGCAGCATCGATGCCATTTGTTCTCAACATACACCTGAAGACATTGAACATAAGCAAGTAGAATTTGAATATGCTAAAGAAGGTATGATAGGCTTGCAAACGGCATTTTCATTGGCTTTGATGACACTCGAAAAACAAATGGACCTGAGCGATATTATTGCAAAATTCACCATTGCACCAAGAGCAATTTTAGGATTACCAGCTCAAAGTATTGCAGTGAATCAAATGGCATCTCTTACTTTGTTTGACCCTGCTGCTACTTGGAAATTTCAAGCTACCGAGAACGCCTCAAAGTCTAAAAATTCTGCTTTGTTTAATCAAGCATTAAAAGGAAAAGTCATTTCAATTATTAATAATCATCAGCTAAAATAAAATGGATAATTCAATCAAAGATGCTTTAGCTGCTACCATAGCTGGCTTTCAAAAGGGCTCAGCTTTACAAGGCGACACTATTGTAGTAAAGGAAGTTTTCGAACAATTGGTTCATGTTTTTGAATCAACCGAAGATTTTATGGATAAGGTGGCTTTACTCGATCAATGTATTGATGACAATCCAAAGTTTGATGCCATCAGAGAGTATTTGTTCGATTTATTAATGATTAATTTTTTTGCAGCCGATGCTTTGCAATTAGAAGAAGATTATTTAGAGTCGGAAGAATGGGAAGCCATCGAAGACCAAACAATAGACAGAGGTACAGAAATGTTAAACTTGTTATTGTATATCAAAGAGTGTAAAGAAGAAGGCCTCGATCCAGATTTAGACGATTATTTAAAAGAGTTTTTATTAGTCGAAGATGATGAGTTTCAAGATGAGCATGCTATTTACGAAGACATCATTGCGAATCAAATGCTAATTGAGGCACCTTTTTCAGAAATTGCTAGGGTGCAAGAAACTTTAAATGTAAATTCTGAAATAAAAGAATGGTTTTATCCAATTATTTCTTTCTTTTCAAATCCATCTTTCAAAGAACAAGATTTTGAAGAATATACAACTGCTGCACGGCACAAGGCAATGGATGCTGCGGTTTTAGCTTCTTTGTTAGCTTATTACCACGGAACAGATCGTTTTAATGAATCTTTTTTTAATTTATAATTATGGAAAATCAAGCAGTTAAAGAATTTAGAAGCATTGCTTTAAAATGGGGAATTATTTCTGGTTTAGTATCTATTTTGTATACCATTTTATTGTATGTGATAGATGCAAAATTATTAGCAAGCGGAACATGGACAAGCCTTAGCATGGTTTTTATCATCACTTTTATCGTGTTGTCTGTTAAAGAATTTAAATTAACACAAGAAGGTTATATCAACTTGTCGGAGGCTTTGTTTACAGGCTTTTTCACCTTTGTGATAGGCTCCTTGATTTCGGCTTTATTTGGTTATGTCTTAATGAATTTCATTGATACCAATTTGCCCATCATTATTAAAGATACCGTCATTGAAAATGCAATTGCGATGATGCAAAAATTTGGCGCATCTGAAGATGATATTACTAAGGCTTTAGCAAGTTTAAACGAACAAGATTACGGTGTTACTTTAAAAAGAGTTGGTTTAAATTTCTTGGGTACCTCAGCTTTTGGCTTTGTATTATCATTCATTATTGCTGCAATAATGAAAAAGAAAAGACCTGTTTTTGAATAAATAAAATTTGAATGGATATATCAATTGTTATTCCTTTATTGAATGAAGACGAATCACTTCCAGAATTGCATGATTGGATTGCAAGGGTAATGGAAGCGAATCAATTTAGCTATGAATTGCTTTTCATTGATGATGGCAGTACAGATCAATCGTGGAAAGTGATTGAAAGTTTACAAGCTAAAAACCCAAATGTAAAGGGTATCAAATTTCGTAGAAATTACGGCAAATCTGCTGCGCTCAATGTTGGTTTTGAAGCCACACAAGGCAATGTGGTTTTTACCATGGATGCCGATTTGCAAGATAGCCCCGACGAATTACCGATCATGTATCATCGTTTAATCAACGAGCAATTAGATTTAATTTCTGGTTGGAAAAAGAAACGCTACGATCCAATATCGAAAACAATTCCTACCAAATTATTTAATTGGGCTACCCGAAAAATGTCTGGTATCAATAATTTACACGATTTTAATTGTGGCTTAAAAGCCTATCGCAAAGAGGTGGTTAAAAACATAGAGGTATATGGCGAAATGCACCGTTATATTCCTGTAATTGCTAAGTGGGCTGGTTTTACTAAGATTGTGGAGCAGCCAGTAGAACACCGTGCTAGAAAATACGGGGTCACTAAATTTGGATTAAGCAGATTTGTGAATGGATTTTTAGATTTACTTTCCATCTTTTTTGTTGGAAAATTTCAAAAAAAACCTATGCATTTTTTCGGCACCATTGGTGTTTTATCTTTTCTTTCAGGAATGTTAATTGCTATTTATCTCATCGCCGATAAACTATATACCATTTACGAAGGCCAACATATTTCTAGAGATGTAACGGCGCAACCTTTGTTTTACATCGCTTTGGTGATGACCATTATTGGTGTGCAATTATTCTTAACCGGCTTTATAGCCGAAATGGTTGGTCGTAGCACACACGATCGAAACAATTATCAAATTGAAAAATATATTTAATTATTTAATACAATGAAATACCATTTAGTGTCTGGTGCCTGCGGTTTTGTAGGAAGAAATTTAGTCAAAAGAATTTTAAAAAGTAATAACGATAGAATCATCATTGTCGATAATTTATCGACTGGTATTCATCCTGATAAATGGTTGTCAAATCCTAGTGCATCATTGCAAGATTTAGCAGTTTATGAAAATGAAAGAGTTTATTTTTTCAATGGCGATTTTAGAGTGCTGTTAAATAAAATGACCGTTAATCAAAATTATATTCAAGATCATTACGGTTTAGCTTTCGATAAATTTACCGATGTTTTCCATTTTGCTGCCATTGTTGGTGGCCGTGCAAAAATTGATGGTGACCCAATGATGGTTGCGATCGATTTAGCCATTGATGCAGAATTTTTCTATTGGGTATGTAACCACAAACCAGCAAGGGTAATGTATCCAAGCTCTTCGGCAGCTTATCCAATCGACTTACAATCTGATACAGACTTTGTAGCATTAAAAGAAAGCGACATCGATTTTGATCATAACTTAGGAAAACCCGACATGACTTACGGTTGGTCTAAATTAACGGGAGAATATTTAGCCAGAATTGCTGCAAAATATTATGGCATTTCTGTGGCTTGTGTGCGTCCGTTTTCTGGATATGGCGAAGACCAAGACTTAACCTATCCAATACCTGCTATCGCGCTCAGAGCAGCCAAAAAAGAAGATCCATTTGAAGTATGGGGCTCTGGAAAACAAGGCAGAGATTTTGTGCATATTGATGATTGTATTGACGCTATATTTTTAGCGATGGATAATATCACCGACGGTTCTGCGATCAATATTGGTGCAGGTAGGTTATATTCTTTCTTAGAAATTATTGATATTTTTGCAGGTTTTGCAGGTTATCAACCAACCATCAAACCTTTATTAGATAAGCCAGTGGGCGTACATGCGAGACATTCTGATATGAGTTATGTATTAGAAAAATACGGTTGGACTCCAAAAATTTCTTTAGCAGAAGGTTTAAAAAGGGTATACGATAAAGCAGTTGAAAATAGTAAAAATTAATTGATACTATTTTAAAATGGAAGTCGAAAAAATTGTATTATTTGGACCTGGGCCACAATTTAAAGGAGGCATTGCCAATTACAATACCTCATTAGCCAAAGCGCTCGATGCACTCGGACACGATGTGCATATAGTTTCTTGGACACAACAATATCCTGCAATTATTCCGCGTGATTTTATTGATAGAAGTTCTAAAGCCGATCAATTGGCCGGTACCAATATTAAAATCACTTATATTACAAATTATAATAATCCTTTTACTTGGTCTGAAACTATTGATTTTATTGCAAAATTAAAGCCTACTAAGGTTATATTTCAATGGGCAATTGCTATTCAAGGTTTGCCGATGGGTTATATTGCCAGAGGATTAAAAAAGAAAAAAATAGAAGTTATTTTTGATTTGCATTTAGTGATTCAAAAAGAAGCCAGTTCTATCGACAAACTATTTACTAAATACGGATTAAAAGTAGCCGATACCTATGTCGCTCATGCATATAAAACAGTAGAAGAATTAAAGTTAACTTTTCCAGATTTAAAGTTAACCGTCAATGAAAATGGGCAGCGTGCAAAAGATGATTCCTGCACCGTTATTAAATTATATCATCCCATTTATGATATGTTTAAACCGCAAGCAGACTTTGACATAGCCGCGAAAAAAAGCGAATTAAAACTTGCACCAAAAGTATTGTTGTTTTTTGGTTTTATCAGAAAATACAAGGGTTTGCACCAAGTAATAGACGCATTTAACGAAGTAGCCAAACAAAGAGACGATGTTTCTTTGTTAATTGTTGGAGAGTCTTTCTGGCAAACTTTAGACCAGTCTAAATGGAGTACAAGAATAAAAAAAGCCTTGTTTAATTCAGCAAAATCTATTTTTTTAAATCAAACCGATAACGAGCAGGATTACCGACCACTCGAACTTATCGAAAAATATCAATTGCAAAATAGGGTAGCGGTTGTGAACGAATTTGTATCGAACGAAAAAGTTCATGAGTATTTTCAATTAGCAGATGCTATTTTATTATACTATTTAACAGCTACACCATCTGGTGTAGAATCTATTAGTTATAATTTCAATTTACCTGTTTTAGCTACTAAAGTAGGGCACTTTCCCGAAACCATAAAACATGGCTATAATGGTTATTTGGCCGAAGACAGAGACATTCAATCGATGGCAAAAGAAATGATACATATGCTGGATGAGCCAATAGATAGGAATAATGTAGCTGAAACAGCAAAGCATTTAAGTTGGGAGAATTATGCAAAAGCCATACTAAATAAATAAAATGATTAAATCAATATTTTTAACTGCATTCGATTTAACTAAAAAAAACGCCATTGTATTAGTTGGTGTTTTTTTGAGTATTGTATTGTTGTCTTTTTTAATGGGACTTTTAGGTGAGTTATTGCGTCAACAAATTATTGCTTCGGTTGTCTATAATATTTTTTCATTAATAGTTAATATCTCTATTACCATCGCAACAATTAAATTGGCATTTGCAATAATAGACAATCAAACGCTCTCGTTTGATGCCATAAAACCTAATAAAATAGAAGCTTTGAAGATTATTAGGTCTAGTTTTTATTTGATTTTATTGATTATTTCTATACTGTTTTTAACCCTTGGTTTTTTAGAATTGCTTGGTATAGTTGATCCAAGTTTTGCTGCTTTTTTCGAAGATTTATCAAAAGACCCTACACATTTATTCAATTATACCTCACTACAATTAGCTAATACTTTGGCTATTTTATTATTGATCATTTTACCAACCCTCATCATTTATATACGCTTAGGTTTTGTTAATTATTTAATCATTGATAAAGAAATAGAGGTGGGCAATGCATTTATGTTAAGCTATCAATTAACAAAAGGAAAATTAGGCTTTATTGTTTTGTTGTATTTGGCTATTATATCCCTAAATATAATAGGTATAGCCTTTTTATTAATT
>CAJBBN010000085.1 GCA_903951325.1 uncultured bacterium
CTTTGAGGCGAGTGAGGTGTTTTAGGCGGCAGTAAAAACATATCACCTTCGTTAATAGGAATGTCTACTTGTTTTCCTTCGTCAATAATTCTTAAAACCATATTACCTTCAATTTGTAAATACAGTTCTTCGCTTTCATTATAATGAAAATCTTTTCTAGCATTTGGGCCACCAACTACCATTACAATAAAATTTTCTGCGTCTTTATAAACACATTGATTGCCAACAGGTGGTTTTAACAAGTGTCTATTATTGTCAATCCAAGCTTTTAAATTGAAGGGTTTTTGTACCGCCATGATTTTTAGAATTAGGGATATAAAATGGGTTTAATGCAGTAAATATAGCTTTTTTAGTTTTATTCTAAAAACCACCACAATACATTTATATTTGTCTTTATGATCGACCTATCTTTACTAAATAAAAACGCAATTGTTTGTGGAAGTACACAAGGAATTGGAAAATCAATAGCCATAGAATTAGCCGAATTAGGGGCTAATGTAACTTTAGTGGCTAGAAATGAGGAGGCTTTAAAAATTGTTTTAGCCGAATTGGATAAAAGTAAAAATCAAAAACACCAATATTTAGTAGCCGATTTTTCGGATTCTTTACATGTAAAATTCAAAGCCAACGAATATGCGCTGCAAAATAGCATCGATATATTGGTTAATAATACCGGCGGACCTCCTGCTGGAGCCATAGTAGATGCCGAAATTAATTCATTTATGGCCGCTTATCAAAGTCATTTATTATGCAATCATGCATTGGTTCAAGCATTTTTACCCAGCATGAAAAAAAATAATTGGGGAAGAATTATCAATATTATTTCTACTTCAGTAAAACAACCATTAAAAGGTTTAGGCGTTTCAAATGCAACCAGAGCAGCTGTTGCAGGTTGGGCAAAAACATTAAGTTTTGAAGTAGCTAAATATGGTATTACCGTAAACAATGTTTTACCCGGTGCTACTAAAACGGTGCGTTTAGAAAATATTATCAATTCTAAAGCAGCAAAAACGAACAATCAAATTGAAGAAATAGAAGCGGAGATGTTAGCCGAAATTCCAGCGGGTAGATTTGGTAACCCAGAAGAAATAGCTGCATTAACTGCATTTTTGGCGAGCCCTGCAGCCGCATACATTAACGGACAAAGCATTGCCGTTGATGGTGGTAGAACCATGGCATTTTAATATTTTTAAATGAAGAAAATTCTCAATTATATAAATGGTGAATTAATGGCACCTCATGCCGGAAATTACCTCGATAATATTGAACCAGCAACTGGTTTAGCTTATTCACTTATTCCAGATTCTGATGCGCAAGATATTGATATGGCTGTTGCTGCTGCTAAAGCGGCAAGTGCAGCTTGGGCAAATATGCATTACGAAAAAAGAGCGGCCATTGTTGAAAAAATTGCGGTTGGTATAGAAAGCAGAATGGAAGAATTTGTAATTGCAGAATCTTTAGATAATGGAAAACCACAGTGGCTTGCTAGACAAGTAGACATTCCAAGAGCGGTACATAATTTTAGATTTTTTGCAACGGGCATTCAACATTTTAGTTCTGAGTCTCACTATATGGAGGGTTTAGGGGTTAATTATACTACCAGAAGACCAATAGGTGTGGTGGCTTGTATTGCTCCATGGAATTTACCTTTGTATTTATTTTCTTGGAAAATTGCACCTGCATTAGTGGCGGGTAATTGTGTGGTTGCTAAACCAACAGAGGTTACACCATATACCGCTTATTTATTATCCGAAGTGTGTATTGCCGCTGGATTACCAAAGGGTGTGTTAAATATTGTACATGGTTTGGGTTCGAAAATAGGCGATGTAATTTCATTACATCCAGATATTAAAGCCATTTCTTTTACGGGTGGAACCAGCACAGGTAAACGCATTGCAAGCCTTGCTGCGCCTATGTTTAAGAAGTTATCATTAGAATTAGGCGGTAAAAATCCGACGGTTATTTTTGCCGATTGTAATTTCGATAAAATGCTGAAAACAGTTTTAAGATCTTCTTTCGAAAATCAAGGACAGATATGTTTATGTGGTTCGAGGATTTTGGTAGAAAGACCTATTTATGAAAAATTTAAATTGGCTTTTGTTGAAAAAGTAAAAGCATTAACAGTTGGAGATCCTAACGAAGAAGTCAATTTAGGAGCCATTGTTTCTAAAAATCATTTCGAAAAAATTCTTTCTTATATTGAATTAGCTAAACAAGAAGGTGGCACTATTTTAGCCGGTGGAAATGCGCTAAAACCCAATGGTAGATGCGAAAATGGTTATTTTATAGCACCTACAATTATAGAAGGATTAAGCATCAATTGCCGTACCAATATGGAAGAAATATTTGGACCGGTAGTAAGCATTATGCCATTTGATACAGATGAAGAAGTAATCGCTTATGCAAACACGAGCGAGTACGGATTAGCTTGTAGTATATGGACCGAAAATTTAACTAAAGCACATCAAATGGCAGATGCTATTCAATGTGGAATTATTTGGGTGAATTGTTGGTTGTTAAGAGATTTGCGTACACCATTTGGTGGTATGAAGAGCTCAGGAGTAGGTAGAGAAGGGGGTTGGGAGGCATTACGCTTTTTCACAGAACCTAAAAACATTTGTATAAAATATTAAATATTATGTCGACAATTATTAATTCGTCTAAAGCACCCGAACCAGTTGGTTTATATCCACATGCTCGTAGAGTAGGAAATTTATTGTTTTTATCGGGCGTAGGCCCACGCGAAAAAGGCACTAAAAAAATACCTGGTGTTGAACTCAACGAACAAGGAGAGATTATATCTTACGATATTGAAACCCAATGCAGATCGGTGTTTAACAATGTAAAGTTAATTTTAGAAGAAGCAGGTTCCTCTTGGGAAAACTTGGTTGATGTAACCGTTTATTTAACCAATATGAAAGCGGATTTTAAAAAGTACAACGAAATTTATGCAGAATATTTTGCAAGTAATTTACCATGCAGAACAACCTGCGAAATTAATTGCTTGCCAACGCCTATTGCCATTGAGTTAAAGTGTATTGCAACCATCGAATAAATAAATGAATAGCTATGAAGTGGAAGGTATTGGAACCATTGTTTACCATGAATATGGTAATGGTGATCAATACCTTTTTGCATTCCATGGCTATGGCATGAATGGTAAACAATTTCAAAATTTACCTTCCTATTTATTATCAAAATACAAAGTAATTGGTATTAATTTATTCTTTCACGAAGGCAGCGAAATTAAACCTTATAGTCTAGCTAAAATCCAACAAGGACTGGCTAAAAAGGATATTATAAAGCTATTAGCGCCACTTTTAGCAAAATATGAAGTCAAAGAATTTGCCATTGCAGGTTATTCTATTGGCAGTAATTTTGCGCTTACTTTAATGGAATATTATGCAGAACAAATTAAGCAAATTTATTTGTTTGCGCCAGATGGCATCGAGCCCAATGCTTTTTTAAAATCAATTTCAACTGGAAAAATTGGTAATTATCTTTTTTATAAAATTGCTTACCATCAAAGCTTGTTACCCTTTCTTTTAAAAGTTAGCAATCAACTAAATTTGTTAAACAACGAGTTATATGGTATTGCTTATGCCGAAGTAGATACTTTGGAAAAAAGAAAAGCAGTTTATAATTGCATGACTTATCAAAAAAATATAGTTCCAGATATTGAAAAGGTGGAAATCAATATTCGAAAATATGAGATACCGGTAGTGATGGTATATGGCATAAAAGATGGTTTATTTCCCCTTCAAACAGGAGCAAAATTTTTGGTAGATTACCCCTTTAAAACCCTCTATAACTTAGATTTTGGTCATTTTATGATTATTCCATCCTTAGACGAAGCCTTAACAAAACAAGCATGATACTAGCCAAAAGAAGTGTATTGTTTTCCAGATTTTTTGCTATTCTTTTGAAAAGAATCTTAGCCAAAAGATTTCATCAAATTAGCGTAGATGAAATTCCTATTCGAAAAGACCATTCGGTTTTATTGTTGTGCAATCATTTTTCGTGGTGGGATGGATTTTTAGCAGGCCATTTAATTGATA
>CAJBBN010000086.1 GCA_903951325.1 uncultured bacterium
TCGAATGCAGTTACCCAAAAACGCAAAGATTTTTCGCTAGGTAAATCTATTTGTCCAAAATTGTCTTCGTAAATTAATTTGTTAGTGCTTCTACCGGTGATGGTGATAGGCGCATCAAATATCATTTGCCCTAAATTATTTTGATATATTCTGTAAACATAATAACCGTCTACCGAGGTATTGGGAGAAACTTGCCAATCAATACTCACCTGACGGTCGTTTAAAACAGTTACAGAATCTATTGAAACAGTTGGAATTTGTGCAAATGCTGCAGGAGCCCAAAAAATCCCTAAAATAAATAGTTGCTTAAGAAATTTCATCTTTCAAATATATTATTTTTTTCCTACAACTACTTCAGTTAAAGTATCTGTGGCGAAATATTTGTTCGCCAGATCCATAATTCGCTGAGAATTAATAGCTTTAACCCTCATAAAGTAAGTAGTATAATAGCTATAATCTAGCCCATAAGGGTAAATTGCTTTGTATTTATCGGCATAACTAAACACATTTTCGATGCTACCCAAATAAGATCCTAATAGGTAATTTTTAACCAAATCGAGTTCGGACTCGGGTACTAAAGTTGTTTTTAATTTTTCGATTTCGAAATAAATCTCATGTATTGCCGCTGCACCAACATCTGCACCAACTTCAGTAGCAATATAAAAAAAGCCAGTATCTAAAGTAGAAGCAATGCCCGCGCCAATTCCGTAAGTATATCCTTTATCTTCTCTAATGTTTGCCATTAGTCTCGAACCAAAATAACCTCCCAAAATTGTACTTAAAACAATTAAGTCTATGTAATCTGGATCTGTTTTATTGCCAATTAATTTACCAATTCTTATAGCAGATTGTAAAGCATCTGGCTTTTCAATCAGTATTTTTTGAGCGGGTGCAGGTTTTATCAAGTCTAATGCTGGCAATGCTTTGCTCGACAATGGAATGGTAGAAACTAATTCATCTATAATTTTTATTTCTTTTTCGGTGATTAAACCAGCCGCAATTATTTTACAATTTGCAAACGAATAAAATTCTTTAAAAAATTGGGTTAATTGTGCTTGTGTTAATTGATTGCAAGCTGCTGCAGTTAACAATTTACCATAAGGATGATCCGCTCCAAACAAAAGGTGATTGAAGTTTCGCTTGGCTAAAAAATCATTTTTTTCTAAATTGATAGCTAAACGTTGTTTGGTATTTTCAACATAAGTTTTGATTTCTGATTCGGGAAATACAGAATGTGTTAAAATATCTAAAACAAGCGTTAGGGTTTCTTTTAGGTATTTATTGAGCGTATATAGGGTAATGCTGGCTTTATCGAAAGTAACATCTTGTTGAAAATAGGCGCCGTAAAAATCAATTTGCTCCATTAGCTCCACAGAGCTATAATTTGTTGTACCTGCATTCAATAAAAAATTACAAGCATTCGCAAGCAGGGTTTGATTTTCTCTATTCGTTCCGGCATCAAAAATAAATTCGATTCGAATTAAATCTTCTGTTCCAGCATTGATATAATTTAACTTCATGCCATTAGACAACAAGTATTCTTGAGCTGGTAATAAGGAAATATTTTCTAATTCAAATGCAGCAGGTGCAATAGTTCTGTCCATTTTCAATTTCTTAATTTTGACTGTGATAATAAAGTGTAGCACAATTTTCTTTTCTGAAAATTTGCTTAGCATAAGCTTGAATTGCCTCCACTGTTATTTGCTGATACTGTTCGAGTTCGACATTGATTAAATTGGCATCGCCTAATAACTCATAATATGCCAAGTTCATGGCTTTATTCAATAAACTCATTTCACCAAACACAAATGCCGAAACTAGTTTATTGATATTTTTTTGCATTTCTCTTACTGGAACTGTATCGGTTTTCATTTCGTCTAAAGCGATCCAAATACTTTCATCTGCTTGCTCCATAGTGATTCCAGGCATTAACTTACCTTCTACTATTAATAAACCGGGTTCAATATCTCCAGAAATATATGCGTTGATTTCACTAAATATTCTTTTGTTCTTCACTAAACTTTGATATAATCTAGATGATTCTCCTCGAGATAAAATATCAGAAATTAAATCTGCAGTATTGTATAAACCACTTAATCGACTATCAATGTGAAAGGCTTTGTATATCGCATCTGTAGGAACTTTAGCATAAACTTTTAAACTCCTTTCGGCTAATTGAATGGGCTCATCTGTTAAGTTTCTTTCGTATTTAATTCCTGCTGGAATTGGGCTAAACCATTTATCGCATAAACTTTTTACTTCTGCAAGCGTAACCGCTCCAGCTACTACCAACACTGCATTTGAAGGATTATAATGTTTAGCAAAAAATGCTTTTACATCTGCTATTTTAGCGTTTTCGATATGGGAGATTTCTTTACCTATAGTAGCCCATTGATACGGATGTACTTGATAAGCTAATGGTTTTAACTTTAACCATACATCGCCATAAGGTTGATTTAAATAGCGTTGTTTAAACTCTTCAATTACCACATTGCGTTGTACTTCGAGGCTTTTCTCCGAAAATGCTAAACTCAACATACGATCAGATTCTAACCAAAATGCCGTTTCAATATTTACAGCCGGCACTTGAATATGGTAATTTGTAAAATCATTATTCGTAAATGCGTTATTCTCTCCACCTACCCTTTGCAAAGGCTCATCATACGAAGGTATATTGACAGAACCACCAAACATCAGGTGTTCAAATAAATGCGCAAAACCAGTTTGATCTGGATTTTCGTCTTTTGCGCCCACATCATAAATAATATTCAAAACCGCCATTGGGCTGGTATGATCTTCCTGCACTATTACCCTTAAACCATTGGGTAAAACAAACTTTTCGAATGGTATCATTAATTATTATAGTTCTTTTATCGTAATATTATTTCTTTACTAATTTCTTTTAATTCAATTACATGGGCATTTAAGGACTATATCTTACTTGAAATCAATTATTTAGGTTAAATAAAATTAAAAGCAAAATAAAAAAATCCTTTTCATAAAAATGGGGTTAATAGGGTATCCAAATATAATTTTTTTATCCAATTAATTCTTTTTCACGAATGCCTATATTTGCAATAATGAATACCAGCGAACTTTTTAAAAAAGCCCTTAATTTTGAATTCCTAACTATCGAAGAAGGTGTTCATTTATATCACCATGCATGCACGCCAGATTTAATGTTTGTGGCGAATGAACTTCGAAAAATCAAGAAAAATAACCAGCAAGAAGTTACTTGGATTATAGACCGAAACCTCAATACCACCAATGTTTGTATAGCCAATTGTAAATTCTGTAATTTCTTTAGAAGGCCTGGCCACGAAGAAAGCTACATTACCACTATTGAAGAATATAAAGAGAAAATCGAAGAAACCATTCGCTATGGTGGCGAACAACTTTTACTGCAAGGAGGTCATCATCCTGATTTAGGATTGGCCTATTATGTTGATTTATTTCAATCTTTGAAAAACCTATACCCTAATTTAAAACTACATTCTTTAGGTCCACCAGAAATTGCCCATATCGCTAAACTAGAAAAAGCCAGCCATACCGAAGTGCTAACCGCTTTAAAAGCAGCAGGACTCGATTCTTTACCTGGCGCCGGAGCAGAAATTTTAAATGACCGCGTAAGAAGGTTAATTTCTAAAGGAAAATGTACCGGAAGAGAATGGCTAGATGTAATGCGTGCCGCGCATCAGCTCGATATTACCACTTCTGCCACCATGATGTTTGGTCATGTAGAGACCATACACGAAAGATTTGAGCATTTAGCTTGGATTAGAGAAGTACAATCCGAAAAACCTGCACATGCAAAAGGATTTTTAGCCTTTATTGCTTGGCCTTTTCAGGATGATGGTACCCTTTTAAAAAGAATTAGGGGTGTAAAAAACACTATTTCTGGCGATGAATACATTAGAATGACCGCTTTATCGAGGATCATGTTGCCAAATGTTGAAAATATTCAAGCTTCTTGGTTAACGGTAGGCAAAGAAGTGGCCCAAATATGCTTACACGCAGGTGCAAACGACTTTGGCTCTATTATGATCGAAGAAAATGTGGTTTCGGCTGCAGGAGCCCCGCACCGCTTCACTTCTAATGGCATACAAGAAGCCATTAGAGAAGCTGGATTTGTGCCCCAACTAAGGACCCAACAATATGAATTCAGGGATTTACCCGCTCAAATGGAGCAACAAGTGATTTCTTATTAAATAGTTCATTTACAAATTGTCAAATTATTTATACATTCGCTCCATCTAAATTATTTTAAATTGGAAAATTTACAACAACATATTGAGGCGCTATTATTTGCATCAGAACAAAGTATTACGGTTAATGATATCAAAGTTATTTTAACCGCTTTTACAACGGAAGAAATAGCCGAAGAAACAATTGTCGATTGCCTAGCAACTATTCAAGAAAAATATACTGCCGAGGAGTTTGTATTTGAGGTGGTAGAAATGAGCAATGGCTATCAATTTTTGAGCAAAAAAGCATATTACGATTTATTGAATATGCTCATTATTCATAAAGAAAAGAAAAAGCTTTCTACTGCAGCAATGGAAACCCTAGCCATTATTGCTTACAAACAACCCATCACTAAATCTGAAATAGAATTAATTAGAGGTGTTAATTGCGATTACAGCGTACAAAAATTATTAGAAAAAGATTTAATTTCTATTAGCGGAAGAAGCAGTGGTCCGGGTAAGCCAATTTTATACGAAACAAGCGAAAGTTTCATGGATCATTTTGGTTTAAAAACACCTAGAGATTTACCGCAATTAAAAGATTTACATAGCTTTGAAAACACCATTAATCCAGAAGAATCAATGGTTGGAGCGGCAGAGCCAATTTCTAATGAAGAAATGGAAGCTTTAGAAACAATGGAATCAAACACCGCAGATGACGCACTTGATGCCATGATTGCCCAAGAATTTAATGACGAAACTTTAGCAGACGATACAGACTTAAATCCGGAAAACACAGCAGAGATTTTAGCAGAAGAAACGGACAACGAAGTAGATGGTTTCGACGAAGACGATATCAATACGGATAATAATGAGGAAGATGAATCTTCTGAAAAATAAAAAAGAAATTTGGAGAGTTTAAAAGTATTTTAATAACTTAGTGCTAACATTAAATTGAAAAGCATAAAATGAAAAGCCCTAAAAAAGCAATCGACACAAAAACTACCAAAGCGCCTAAAACAAAGGCTGCTAAGCCATCTGCTAAAACTGAAACCAATCCAGTTAAATCAAAAATTGCAGACGATGAAGATGAGTTTGAATTGCCTATAGATGAAATTGATGAGTTCGAAGAGGACTTCGATGAGTTTGAAGATGATGATTTTTAATCAAAATATAATTCCAAAAAAAAAGTTCAACAATCGTTGAACTTTTTTTTTGGAATTATGCTTCCTTTTTTATATTCGTTTCGTTAATAATATACAAAGGTCTGTTACGCGCATTTTCACTTAAACGCGATATATATTCTCCAATAATTCCAATCGATATCAATTGTATTCCGCCTAAGAACAATACGCTAATGATAGTAGAAGTCCAACCTTCGACATAATCTTTAGTGATGTACCTCGAATACAAAGCGTAAATCATGACCATAAATGCAATACCTGATACCACAAAGCCACAAATACTCGCCACTTTAAGAGGAAAATTTGAAAATGAAGTGATTCCATCTAAGGCTAAACGAATCATTTTTTTATAAGTATAACCAGTTGATCCAGCTTGACGCACTTTGCGATCGTATTCAACATAGGTTTGCTTAAATCCTATCCAAGAAATTTGTCCTCTTAAAAACTTATTATGCTCTGGCATTTGCTTCAAAACATTCACCACTTTTCGATCAATGATTCTAAAATCACCCGTATCTACAGGAATTTTAACAGAAGTAATACTTTTTAAAATGCGATAAAAAACTTTTGCGGTAAATTTCTTTAACCAACTTTCTCCATTACGATTATTGCGTTTAGCGTATACCACTTCATAACCTTGATCCATTTTAGCAAACATCTCGATAATTAATTCGGGTGGATCTTGTAAATCGGCATCGATAATGGCTACGCGGTCTCCAGCGGCTAAATCTAATCCTGCAGAAACCGCAATTTGATGTCCAAAATTCCTACTAAAATCTATGTATTTAACAGCAGGATCTGCAAGTGCTAAGTTTTTAATTAATTGAAAAGAATGATCTTTACTGCCATCATTCACGAAAATATATTCGCAAGAAATTTGCATTTGCGCAACCACCGTTCGCAAACGATTAATAAGAGAATCGATATTTTCTTCCTCGTTATAAATTGGAATGACAATAGAGAGCTTCATTGGATATTATTTATTTATTAAAAATAACATTTATAATTGCATTTCGGGAATATCGCCTTCAATGAGTAATTTACCCGCTGTAGCTGCTTGAATTTCGGCAACAGAAACGCCTGGAGCTCGCTCTAATAGCTGAAATCCGCCATTTTCGAGTACCGCTAAAACGGCTAGTTCTGTTACTATTTTTTTCACACAATGCACGCCAGTTAATGGCAATGTACAATTGGGTAAAAGCTTAGATTCACCTGCTTTATTTACATGTTGCATGGCCACAATAATATTTTGTGCAGAGGCTACCAAATCCATTGCACCACCCATACCTTTTACCATTTTACCAGGAATTTTCCAGTTTGCGATATCGCCATTTTCGGAAACTTCCATCGCACCTAAAATAGTTAAATCTACTTTTTGTGCACGAATCATTCCAAAACTCATGGCCGAATCAAAAATTGAAGAACCAGCAAGCGTAGTAATAGTCTGCTTTCCAGCGTTTATTAAATCGGCATCTTCTTCACCTTCGAAAGGAAAAGGGCCCATACCTAGTAAACCATTTTCAGATTGCAAAACCACATTAATTCCTTCCGGAATATAATTAGCTACGAGTGTCGGAATACCAATTCCAAGATTCACATACATGCCATCTTTTACTTCTTTCGCTATTCTTTTTGCGATTCCATTTTTATCTAACATAGCTGTGGTTTATTTAGTTCTTACCGTTCTTTGTTCAATTCTTTTTTCGTAGTTGCCACCCTGAAAGATGCGGTGGACATAGATTCCAGGGGTATGTATTTGGTCTGGATCTAATTCGCCGGCAGGTACTAAAATCTCTACTTCTGCAATGGTAATTTTTCCACCCATGGCCATTACTGGATTAAAATTTCGAGCGGTAGATTTATAAATTAAATTTCCTGCTGTATCACCTTTCCATGCTTTGACTATAGCAAAATCTGCATCAAATGCATACTCCATTAAATATTCTTTGCCCTTAAAAATCCTGGTTTCTTTTCCAATGGCTACCTCGGTACCAACGCCTGCAGGTGTATATATTACAGGCATTCCATAGCCTGCTGCCATACACCTAGTGGCTAATGTTCCTTGCGGAATTAATTCTACTTCTAATTCTCCAGAAAGTAATTGTCTTTCAAATTCTGCATTTTCTCCTACATAAGAAGAAATCATTTTTTTTACTTGGCGTTGTTGTAATAGCAAACCAATTCCAAAATCATCTACACCCGCATTGTTAGAGATACAAGTTAAATCTGTTACTTTTTTTCGCAATAATGCTTGAATGCAATTTTCGGGAATGCCACACAATCCAAAACCACCAAGCATAATCGTTTGGCCATTTTGAATGTCTTTGATGGCGGTATCGGCATCTTTAACAACTTTATTTATCATGGGTATAATTTTCGATTAATTTAACAAAGCTAATTTAACGATATATTGGCTTTAACGCAAGTTTACAATAGTAATTCCATCGCCACCAAATTCAACATGTTCGCTCGCAACAGAAGAAACCACTTCGTATTTTTTGAGGTATTCTCTAATTAACTTTCTTAGAATGCCATCTCCTTTTCCGTGTAGTATTCTAATTTCTGAATAGTTTAGCATGATGGCTTTATCTAAGAATTTTTCTACTTCCCAAAGTGCTTCCTCGCCCCTTGCGCCCCTGATATCTATTTGCGGCTGAAATTGATTTGCCGAGCTAGCCATTACATTTGAAAAAGCAGAATGATTGACCGTTTTTTTAGTACGATTGGTTGTTAGTTGCAATTTGCTTAGCAAAATCCAAGTATGTAGATCGCCAATGGCCAATTCCGCTTTGTTTTTTTGAATAGAAAGCACCTCGGCGAGGATTTGATCTTCGCCATAAACCACCCAATCGCCTACTTTTATTTTTTGATTTGCTAGGCTTGATTTTGCAGGAATAACAATGGGTTCAGCCTTTTTAATAATTTCTATAGCAGCCGTTTCAAATTGATTTCTTATTTTTTTGGTTGCTTCTTTATCTGCCTTTACCGATTTAATATCGGCAATGGTATTTTCGACTAATTTATTAGCCGATTTAATTAATTGATCAACTTCTACTTTCGCTTCTTTTAAAATTTTCTTTTTATTGGTATCGAAGAAATCTTTTGTTTGCTGGTTTTCTTGTACTAGTTGATTGAGCTTTCGAGTTTGAATGGCCATTTCATTTTGCTTGATGGCCATTTCTTTTTTCTCTCTTTCTAAATCGGCTAATAAAGTATCTACCTTTTTTTGCTGGTGTCCAATTTTTTGTTTGGCACTGTTTAATAAAGCAGCAGGCAAGCCTATTTTTTGGGCAATTTCAAAGGCATAAGAACTACCCGGTAAGCCCATTTCTAGCTGATAAAATGGCTTCATTTCTACTTGATCAAATAACATAGAGGCATTTTGAATGCCATCAGTACTGTTCGCAAAATTTTTCAAATTAGAATAATGCGTAGTAATTACGCCTCTCACTTTTTTACGATTCAATACCTCGAGCACCGCTTCTGCAATTGGACCGCCAAACTTAGGATCTGTACCCGTTCCAAATTCATCTATCAAAATCAATGTTTTGGCATTAGCATGTTGCACAAAATAATTCATATGAAATAAATGCGCACTGTAAGTACTCAAATCATTTTCTAAAGATTGATCATCTCCAATATCTACGAAAATATTTTTCATCAAACCCATTTCCGAATGTGCAGCAACCGGAATGAGTAAACCATATTGCAGCATGAGTTGAATTAATCCAATGGTTTTTAAAGCAACCGATTTACCCCCTGCATTGGGTCCAGAAATCAATAAAACATGATTCTCTTCTGTTATTTGGGCAGTTAATGGAATTACTTTTTTGCCTTGTTCTTTAAAAGATAAATATAAAAGTGGATGCCTACCTTCGACCATATTTATGCAGGCTTCTGGCTTTAAGACCGGCATAATTGCTTCCATTCTTATCGCTAATTTGGCTTTAGCCCTAATAAAATCGACCAGGCTGAGTAATTGATGATAAGTTAATAAGGTAGGCATAGCTGGCCTTAATTCATCTGTTAAAGCAATCAATATTTTAATAATTTCGCGACGCTTAGCATAAACCAAATCGCGTAATTTATTATTCATTTCAAACACTTCGACAGGTTCGATAAATACCGTTTGTCCCGTTGAAGATTCATCTAAAATAACGCCTTTTAATTTGCGTTTATATTCGGTTAATAAAGGAATGGCGAGTCTTCCATCTCTGATGGTTAATTTTGATTCGGCGGTATAACCGTCTTTTTGTAATTCTTTAAATATACTGTTGATTCTTTTACTAGCCTCCGATTCTATAGTCAACATTTCTTGACTAATATTGGCTAACTCCTTGCTAGCATTGGGTCTTACCTGCCCTTTACTATCAATAATTTGTTCAATAGAATTTACGATTGATTTATCTATATTAATATTGACTACTAATTTTTCGAGTTCGGGATAAATTCCTGCTCTTATTTTAAAAAAATCGACACAGGTAAATACGGTGTGTAATGACAATAAAATTTGATGGAATTTATCTTCTTGTAAATAACTTCCTTCTACTTTTACACTGGCCAACATCGACTTTAAATCGAGGAAATGATCGGCCGGAAAATAATCTCCAGAATGTAGTAATTGCTTGAATTCACTAGCTTGTAGCAATAGTTTATGCAATAAATCATAATTGCTAATAAATTGCATTTTATCGACCATCTCCGATGCCATGCTACTCAGGCACTCCTGCTTTAATTTGGTTTTAATTTCTTCAAAACCTAATTTACTTAACAACGATTCGGGATAAAGCATGTTATGGACGATGTTGAATTTCAGCTTCTTTTTTGCTCATTTCTTCCGAAATCTTAGCATAAATTTCGGCCATTATTTCTGGATGCGCAGTATAATATTGCATGCTTTGCTTAAAGGTAGTATCTGAAATATGGTATTTTTTTTCAA
>CAJBBN010000087.1 GCA_903951325.1 uncultured bacterium
GCTAAACAAATCTTCGTTTTGTACTTCAATTTTTATCTTCCCATTAATAAAATCAGTCATAAAACTACTGGCAAATTTTTCTTTGGCATTTACTTCTTGTTCTGTAAAGGGAATCCAGTGGTTGGTGCCTTCGCTACTTGTAATTTTATTTTGACTATTAAATATTGTAAATGCTAAACAATCATTTTGAAATTCAAAATCGGTTTGCCAACCATCATTTGGATATGTGTATTGATCTCTATCATTTATCCAAGTTCCTTCAATACAATTTCTAACTGAAAAATATATTGATGTTTTAATTAAATTCAAGAAAGTTATATTAAAACAATATCTTTCCTGTTTTTTAGAAAGGATACACAATTGATTATCATGCTGAAAATCAGGAGCAGTACTTACAATCAATCCAATTAAATCATTATTTACATCGTCAAAATATTTTATCCAACGATTGATGTTTTGTGGTAAATCTCCATAAAAATTTTTAGTTCCATTATAATTCCCGTTTTTATCAAAAACATCTGTTGCAATTTCCTTTATTTTTGATTTGTTTGCGGTATTCCAAATAGTAAAACCAATTGGAAATTTACCTTTTACATTATCAAATGTATCTGCCGGAACTATAAAACCACTAACATAATCCGCTAAAAAATAGTCTTTAAATTTTTTGAAATTAGAACCATTTACAAACTTTAATGTTGAGAATTGACCTAAAATACAATCTGGTATTTTTTCATAAATATTTGCCATAAACAAAGCAAAAATTTCATTAGAAGCGTTTCCAATTTTAGCATTTAATTGCTCTTTTAATTTAAAATTAGTTGTAACTCCTGTTTTATTTTCGCCAGTTCCAGTTACTGTTTTTGTAGTAGTTGCCTCCGCATACGGTGGATTTATATAAATCACCAATTTCTTTCTTTTTTCTTCATCATTGATAATGTCTTGCAAACTTTGTGGCAGTTTCGTAAAATCGTCATTCAAGAAATCAAACTGAAAAACGTGGTTTTTCAAAAGGTTGGCACCGTGGTCAATGCGTTCGTGTACCACATTGATGTCGGCTTGGTCTAAAGTACTTGCGTAAATGTTATACTTGTTGGTCAATCCCGCCAAAAGATTTCCTGTTCCCGCCGCACAATCCCATATATAATAGTCCTCTTGCCAGTTTTCGCCCAAATAATCAGTGAGGTATTTTTGCGAAAGTTCTACCCATTTTCTTGGCGTAAAAAAAGCACCTTTTCGTTCCCGAATGTCTTGAGAAACTAATAAATCCCTGCGTTCAATGATATAATCCTGAAACTCTTTCAGCGGAGGTCGCTTGTAGCGTTTCCAAAATTGCAGGTAGGTATCTTTGCTTTTTAGGTTGATAGTGGCATCAAACATTTGCTTGATGTTTTCCTTGGCAATTTTATAGCCTTGGTTTTGGAACACCACAAACAGATTGTCTCTCGTCGTGAGGTCATCATCAATACTATGGGTGTCTCGGTCGTCCACAAAAAGGTCGGCAAGATAAAAGTCGTTATCAAATATATTTGCCTTTTTTAAGTCGTCCCAATTGACATCAATGATTGGTTTCACCGCTTCAAGCCAACGCAAATAAATAGGGATGAAATTATTTTTATCAATCTTTAATTTGTTGGTTGTGGTAGCCTTCGCCACATTGTTTTTTATGAAAACGGCAAGTTCTTTCTCATCGTTTTCATAATCATACACATACGTATATTCCTTCAGTATGGCTTCAATTCGTTCTTTAATGAGTTTAAACTCCTTTGTTTCGTGGTTGCTTGGCGTAACATTCCAATTAAAATCGTTGAGATAAAAGATATCTTCAATGTTGATGTAAGGTACAAAAGCAATTTTTTTGAAATCGAAAGCTCCTAAAAATGCTGGCGGCATAGTCTTGTCAAAGGTACGTGCTTTTCCAATGGTTAAAATCAATTGCACAAACATCGACGGAATATCAAAATTCCCTGTTTTGGCTTCCGCCCAAAGTATCGGTGTTCTTCCAAATAAGTTGTCTTGTTTTGGGAAAACGGTAAAATCAATATTACCCAAAATCTCTGTCGTGTCATATGATTTAAACCAGTCTGAACCGACTTTATTTTTAAGTTCTTCTTCTCTGATATTTTTATATTTCATTTGTCTAATCTCATCTTTTGATGTTGTATTACAATTGGTGCTTACTCCC
>CAJBBN010000088.1 GCA_903951325.1 uncultured bacterium
ACCTATAATGAAAAATAGTGAACTGACTATATTTTTCTTTTTATCATTTCAATCTTTAGTTTTTGGCCAAGAAGGTTTAAAAACTGATGATGGCATTACACCAAATTCAAATTCAGAAAGAATTAATAATTTATACATTCCGAAATTAGAAATTCCAAAAACTAAAAATTGGGATAAAATAATTTCACATACGGGATACTCCTTACTGTATAACGAAAAATATAAACAAGCAAACTGGGTTGCTTACGAACTAACAAAAGAAGAGACCAATAAAATTGTTGAGCGAAGCAATAAATTTATTTCCGACCCCAAAGTAAAATCTGTAAACGCATTTGATAAAGACTACAAAGGTTCGGGATATGATAGAGGACATTTAGCGCCAGCAGCAGATATGGGCTGGTCTGCTACCACTATGACGGAATCTTTTTACTACAGTAACATGAGCCCTCAGCAACCAGGGTTTAACAGAGGGATTTGGAAAAAATTAGAAGAGTTAGTGAGAACTTGGGCAATTGAAAACAAGGCAGTTTATGTAGTTACTGGTCCTGTATTAGCTAAAGGGCTTTCCACAATAGGGTATAATAAAATTGCTGTTCCGAATTATTATTACAA
Organism: uncultured bacterium; assembly: GCA_903951325.1. Lineage (GTDB taxonomy): Bacteria > Bacteroidota > Bacteroidia > Sphingobacteriales > Sphingobacteriaceae > CAIKLP01. The sequence goes on from CAJBBN010000088.1 coordinate 613, forward strand.
AGTAATTTTAGATTATCAAAAGCCAAACATAAAAGGCATTGGATTTATTCTCCCAAACGAATCTTCTAAATCTTTACTTCAAAATTATGCTGTTTCTATTGATAGCGTTGAAAAAGTAACGGGGATAGATTTCTTTTATTTATTAAAAGATCAAGAAGAAAATTTAATTGAAAAAGAATTGTGTATTAATTGTTGGTCTTGGAAGATTCAAAAAAATTCTGCTGAAAAAAATTCAGCAAGTGTATCTGTGCAATGTAGTGGAATTACTAAAGCAGGCAATAGGTGTAAAAGAAGAACAACTAATGCCAGCGGTAGGTGTTATCAGCATTAGTATGAAATTTTACATCTTCCGATTTGCATTAGATTAAAATGAAAATCGGAAGATGTTTTGAAAAATGAATTATTTTTTACAATGCAGTATGTAGGTAAACTCTTACATGCCCTGAACCGGATCCGTTGATTCCACTATTGGAAGGCGCTCCAATGCCTACAATTGTTCCGTTCGAAGAAATAGCAACCGAACTTCCTGATGCATCACCACTTGCCTCCCCATCGATTTTTTGGCCTATCAATGTCCATGTACCACTCACATTTTTGTATAATTTTACATAACCTTTTTCTGATGAAAACATACTACTTTGAGGTGCTCCAATGGCTACTATTGTTCCATCCGAAGAGATAGCAACAGATCGACCAGACCCATCACTAGCGGCATTACCATCGATATCTGATCCAATCTTTGTCCAAGAACTATTACTGTATTGATACACCCTTAACTGACCAGCACTATTACCAGTGCCATCATTAAATGGCGCACCAATGGCTACAGTTGTGCCATCTGAAGAAATTGCAACTGAACTTCCAGAGACGTCACCAGCAGCTTCACCGTCGATATCCGCACCCAACTTTGTCCAAGTACCAGCAATATTTCTATATACTCTTACTTGACCCGAACCGTTGCCATTACCATTGCTATTTTGAGGAGCACCTATGGCTACTATAGTTCCATCGGAGGAGATAGCAACAGCTTGACCGGAATTATCATTTGATGATTCACCATCAATATCTGCTCCTATTTTTGTCCAAGCGTTGTTGCTATATTGGTACACCCTTACTTGACCTGCACTATTGCCATTGTCACTATTAAATGGCGCTCCAATGGCTACAATGTTACCATCCAAAGAGATAGCAACAGCAGATCCAGACGCATTATTTGTAGCTTCACCGTCAATATCTGCACCCAATTTCGTCCAAGTACCAGCAATATTTCTATACACTCTTACATGCCCTGAATTAGCTCCATTACCTGAATTACCCGACGCTCCAACGGCTACGGTAGTGCCATCGCTACTTAAAGCAACAGAAATACCTGATTGGTCAAACATAGCCTCACCATCTATATCTGCACCAATTTGAGCCCAAGCGTTATTGCTGTATTGGTAAACTCTTACCTGACCTGCATCTGATCCGCCACCGGAATTACCAAGCGCACCAATTGCTATTTTTGTTCCATCTGAAGAGATGGAAACTTTATATCCAGACCGATCGCCTTGTGCTTCGCCATCTATATCAGATCCCAACTTAGTTGTTGTAGCAGAAGTCAACGACATCTGTCTTGTGCCACCAATAAAATTAACCCAATCGGTTCCATTGTAAATTTGAATTTCTCCATTGGAGCCGCAATTGCTACACCAAACCATTAATCCAGCAACAGGCGTGCTGATGGCATTTCTTTGTGCAGCTGTCATACGGGGTGGTAAAAAACCTTTGCTAGTAGAACTAACTTCTAATTGTGATGCGGCGTTTGGAGAGGCAGTGCCTATGCCTATTTGCGCTTGCGTAAGCGATGTTGCGCATAATAATGCGAAAAGGAGAATGTAATGTTTCATGATGATTTGATAGGGGTTTTCCTATTTAATTTTAAGTTTATTTAACTTGAAGCTACTGAATTATTATTAAATATTTCATCTAACGCTACCGCTAGCATTTCATCTTTTTCGGTAATGGTATTGCCTGCATCGTGCGTAGTTAATTTAACGGAAACTTTATTATAGACATTGGTCCACTCTGGGTGGTGATTATGAATTGCAATTTGTTTAGCGGCTAGCTGCATAAAATGCATAGCGGCTTCAAAATCTGCAAAAATGTAGGTCTTGAGTAATACATTATTTTCGTTGATCCAATTCGCCATAATTTATTATAAATGCAATTTACTCTACAACCTCAATCGCCACTTCGTTTCTACGATTAATTACATCCCAAGGCGCATTGTAACCCATATAAATATAGGGTCCTGTTGTTTTTAAATTATTTTCAGAAATAATAGCAGCTAATTTATTTTTATATTTTTCAATTTTCATTTCGGAAGAAAATCCTCCAAAGCGAATAACAGCAAGCACCCTAGCTCTTTCGTTTACAATTTCAACTTTGCTTGAATTGGGTTTAGGCAATTGCGTGCTGTTATATTGTTTAGGCATCATGAAATACATACTAGCGGTATCGCCCATTTTCATTACTACTGGCGCGGTCATGGCAATTTTTTGATTGCGATCGTTTCCGCCAAAAATATAACCTGCAATAGTCCTAAAACCACCACTCATTTTTTGCTCTTGCGTACTTTGCATTAGCATTGTTTGGGCAACAATCATATTCGGGTATTGTCTAATTTCCATAGACCCGTATTTTTTTATCACACTATAAGCGGGCATTTCTATCTTATCAGATTTAAATGCAAATAATACGCCAACAATAACAAGTAATAATACTAGCAATAAAATAGACATGGGCTTTTTCATATATAATAATACAAAATAAAAGCAATATTGTTTGTTTTGAAAAATACAAAAAATTATATTTAAAAATTAATTAACCATACGATTGATGTTAAAAAAACTATTTGTATTCGCTTTATTTTTCTCTTTAGTACAATCTAAAGCTATTGCCCAAGGTCTTCCCTCTATTCAATTAGATAGGCCAGACCAAACGGAATGCCCTTTTATTACACCAGTAAATTATATTCAAGCGGAGAGCGGGTTTAACATAGAAAATATAAGTGCTAATAGGCAAGTATTAACCACACCAACTGTTTTGTGGAAATACGGCATCAATAAAAAATTCGAATTAAGGTTTATTACAGAACTGATTACCGATAAAAGTAATTCGGATAAGTTTACTGGTCTTGCGCCCCTTACTTTTGGTTTTAAAACAGCTTTGTTTGAAGAAAAAGGAATTATTCCAAAAACCTCTTTCATAGGCCATATTACCACTGCCACTTTGGGCAGCGAAAAACTACAAACCAAATACATTGCACCATCTTTTCGGTTTACTATGCAACATACTATTTCCGACAAGATGGTTTTAGCGTATAATTTAGGAGCAGAATGGAATGGAATAGACGCCGCGCAAACTTATATTTATACTTTAACCACAGGCTTTAGCTTAACAGAAAAACTAGGTATGTACACCGAGCTTTACGGTTTTAAAACTGCTTATGCTAAAGCAGACCACAGGTTTGATGGTGGCTTTACTTACTTAATAAACAATGATTTTATAGCCGATATTTCTGGCGGCTTTAGGTTAACAGACAACGGCCCTAAAAATTATATTTCTTTAGGCTTGTCTTATCGTTTTAAAGTTTCGAATTAATATTTAATAATTTTTACTGGCAAATAATTCGAAGAGCGTAAAAAGTAAACGCCATTTGTTAGATCGCTTAGGTCTAATACCACATTGTTTTCATCAGTATTTAATTCCGATACTTTTTTACCTAACATATCATATACAGACCATGTGTTTTGAGTTTCGGAAAGTCCATTGATGTTTAGCTTATCTTTAAAAGGATTTGGATAAACTTCCAGCTCTTTTTTTAATGATGCTATTCCTGTGTTTAATTTTATTTTAATAAATTTTTGTCTGATAGTAGTACAAGTAGAATCGTATGCCGCAAAATTAATAAGGCCTCGGGTAAAGTCATCATAGCCATCGTATATTTTTGCATCTATAGAAACAGAATCGTTTAAGCAAAAACAATTATTTTCTAATCCTAAATTGAAGTCCGATTTATTTTCTAAGTTGTATAAAATATTATCGCAGATTTTATTATTCTTAATGAAGGGCAAAACCATTCCAGACATAAATGCTCCGGTAAGACCTAATCCTACTTGGTTTCCGGTGATAATATTATTCTCGATTATCGAATTTGCTCCTACAGATAAACCAAGTTGATTGTTTGTAAATAAACTATTTTTTACACTTCCAACTCCAAATGCATCAATACCAGTTCCATTATTAATAAATTCACTTGAATCAATTTCCAATGTTCCGTTTTCTTGAAAAACGATATTGTTATTTCTAAAAGTGCAGCGATTAAATTTTCCGGAAATTTGTAAGAAGCAAGATTGATTATTTTCGAAAACGCAATTGTTAACATTTACTCCATTCGGAATAAATGTCATGCAAGCATAATTGTTTTTATAAATACAATTATTCGATGTGATAGAACCATATACATATAATACCGTATGGGCAACGCTGTTATTGGTAAATTCGCAATTATTAAATACCATATTGGTATTGATAGACAGCGTATAATTATTTTTACTGAATTTACATTCATTAAATACAAGGGTATCTATTAATACATCATCATAATTAATACCATAATAAGAATTATTTAAACTAAAATAATCCATGTCTATAGATCCACCTTGCGCAGATTTTATCCAGATACCTTGCCATATAAAATCTGTTCCTAAAGTAGGTGTGCTTTCGGGAATAAATGCAATTCGGTTTGCGCTAGTACCTTTCGCAACTAATTTACCTCGTAATTCTAAATAAACCTGTTCTGAAGTATTGGTTGATTTCTCTTTAATTTTTACCACTACGCCCGGCTCTATAGTTAAGGTTACATTGGGGAATACCACAACTGGTCCGGTCATAATATATGGGCTATTGGCTTTGGTCCAAGTTGTATTGCTAAAAATTCCGCCAGAAACATTAGTTTGGGCATATGTATTAGCAAAACCGCTTAAGAAAATTAATAACAACAATAGCTTTTTCATAGATTCTTTTTACATTTATTTGATAAACAAGTAAATATAAAAATAGTTTTAATTAAAGCGCTACCTTAAGCGAAACAGATAAATAATTATGAAAAAATTAACCCTCGCTTTTTTATTAATGATTTTTTGCAATGGTTTTGTAAAAGCACAAATTGGCATTGGCACCAGTTCGCCAAATGCAAAAGCAGCATTAGATGTATATTCTAACTCTAAAGGTTTTTTGCCACCTCGTTTAACTTATGCCGAAAAAATTGCAATTACGTCTCCGCCTGCTGGATTAGTTTTGTGGTGTTCTAATTGTGGCACAAATGGAGAGTTGCAAGTGTATAATGGAACAGAGTGGGTTAACTTAATAGGCGCTACTGCAAGCCTTGCAGTGCCAACATTAGCAAGCACAACCGCGGCTTCAACTATTGCAGGCACCACTGCTATTAGTGGCGGAAATGTAAGTAATGACGGAGGTTCAACAATAACTGCCAGGGGAATTTGTTGGAACACAGCTACAAATCCTACAATTACAAATAACAAAACTACAGAGTCTGGCACCACAGGAAGTTTTACAAGCAATTTAACTGGTTTAAGCGTTAGCACTACTTATTATGTTAGGTCTTATGCTACAAATGGAACTGGTACTGCATATGGTGCAGAAATTTCATTTGTAACGTCATCTGCTTCTGTTGGTGACCCATATCAAGGCGGTGTGATTGCTTATATATTAGCAGTAGGGGATCCGGGTTACATTGCTGGCGAGCAACATGGATTTGTTGCAACCACTGCCGATAAAACTGCCGCAATTTGGGGATGTTCCGGAACTTCGATTACTACTAGTGGAGCAATTGGCGCTGGAAATGCAAATACAACTGCAATTATAACAACTTGTACAACTGCGGGCATTGCAGCTAAAGTTTGCGCAGATTTAGTAGAGGGCGGTTACAGCGATTGGTATTTACCAAGTAGAAACGAGTTGACCAAGTTATATACTAACAAAACCAGCATAGGTGGATTTGCGAATGCAGTTTATCTATCTTCTACTCATTCAAATTTAACGGCTGCAATTGTTAGAGATTTTACGCTCAATGGTGGTGGCGAAACGGAACAAAGCAAAGCAACCGCATATAAATTCAGACCAGTACGTTCATTTTAACAAATTTTTTAATGAATGCCACAAAAAAAGGGCTTCCAATCGGAAGCCCTTTTTAATTTTTAATAAGGTTGATTTATTTTACAATGGCAATTTTACCATTTGATAAACCATTGTTATTTGCATCAATATAATGGTAGAAATAAATTCCTGAACTTAATTGTTCTGTTGAAATTACATTTATGCCATCAGTTAATTTTTCAGCAATTAACATTCTGCCATTTAAATCATAAATATTTATTTTACCAGATTTATTTTTCAATTGAACAACATTCAATTGGTTTGCAGCTGGATTTGGATAAATTTTTACAAAGTTATCTGCTAATACATTTTGTAAACCTTGCACTACAAAAGTGTCAATAGTAATTACATAATCTTCTGTTTCACCAGATCCAAATTGCGAACAAGCATCTTTAGCAGTAAGCGTTCCAGCTACTGCTCTAGTACGAATACGCATACCTGTTTTGCCCATTGAGGCATTGGCAGGAATGCTGATCATTGTTTTGGTAACAGAGTCTAAAATAGAAGTATCTGTAATCGAAATAAATTCGGTAGAATCAAAAGAACCACTGTGGTCAAAATCTATCCACGCGCCAGCTCTAGACACACCTGCAAATTTCGTCAATAATTCATAAGTAAAATTCTTATGTAAACTAGCTGTTGAATTTCCAGAATCTGGATATGATGCATAATTATTTAAAGAGCAACCTGTAAACCCGAAATGCATACTTGTGTTTGTAATGTTAACCGAATCAATCGAAGTCAATGAGGTTACACAACCACCACCTAAGGTACTAGTGCAATAACAATTGTAGAATGGATTAGTTTTTACCAATTGTGCTGCAGTAGTATCATTTAAATTTGAACATGTTAATACACATGCATAATAAGTAGCCGTGTTCACGGTGTCTTTTGTACTCAAAGATTGGCTAGTCATGTTTGTCCAATTTTTTCCATCCGAAGATTTAATCCATTGGTAAGTTTGTCCTAAGCCAATTGTATTTCCTTTAACAGCTAAATTAACAATTCCGCCTGGGCATACTGCCGATTTAGAAGCCACTACATTTCCAGCATTTGGAGGCGCAATACAAGCAGTTGCTTGAATAATATTAATTTTATAATCTTCTGTTTCACCCGAACCAAATGCAGCACAAGCAACTGTTGAGTCGATAACGCCATTTGTAGCACGGGTACGAATACGCATGCCTGTTTCACCTGTTAAGGCCGTCAAAGGAATATTTAAATTTGCACTTAATGCAACATTCGCTACACTACTTGTACAAATTAGTTGCCATTCCGAATTATCAAATTTACCATTATGGTTATAATCAATCCAAACAGATGCCCTAGCAGCACCACTAAATTTAGCTTTCAAAATATAATTTTGTCCTTGCATTAAAGTTCCAGTAGTACTGCCAGAATTAGGGAAAGAATTATAGGCAGCTGTTCCGCAGCCGGTATTGCCATTATCTAAAGTTGTTCCTTCAATAGCTAATGAATCTAAGGCTGTTGCTTGTGTAGTACAATTTCCGCCTATGCCACTTACGCAATAACAATCGCTAAAAGCTTTTACATTTACTTGAACCACATTGGTAGTTGCACTAAGTGTACTACAAGTAATCACACATTTGTAAAAACCATTTGCACTTAAAGCAGTAGAATAAACTTTATCTGTTGCTGCAGTAATTGCAGTCCAATTGGTATTGTCTGTAGAACTATACCAAGTATAAGTTTGACCAGTACCAATGGTATTACCCGTAATGCTAAAAGTTACTGGACTATTTGCACAAGTAAGGGTGTCTGTAACACTTAACACACCTGGGTTTGGCGGTGCAATACATGCACTTGCCGCAACAATGGTAATTAAATAATCTTCTGTTTCGCCAGAGTTATTAAAGTTGGTACAAGCCGAAGTAGAATCGTTTGTTGAATTAGCTGATCTTGTTCTGATACGCATACCGGTAATACCTGCTTGCGCATTTGCAGGAATACTGATGTTATTATTGATTACGGTTCCAGTTGCAGAAGTTAAACTCAATTGTTTCCATTCTGAATTTTCGAAAATTCCATTTCTATTGTAGTCAATCCACACCGATGATTTTACTGAACCAGTAAATTTATTACTCAAGGTATACGTTTCACCTTGCGTTAAACTTGCAGTAGTATTTCCTGAAGCCGGATACGCAATGTAGCTGCCGGTTGCACAGCCTGTGCTACCTTTTGCTAATGTAGTATTTGTGAAAGAAACTGAGTCGATAGCAGTTCCTTGACCACCTGTACAACTATTACCTAAATTAGTAATGCAATAACAATTGTAAAAAGGATTCATTGTTACATTAACCGAAGTGGAAGTATCTTTTTGACCATTACATTGAATAATACAAGCGTAATATTTTGCAATGGCTTGGTTAGTTTGATATACAACAGATGTTGCACCAACGATGGTATCCCAAGAAGTATTATTTGTAGAAGACAACCATTGGTAGGTTAAACCTAAACCGGTACTTGAGCCAGAAAGCGATAAAGTAAAGTTATTTCCCACACAAGCGGCAATTGCTGAGCTTAATGCTGTACCTGCATTTGGAGGTGTAGTACAAGCCGGTGCAGTAGTAATAGTTAACTGAATATTTGGTCTAAAATTGGTGAGTGTACCATTTATTGTTGGAGGGGTGTTACTACCTGTACCACTTTGCCAATACTGTGTACTATTCACTAAGCCTTTGGTAGAAAATCTAAATCCTTTAGAAAGTGCAGTTCCATCTGAACCAGCTGTTCCACCAGAATTTGTTTCAATAATTATTTCAATATTGGTTTGATTAGCATGTAAAAAAGGCGTGCTAAAAGTAATCGGCACCCAAGTATTTTTTACAAATAAAGTCGAATTTAAAGTATCTGCAAAAACGAGTGTAGCGCCAGCTTCTTCAGCAGCCACAGTGCTTGCCGTAAAAGTAGTATCTGCTACTTCTTTGATGTAAATTTTTACAGGTGTTCTGCCTGGGGTTAAAACGGTATCGCAATAAAAAGCAAGGCCGCTAATATTACCAAGCGAACCAACTTCTGCTTGTGTATATTTAATGGCAGTTCTTTCGTAAGAACGATTACTACCTAAAGGTTTTCTTCTGATGGTAGTTACAGTAGTTCCATTACCAGTAACTGTGACTGCTGTATTTGCAGTTGGAATGGTAACGGTTGTTTGTGCTATTAATTCTGATTGAATAAATAAAATAGCACAAAACAAAAAGAGTAAATGTTTTAATTTCATAATTTTGGTTTAGTGTAATTTTAAATATAATTAAAATTTGTGTTAAGTTTCAATATTAAGGCGAATTGCTAAAAAATATAGACAAATCGTGGATATTTTGCATCTTTGGTACATTTAATGGCCCTTTAGTTTAATGGATAGAATGGGAGATTCCGGTTCTCTCGGTACAGGTTCGATTCCTGTAGGGGCCACTACTAATTCGTTTTACAAAATATCTATGCCACGTAAACTTTTTAAAATCCATTTATTGCTTATTTGTTGTTTTCCATTAACACTTTTTGCGCAAAATTTTGCGGTGAAATTTAGTGTCGATATGCACCAGCAAATTATTGCTCCGACGGGTGTGCATGTAGCCGGAAATTTTCAGAGTGAAGCGGGGTTTAATTCGGATTGGGATCCGGCAGCTACTTTATTAACAGATGCAAATGCAGATAGCATTTACGAAGTAACATTAAATTTTCCGGCGGGCTATTATGAATATAAATTTGTGAATGGTAACACCTGGGCAGGAGCCGAAAATCCTCCGCTGTATTGCAGTGTGGGCAGTACTTTTAACCGTTACCAAACAATTACTAATACTATTAATTTACCTGTAGTAGCTTTTAATAAATGCAATATACCTAGCACCAATTATGCTACTTATTGGTGGAACGATGCGGTGTTTTATGAAATATTTGTGCGTAGTTTTTATGATAGTAATAACGATGGTATTGGAGATTTTCAAGGGATCATTCAAAAATTAAATTATTTAAATGATGGTAATCCAAATGCGAATTCAGATTTAGGAATTACTGCATTGTGGCTGATGCCCATGATGGCTTCGCCAAGTTACCACGGATACGATGTAACAAATTATTATGCAGTAGAACCCGATTATGGCACGATGGCAGATTTTGAAGCACTCCTAGATAGCGCGCATGCACACGGTATCAAAATCATCATCGATTATGTAATGAATCATACTTCTAACCAGCATCCATGGTTTACGCAATCGGCTAATAATGTAAATAATTACCGCAATTGGTATGTCTGGAGTCCAACAAATCCAGCCTTTTTAGGCCCATGGGGTCAATCAGTATGGCATAATTACAACAACAGTTATTATTACGGGCTTTTTTATAATGGCATGCCAGATTTAAATTACGAAAATGCAGCAGTAAAAACCGAAATGTTTAAAGTGAGCGATTTTTGGCTCAACAAAGGCGTAGATGGATTTAGGTTAGATGCCATTAAATTTTTAGATGAAGATGGTAATGTGCTAGAAAATACGCCAAGCAGTTTTCTATTATTGCAAGAATTTAACGCTTCATATAAAAAAACAAATCCGACTGCTTTTGCCATTGGAGAAGTTTGGTCTGCAACTCCATCAATTGTACCTTATGTCGAAAATAACAGACTCGATGCATGTTTCGAATTTGGTTTAGCAGGCGCAATTTTAACTTCAGTAAATAATAAAAATACAGAAGCAATTAAAAATCAAATTAAAGTGGTTGCGCAAGCCTATCCGAGTTTGCAATACGGTACATTTTTAACCAACCACGATCAAGACCGAGTGTACACGCAATTAGGAAACGATACTAGCAAAATGAAACTAGCGGCAGCCCAATACCTAACTCTGCCAGGCGTTCCGTTCATTTACTATGGCGAAGAAGTTGGCATGATTGGTTCGGGTGCAGACGAAAATAAACGCAAACCCATGCAATGGACCGCGGGTACAAATGCAGGCTTTAGCACACAAACTCCTTGGCAAACACTAGGCGCAAATTATACAACTAATAATGTGCAAACTTTAAGTTTAAACAAAAATTCTATTTGGAATTATTATCAAAAATTAATTCAAGCAAGAAACGAAAACGAAGCTTTAAGAAAAGGCTATGTTTTAATATTAGATAATCAAAAAAATACAAACATAGGCTTTGCAAGAATTTATAATCAAACAGCCATTTTAAGTGTAAGTAATTTTTCGAATACCAATACCACTGATAGTTTATCTTTAGGTATTTCGACTTTAAATGCAGGCAATTACCAAGCAAGTAATTTATTAACCGGCGAAAATTTAGGAATACTTACTATCAATAATGTAGGTGGTTTTACGAATTGGGCAATTCAAGCAAACACGCTCAAAGCCAGTAGCAATGTGCTAATTAAGCTTACAAATACAAATACGGGCATTGTTTCAGACAAGCTAAAGAAATTTACCATGAGCCCCAATCCGGCACAAACGCAAATACAATTTGACTTAAAACTTGACGATGGCGATGTTGATTTGGTAATATACGATAGCAATGGCAAGCAAATGCAAGCACAGAAAATTAACCATACAAACCATAGTGTCAATATTGATAAATTAGCAACAGGCGTTTATTTTGTAAAAATTTCGAATAAAAAATTTACGCAGATAGAAAGATTGCTTAAGCAATAATTAAATTTGTTGAAAATGTACGCGATCGTTTTTGCTTGTAATTTTTACAGGGTACTGTAATTTTAAGGCAAAATTAAACTCTAAATGACCAGCCGGAAAATTAAAATAAATGGGGAAATTATATTTTTTACAAAGCCCTAAAATAATTTCTTCAACCGTACTGCCAAATGGAATTTCGTGGTCTTTCATAGCCGTCATTCCTCCTATTAATAAGCCTTTCAGACCTTTTAATTTTCCTGCTCGATCTAAACTAATCATCATTCTATCGATGTGATATAAATACTCGTCGAGGTCTTCTAGAAATAAAATTTTACCATTAGTATCAATGTCACTATCACTTCCTTGCAATGCATATATTAAAGATAAATTTCCGCCCACTAAATCTCCTTCTGCATCACCAGCTTTATTAAACTTAGTAATTGGAAAAGAAATTTCATTGCTTTCGCCCATTAATGCGCGGCGCATGGAATGCAAAGTTTCATGATCAATTTCTGTAGGAAAAAGCGAAGGCATGGAGCAATGAATACTAGCTACACCCAGGCTTGTTAAATGCGAATGTAAAACGGTCACATCCGAAAAACCGCAAATCCATTTTGGATTTTTTAAAAATCGGTCCCAATTGATATCGTCGATTATTTGCATGGTGCCATAACCGCCGCGAGCGCATAAAATGGCATCTATATTGTCATCGTCTAAAAATTCCTGAAAATTAGCTAATCTTTGTTCGGCAGTACCAGCAAATTGGTGATGTGCTAAGCCAATACTGCTTCCTAAAACTACTTTTAGCCCCCAACTTTCTAATAAATTGATGGTAAATTGCAGTGCAGCTGCATTTATTTTGCGCGCGGTACTTAAAATACCTATTGTATCGCCTTTTTTAAGGTTTCTTGGAATGTGCATTGCGTTTAAAGCATTATCTTTGCCAAATTAGATATTATATACCAAAGTTTTGGAAGATCAATTTAAAAGAACGACTGTTACCGCTGCTTTACCATATGCAAATGGTCCGGTTCATATAGGCCATTTGGCAGGTTGCTATTTGCCTGCAGATATTTACGCGCGTTATCTTCGTTCTAAAGGTAAAGATGTGAAATTTATTTGTGGTTCCGATGAACACGGTGCCGCAATTTCTATTAGAGCAAAAAAAGAAGGCATTAGCTCACAACAAGTCATCGATAAGTACCATAAAATGATGGGCGATGCTTTTAAAGATTTTGGTATTTCTTTCGATATATACGCTAGAACTTCTTCTCCAACACACCATAAAACAGCTTCTGAATTTTTCACCAATCTTTACGAAAAAAATATTTTTTCGGAAGAAATAACGGAGCAATATTACGACGAACAAGCAAAGCAGTTTTTAGCAGACAGATATATTGTGGGCACTTGTCCAAATTGCAATAACGAAAACGCGTACGGAGATCAATGCGAAAATTGTGGTAGCACTTTAAATGCAACCGATTTAATCAACCCGCATTCTACATTGTCTGGCGCCGTGCCAATTTTAAAAACAACTAAAAATTGGTTCTTGCCTTTAGACAAAATGCAAGGCGATATCGAAAATTACATTGATTCCCATAAAGACTGGAAAGCCAATGTATATGGGCAATGTAAGTCGTGGTTAAACCAAGGCTTGCAACCGCGCGCCATGACACGCGATTTAGATTGGGGTGTAAAAGTTCCATTGAAAGATGCCGAAGGAAAAGTTTTATATGTTTGGTTTGATGCACCCATTGGTTATATTTCTGCTACGAAAGAATTAACACCCGATTGGGAAAAATATTGGAAAAGCAAAGACACCAAATTGGTGCATTTTATCGGAAAAGATAATATTGTTTTTCATTGTATTATTTTCCCTGCTATTTTAATGGCACATGGCGATTATATTTTACCAGAAAATGTACCCGCCAACGAATTTTTAAATTTAGAAGGCGAAAAAATTTCTACTTCTAGAAATTGGGCAGTTTGGTTACACGAATACTTGCAAGATTTTGCTGGCAAGCAAGACATATTGAGATATGTGCTTTGTGCAAATGCACCCGAAACCAAAGACAACGATTTTACTTGGAAAGATTTTCAGGCCAGAAACAACAACGAGCTAGTAGCCGTTTTCGGCAACTTTATTAACCGCGTAATGGTTTTGAGTCATAAGTATTTTGATGGCAAAGCCGGCGAGATCAAAGACTGTACGCCATACGATTTAGCAGTACTTGCCGAAATGCAAGCGTATCCAGCAAAAATTGCCAAATCAATTGAGCAGTATCGATTCAGAGAAGCGCTTGTCGAATTAATGAATTTAGCGCGTTTAGGAAATAAGTATTTAGCCGATACCGAACCTTGGAAAATTAGTAAAGAGGAATCGCAAAGGATAGCCACTATTTTAGCCATCAGTTTGCAAATAGCCGCAAACTTGGCCATACTTTCAGAACCATTTTTACCATTTACTTCTAAAAGTTTATTTGAACAATTAAATTTAACAAGTTCCGATTGGAATACAGCAGGCGCTGCAAACTTAATACCTGCAGGGCATCAGCTAGGAGCGGCTACTTTATTATTTGCAAAAATAGAAGACGAACAAATGGATGCGCAACTTGCAAAATTGACCGCGTCTAAAAAAGAAAACGAAAAAGCAAACCATCAAATGGAAGCACAAAAACCACTGATTACTTTCGATGATTTTAGTAATAACGATATGCGTGTAGGTACTATCATAGCTGCCAAACGCGTACCTAAAACTAAAAATTTATTGAAAATGACCATCGATACCGGTATCGATCAAAGAACCGTAGTATCTGGTATTGCGGCATATTACGAACCCGAAAATATCATTGGCCAACAAGTAACTATATTGGTAAACCTAGCACCTAGAGACATCAAAGGCATTACTTCAGAAGGTATGATATTAATGGCAGAAAATGCAGACGGAAGTTTAGTATTTATAGCACCCACAAAAGCAATTAGCAACGGCGGAAGCGTCAAATAAATTTTAATTTTTTTAAATCCACAACATGAGCATTTCTTTTGAACAAAAAAGTAAAATAATTATTACTTGCCCCAAATTTATTGCTCCATATTTAAGCAAAGAGGTAACAGATTTAGGTTATACCATAACAGAGCAATGGTCTACCGGTGTTGCCATTGAAGGAACCATCAATGATTGCATTAAACTTAATTTTTACATTCGTACGGGCAACCAAGTGTTATGGTTAATTAAAGATTTTGAAGCGGTGAACGCCGATTTAATGTATAAAGAAGCCTTAACCATCGATTGGGAAAACATCATTAAAAAAGATGGCTATTTATGCATCACTTCCAATGTCGAAAACGATACCATCGATAATAATTTATTTGCCAATGTTAAATTGAAAGATGCGATTGTTGATCGTATGAAAGAAAAATTTGGCATCAGACCAGACAGCGGCCCGGAAAGAAATAAATTAGTAATTCATTTATTTTGGCGAGAAAACCAAGTGTCGGTTTTTATCGATACTTCGGGCGAAACATTATCTAAACATAATTACAGAAAACTACCAGGTTCGGCACCAATGCAAGAAAACTTAGCCGCGGCAACCATTATGGCCAGTGGCTGGGATGGTAAAACAGACTTTGTAAATCCAATGTGCGGTAGCGGCACGCTAGCTATTGAAGCGGCATTAATGGCCTTGAATAAATATCCTGGTTTGCTAAGAGCTTATTATAGCTTCATGCATATCGAAGGATACAACGACGAATACTATCAATCTATTAGAACAGAAGGCAGAGCCATTGCATTAAAAAGCACACCAGCCAAAATAATTGCAACAGACATTAATCCAAATGCAATTAATGCTACACGCATGAATGCGCAAACTGCAGGAGTCGATCATATCATTGATTTTGAAGTGTGTGATTTTAGAGATACCAAAGTGCCTTCAGATAATCTAGGTGTAGTGATGATTAATCCAGAGTACGGCGAAAGGCTAGGAGAATACGAAGATTTAGAAATTATTTATAAAGCCATTGGCGATTTCTTAAAAACAAGTTGTCAAGGTTATAAAGGATTTATTTTTACGGCCAGTCCTAATCTTGCTAAAAAAGTAGGATTGAAGGCTTCACAAAAAACAGAATTTTTTAATAGTAAATTAGAATGTCGCTTACTTGCTTACGAATTATATGGCGGCAGTAAACGCGAACCCAAAATAGTATCACAATAAAAAGCTAACAACATGATAAGAAAATCAAACTTACCTATGGCGATTGTATTCGCTAGTATTTTATGCTGCAATGCAAGCTTTGCACAAAAAAACAAAAACGCTGCACCCGTTGCTGCTACTGCAACAGATGCACCTAAAAAAGAAGCTAAGAAAACCATTAAAGAAATCATAAAGCCTACCAAGCTGAGCGATGGTTTATTTGCCATGTATCAAGACACTGCCATAGGCACTGTTTACATGAAAATTAAAAAAGAACAATTAAACAAAGAATATATTTATTTTAATTATGCCGAAAACGGTGTGGTTTCGGCAGGTGCTTTTAAAGGATCTTTCAGAGACAACGAAGTTTTTTCGATTCGAAAATATTTTGATAGAATAGAATTCGTTAAAGAAAATACTAATTATTATTTCGATCCAGCTAATCCAATTTCAAAATCGGCCGATGCCAACATCAACAAACCAATTTTAGCTTCTTTAAAAATTGTGGCAGAAGAAGGCGAAAATTATTTACTGAAAGCAGACGAATTATTTTTAGTCGAAAATTTATCACAAATAAAACCTTCACCTAACCCCAATGCCAAGCCAGGCGCTAGTTTTACCTTGGGCACGCTGAGTAAAGAAAAAACAAAATTTGCGAGCATTCGTAATTATCCAAAAAATACAGATGTAATTGTAGAATATGTTTACGATAATCCTGCACCTTCAAATGGCGGCGGACCAGATGTAACAGATGCAAGATCGGTAACGGTTAAAATTCAACATTCTATTATTGAAATGCCAAAAAATAATTTTAAGCCACGTTACGACGATCCGCGCATTGGTTATTTTATGCAACAAATAGAAGACATGACTACGCAAAAGGCGACGCCTTATAAAGATGTAATTAACAGATGGAATTTAGAAAAGAAAGACCCATCAGCAACTTTATCGGAACCCATTGAACCCATTACTTGGTGGATAGAAAACACAACCCCCGAAGAATTTAGACCAACCATTAAAGAAGCGATTTTAACTTGGAACCAAGCATTTGAAAAAGCAGGATTTAAAAATGCGATCCGCTGCGAAGTGCAACCAGACACGGCTTCGTGGGATGCAGGCGATATTCGATATAATGTTTTACGCTGGACATCTTCTCCGTTCCCGCCATTTGGTGGCTATGGTCCAAGTTTTGTAAATCCTAAAACTGGACAAATTATTGGTGCAGATATTATGTTAGAGTATGTGTTTTTTACCAATCGCTTAAAACAAGAAAAATTATTTGACGCTACATCGCAAACTTTTCAAGCAAATGAATTTACCCAAAACAACTTTTGCGATATCGGAAATTATTTTAGTCAAGCAACGCAATTTGGCAACGCGGCTTTAATGGCTTATAGTGCAACAGATGTTGAAAAAAGTAATTACATAAAACAGTCTTTATACTATTTAGTGTTACACGAAGTAGGGCACACTTTCGGTTTAAATCATAATATGAAAGCTAGTCAATTACATAGCCCAGCGAACATTAACAATACTACTTTAACTAAACAGATTTGACTAACTGGTTCTGTGATGGATTATCCTGCTGCAAACATTGCATTGGATAGAACCAAGCAGGGGCAGTACTTTACTACCAAACCAGGCCCTTACGATTTGTGGGCAATTGAATTTGGTTACAGCACATCTGCTGCAAATGAAAAAGAAGAAACCGAAAGGTTATTAAAAATTGCAGCGCGCTCGAGCGATCCGCAATTGACTTTTGGAAACGATGCCGACGATATGCGTGCAGCAGGTAAAGGAATTGATCCAAGAGTAATGATCAACGATTTAACAAGCGATGCCATTTCTTATTCGATAGACCGCATGAAACTTTCGAATAATTTAATGAAGAAATTAAAATCAAAATACATTAAAGAAGGACAATCTTATCAAGAAATGCGTAATGCTTATTTAGTAGCAGCAGGCGAATACAATACGGCAGCTGGTGTTATTTCGAGATACATTGGTGGCGTTTATATTGACAGAAGTTTTCCGGAACAAAAAAGCGCTGTAAAGCCTATTACTGCTGTAAGTTATGCAGATCAAAAAAGAGCAATGAAAGCTTTATCCGACTATGTTTTTGCGCCTAAAGCTTTTGATTTACCAGCAGATTTATACCAATACTTGCAATACCAAAGAAGAGGTTTTAGCGGTGGAAACGAAGATCCAAAAATTCACGAACGTGTGTTAAATATTCAAAAAGGAATCTTCGCACATATTTTAAGTGCCAATGTTTTAAAGCGAATTTCGGATGGTGGTTTATATGGCAATCAGTATGCTGTAGCCGAAATGATGAACGATTTAACCGTTGCCATTTTTAATGCCGATGCACAAACTGCAGTGAATGGATTTAGACAAAACTTACAATTGGCTTATGTAAATAATTTAATTGAAATTGTGAATGGGGTTAGTTTTGATTATCGCGCGCAATCAAATGCATTAGCGAATTTAAGAAAAATAAAAGTGATTGCGGGAGCGGCTGCAGCGCTAGCAGATGCAGATTCAAAGGCACACAGAGCCAATGTCATTTATACAATCAATAAAGGTTTAGAGAAATAATTTTTAAACTCAACATAAAAACGGGCTCGTATAATTGCGAGCCCTTTTTTTATTTTAAAATCAGGCCTAGTCCTGCGCTTTTCGATAACTGAATTTTACCATCAATTAAAAGTGGTGCTTCGAAAGGATTATTTTTTACCATCCATGGACTGTCTAGGTCGCAGTAATCTACTTGAGGCGCAAGTGCAGCGGCAGCGTAAATGCCGCAAGACGTTTCGCTCATACAACCCATCATTATTTTTAAATCTAAGGCACGCGCCTTGGCAATCATTTTTTGTGCTTCGGCAATACCAGTTGATTTCATCAATTTTATATTGATACCATGAAATGCATTCGCAATATTTTCAATATCGTATAAGCGTCTGCAAGATTCGTCTGCAAACAACGGCAAACGAGATTTAAGTTTTAACCATTCCATATCGGCCAGCTGGTTAATTTCTAGCGGCTGTTCAATTAATTGCACATTTTGAGTAGCCAACCATTCAATCATTTCCAATGCATGTTCTTTACTGCCCCAGCCTCTGTTTGCATCTACATAAATAGGCTTATCGCTGATAGACCTAATGGTATTGATGATTACTTGATCTTGATCAGATCCAAGTTTAACTTTGATAAAATGAAAGGGTTCGGCATCCTTCATTTTGATGGCAATAATTTCGGGATGATCGATGCCTATGGTAAAAGAGGTGAAGGGCATTTTCGCAGGATCAGAACCAAGCAATTCGTAACATGGAATTCCTTTTATTTGAGCAATTAAATCGTGTAAGGCAATGTCTATAGCCGCTTTTGCAGCATGGTGCCCTGGCTCAATATTATCAATATACTCAATGATGGACAAATATTGGCTTGGTTCGAAATTACGCAAACTTACTTTCGAAAAAAAGTGACTCGCGCTTTCTTGTGTTTCTCCTAAATAGGGCGGCATAGAAGCTTCTCCATATCCTATCAATCCTTCGTACTGTAAACGAACCAATGCAACTGGAGTATTACTGCGCGAAAAATTTGAAATGCTAAAAGGGTAATTTAATTCTAGCGAGAATGGTTCTGTGTGAAATTCGATCATAGCTTTTCTATAAAATCAATACAATTCAAATCATTTATTACTTTTGTAAATATAGATTATGCAAGAGACATTATACAATCCATTTATCAATTTTGAATTTAGGGCAAACACCTGCTTTTTAACCGGCGAAAAACTCGACGAGTCAAGCGCACCATTATATATATTTCCTGAATGGATAATGGATGCTTTTGCGTTAAAAGAGCAACCTTTTAAATTATTAGACGAAACCTATACCACTTACGGAAAACTAAGCTTACCCTGCAGCCAAAAAGCGAAAGAAAAAATTGAATTGCTACAAAATGAGGTTGCCGCAGCTTTTGAAAATCCAACAGGGTTTGCACAAATTTCGGAATGGACCTTATTTTTTTGGTCTGGTTTAATTTCTTACGGTTTAATTTATAAAGAAGTAAAGCACGGTCTAAATAACCAACAAAGAGGAGAAATTTTTGATTTATCTCCGGCACTTGTAGAGAAATTTAAAAATCTATTATTTTTTTTACAAGGAATTATTTTTGAAATTGATGCCGAAGAGGCTAAGCCATTTTCCTTATTTATTTTAAATGTTGAAAACGACGAAAGCCTTGCTCCATTTGAGCATCGAAACGAGATCAACACCATGACGTTTTTATTGCGAATTAAAAATAAGGCTATTTTAATTTGCTTACAAGACAATGGCGCGAATAAAATTTATCACCAAAATTTATTTGAAAAAATAAATAATCAGCCTATTACTGCAAAACAATTACAAGAGTTTTGCGCAAAAGTATTTTATGCTAATTATTTATTTAATCAAATTATGCAGTATGATTTTGTGATACAACAAGATAAAATTTATGTGAGTGCTTTAAATGGTTTCTTTACTAAAGCGCCATTCGACGAATGGGTAAATAAAACCTATGCACAAGTACTCGAAGCGTTTTGGAAACCTTGGAATTACACTTTAATGGATATTTTAAAAGACCCAAACAAGCCTATTTCGGCCTTTGAAAGCTTAAACTAGCTCGTTTCTTACATTTTTCTTTTAAATAAATGACTAAATAATAAATGATTTTCTCAATTTTATTATCTTGCAATAGATAAAAACACCCACAAAAAAATACATTATGAAAACAAAACTTTTACTTTTATTAAGCTTAGTGGCAGCAGGTTTTTCAGCATCTGCTCAACAAGCATTTCACACTCAAAACTCTGGCTTTATTGCAGCTTCAAGAGGAATCAACGACTTTGACGTAGTAGATTCAAACATTGTATGGGCTGTTGCTTACGACGGTTCAGGCGGAAACGCAACCATTCGTGATTTTAGCGTAACAACCGATGGTGGTTATTCTTGGTTAGCAGGTGCCGTAAAAGGAACAACTGCTACAGCTTTAAATAATTATGGATTAGCAAATATTTCTGCAATTGATGCAAATACAGCATACGCTGCTATCTATCCAGCAAGTACTGCACTTAGCTTACAAGGCATTTACAAAACTACAAATGGGGGTGTAAACTGGACAAAAATTTCTGCAGGCACATTTACCGCCGCAAGTTCTTTTATCAATCTAGTACATTTTTTTGATGCACAAAATGGTGTTGCAGCAGGCGACCCAGCAAATGGTTATTTTGAAATATATACAACCTCTAATGGTGGTGTAAATTGGACTCGCGTGCCTAACGCAAATATTCCATACACCCCTTTAACAAACGAATATGGAACTGTTGGTTATTTTGCTGCACACGATAGCACATTTGTATATCCAACAAATTTTGGCCGTATTTTATTGAGTAAAGACATGGGCCTAACTTGGGCTTTAGGCACAACGCCTTTAGACAGCATAGACGGAACCTCAATTCCAAGCATCTCTTTTCAAGATAAAGATTTTGCAGTTGGAGTAATGGCAAATACAACCGCACTTGTTAATACATTAATCATCTCAGAAGATGGTGGTTTAACTTGGGAGTATGCAGGCATCGATACAGTAGCTGGTGTTTATGATTTTAATGCAATCGAAAATGTATCTGGAACAGATACATGGTTTGCTACTTCTGCCAATTCAACTTCGAATGGAATGGGTGCAGCATATACAGAAGATGCGGCACTAACTTGGATTAGTATCGATAAAGATCAACATACTTGTATTCGTTTCAACGACATCAATAATGGATGGGCTGGCGGATTCAACACCTCTGCAAGTGCAGGTGGTGTAGCTAAGTGGGGTTCTGTTAGAACAGCAGCAGGCTTGTCAAACAACAAAGTTGAGGGCTTCGAAGTTTATCCTAACCCATCGAATGGCAAGTTTTATGTAAAAGCAAATGTTAAAGGCGCATCTTCTATTAAGGTGATGGATTTAACCGGTAGAGTAATTTATCACGAAAATTATCCAACTAAAGCATTATTATTTACTTCGGTAGATTTAAGTAATCAAGCTACCGGAATATATTTTGTAGAAGTGCGCGAAGGAAACAACGTGGCTATTCAAAAAGTAAGCGTTCAGTAATTTAAATAACTCATTGAAAAGGCGGGCTTGTCCCGCCTTTTCTGTTTTATGCCTTTAAAATAATTATATTCGCTTATGCAAGTATATCATGTAATTGGGTTGATGTCTGGCACTTCTTTAGACGGTGTAGATTTAGCCTATTGTAAATTTATTTTAACGAATAATGGTTGGGAATATGAAATAATTCATACAGCATGTTACCCTTATTCCGAAGATTGGAAAGTTAAATTAGCAAATGCAGAAAACACCTCGGCTTTAGCCATTCATTTATTAGACACAGCCCTAGGGAATTATTTTGCTGAAAACATTTCAGCATTTATAAAACAATACAATATAACGGTGCTTGATTTTATTGCTTCACATGGCCATACTATATTTCATCAGCCAGCAAACGGCTTAACATTACAAATTGGCGCAGGCGCTGTAATTGCAGCAGAAACTGGCATTACCACCATTTGCGATTTTAGAAAAATGGATGTTGCCATGGGCGGACAAGGCGCGCCATTAGTGCCAATTGGCGACAGAGATTTATTCTCCTCATATAATTATTGTTTAAACATTGGCGGTATTGCTAATGTTTCTTTTGAATTAAATGGCGAAAGATTAGCCTACGATATTTGTCCTGCAAATATGATCTTGAATCATTATTTACCAGATAATAAACTTTTGTTTGACAACGAAGGATTATTAGCGAGATCGGGTTCGGTAAATGCCGAGCTATTAGCCGAATTAAATAAATTAAATTATTATCATGATGCATTTCCAAAATCTTTAGGAAAAGAGTGGGTAGTACAAAATATATATCCAACTGTAGCAAAATATAATTTAAGCGCTAATGCAATTTTAGCTACGCTGGTTGAGCATATCGCTATTCAAATTGCGATTAATGTTAATAAGAGCGAAACACCTGCTTCGATGCTAATCACAGGCGGTGGCGCATATCATAGCTATTTAATAGAAAGAATAAGTGTGCATACCAATACGCAATTAATTATACCCAACCGAGTATTAATAGAATTTAAAGAAGCTTTAGTATTCGCATTTTTAGGTGTGTTAAGATATAGAAATGAAGACAATTGTTTAGCATCTGTAACTGGTGCTCCCAAAAATAATTGTGGCGGGCAAATATTTTTCGTAAAAAATGAATGTAAATGAATAGCATAAAATACACGCCTAAGTTTTTTATTCTTATTGCACTGTTATTTTCTATAGCGGTTGCAATCAGCATGTATTTTTATCAACCACAACAGTTACTTAGCCGAAGTGCAAAAAATATTCAAACAACAATCAATCAGGATTTTAAAAATGCAAAGTTATTTTTAGCAGATACGCTCATTCAAAATATTCTTTTGTCGCAAAGCCCTAAAGCCAATAAAAGCAGCTGGGTAGCGCTTAATAGATTAGCAGAATCAAAAAAAGCAATTGCAATTGTTTATCATAAAAACCGTTTAAAATACTGGACTTCCAATGCGCTTGGTTTTTCAGAAAATGAACTAAAAACGCTACCAAATTTTTCTTTTAAAAAGTACAAAAATGCGTATTACATTATATTTAAAGAAATAAAATTAGCTAATACAATGCTCTTTGTATTGCCAATTAAATCTTCATTTGCATATCAAAATGAGTATTTGCAAAATAAATTTGATGCGCATTTAAATGTACCCGAATATATATTATTGAATCAAGCGAATGCAAGTGATTTTATAAACATCCTCGACCTAAATAGAGCTAAATTGTTTCAAGTGTCAATGGATTTAAATAAACTGGGAGCGCAACATTTTTACACAAGAGCTTGCTTAGAAATACTGGCTATTATTTTTACACTCCTTGCACTAGCAGTATATCTAGTACTTTTAGCCAAAAGAAAATCTAATCTAATAGCGCTATTAACCTTATTGGCTTGTTTGTTAGCTATTAGAACCGCCACCTATTATTTTAAATTACCAGCCGAAACCTTCAGGCTTCCAATCTTTAACCCCAATTTATTTGCTAGTAATTTTATTTTCCCATCTCTAGGAGACTTAGCTTTTAATCTAATTTTAATTTTTGTACTCGTCTGGTTTATATCCAAAATATTTATACATCAGAAAAAAATCAATACGATAGGCTCGTTATTGCTTTTATATTTAGCGGTATTAATTCTTAGTTACGGACTGTTAGCGCTCATACAGGCCTTAGTTTTAGATTCAAGCATCTCTTTTGATTTTTTTAATATAGAGACACTCACTATTTATAGTTTGATGGGCTTAGCTATTATATCATTAGCTTGTTATATACTGTATTTGGGCCTATTTACATTAGCAGCGATAGTCGATCAAAACTTTTTGCGCATGCAATCGAAATTTGCAGGCCTCCTATTGCTTATCCTTTTGTCTATTGCTTATTTTTTATCAAGCACCTTATTCGTAATTGCGCTATTATCTTTTGGTGTATTGTTCATACTATTTAAAAGTAAGTTTTCGATTCTGAATCATTTTACAGTCGCTGCAATTCTTTTAATTATTTCTTTATTTGTTATTCAATCGGTTTATTTATTAAGTATAAATATTGAATCAAAAGAAATTCAAAACAGGGAGTTGCTCGTTGCTAAATTAGAAATGGCAAACGATCCCATTGCAGAATATTTATTAGATAGCATATTAATCAAAGCAAGCAAGGACGCTATTATCACTAGTCAATTAGCCAAAGCGCAGCCAAATACTGCCTTAGTAATAGAAAAATTAAATGCGAATTACTTAAATGGATATTTTTCGAAGTATAGCAGAACAGGAAACGTTTTTTTTCTAAACAATAAAAAGGATCGCGAAAAATACGAGCAATTAGATTCGTTTATCAATAAAAATTGCGAGCTCACTTCTAATCAAGGGTTATTTTTTCTAACAAATAATTATGGGCAGCTAAATTATTTCGCGAAAATTAAGTACAGCATAAACAATAGCACCGTTTGGGTAGTTATGGCTATCAATGCAAATTATTTTAGAGAAGACAATATTTATCCAGAGCTATTTTTAGAAGGAAATTTAAGAATCAACAAAGATTTTAACCAATACGCTTATGCCATTTATAAATCAAACAAATTAATTTCTCAGAAAGGCGATTATCCTTATAAAACAAAACCAAATGATTTTTTAGCAAATAACAATACAAGTCTAGTTGTTAATGGCTACAAGCACTTGGTTTACCGGCCTAATCAAGATGTTGTGATAGTGGTTAGCAAAGCAAAAAACAGTCTAGTTAATTACATATCCTTTTTTGCCTATGTATTTTTAATTTTTCTAGTATTATTTCTGTCAATTTATTTGATTGGCATTTTGCTTAACAAGCAACAAGTTCAATTTACTTTTTCGGCCATCACCAACCGATTACAATTATTATTTAAAACCAGAGTGCAATTATCTTTACTTTTTACGATTATTATTTCCATCACTATTATGGGTGTGGTAACCTATCAATACATAAGTAATTTAAACACTTCTCAACAAGAAGAAATTTTAAGTAAAAATTTACATGCTATTCAACAGGTTATTATTAAAAAAGTAGGCAAGCAAGCCATAGCTAAATCTGTTCATCAAGATGATTTTGTGCAAGCTTTTCAACAAGTGGCAGATTTATATCAACGTGATATTAATTTATATGCCCTTAATGGCGATTTGCTGTTAAGTACGCGACCAATGTTGACTCAATCTGGCATAACTGCCAATTGCATGAATCCTAGCGCTTATATCAGCTTATCGCTAGATGCACAATCTGAAATTATCAACAAAGAAAAGGTTGGAAATTTAAATTACCTCTCTGCTTATACGCCCATTAGAAATTCGAATTCAGAAGTCATTGCCTATTTAAATTTGCCTTATTTTGCTAATGCAGCAGATTACAATCAAAAGATTGCTGTATTTATAACTACTATTATCAACAGTTATGTTTTAATTGTTTTCTTCATCTCCATCATTGCATATTTTATTGCCAAATCAATTACTGCGCCACTCAGTTTAATTCAAGATCAACTTATTAAAACTAAACTTGGTCAAAAAATGAAAACGATTAATTGGAATCGAAATGACGAAATAGGTTCCTTGATTAAAGCGTATAATAAAATGATCATCGATTTAGAAGAAAGCGCAAATAAATTAGCAAAATCGGAGAGAGAGAGTGCATGGAAAGAGATGGCAAAACAAGTGGCACACGAAATTAAAAACCCATTAACACCAATGAAATTAGGCTTACAGCTACTAGAGAGAGCACACCAAGCCCAGGATAAAAACTTTACAGAAAAATTTGAAAACTTTGCAAAAACATTTATTCAGCAAATAGATAACTTGACTAATATTGCAAATGAATTTGCAAACTACGCACAAATGCCGAATCATAAAACCGAAGCAGTTGTGATAAAAGATGCGCTTTGGGCTTCTTTAGATTTATTCAAGCATTTAGCAAACGTAAAATTTACGATAAATGATGAGACACCGCATGAGCTAAAGGTTTTAGGTAACAAAGACAATTTCATCAGTATATTTAATAATTTATTTAGAAACGCCATTCAAGCTGTTGACCAAATCGAACACCCAATTATTCAATTGCATTTATCCATTTCTTCCAATAAGTTATTGATAAAATTTGAAGACAATGGCGTAGGAATACCCGAGTCTATACAAGCAAATATTTTTGAACCAAGTTTTACGACTAAAAATAGCGGCATGGGTTTAGGCTTGGCCATAGTTAAAAATAATTTGCTGCCTGTTGATGGAGAAATTTGGTTTGAAAGTTCAGCCAATAAAGGCACCACTTTCTTCGTTTTACTTCCAATTGTAAACTGAGGATGCACTTAAAGGGCTTTATTGTATTTATTTTATTGATTACCGGGGCAAATGCTTTTGCCCGTACCGATCAAATAGGCCCTGATTCTACAAAAACCAGCACCGTTCCGCCCTCATTCTTAACTAAAAAGTATTTTCACAAAGACAGCCTTTCCCTATTTCAAAGAAAAGCAATCATAGCAGACCCTTTTTTAATGACCACTCAATCGGCCTCCACTTTGGCTTTAGATAATGGCTTATCGAAATCTGGTAGCATTGCGCGCGCTATTAGCGTTGGTAATGCGCAAGATTTAGGGGTATTGTCTTCATTCAATTTACAATTAGCCGGCAAGCTCAACAACGAAATAGATTTATTGGCTGTTATTTCGGATGATAATATTCCAGTGCAGCCAGAAGGTAACACCCAACAACTACAAGAATTCGATAGGGTATTTATTCAGGTGAATAACACAAACAGTAAATTAATTGCAGGAGATTTTGAATTAAAAAGCAGGGAGAGTTATTTTTTAAATTATTTAAAAAAAGGAAAAGGAGTACTGCTGAGTACCCAACAAAATAATTATGATATAACCATAGGATCTGCCATTGCAAAAGGAAAGTATTTTAAATATGAATTCCTTGGAACCGAAGGCAGTCAAGGGCCCTATAAGATTAAAGGCCCTAACAACGAATCCTATTTAATCGTTATGGCTGGCACAGAAAGAGTATATATTGATGGTGATTTATTAAAAAGAGGGGAGAATCAAGACTATACTATAGACTACAATTCGGCAGAAATTATTTTTACTAATAGAAAAATGATTACAGCTTATTCCAGAATAATTATAGAGTTTGAATATTCGGAAAGAAGTTATAGCAGAACGGTTAATATTGCAAAAGCAAATTTTAAATTGAAAAAAATTGATTTCACGGTTAATTATTATAATGAAAAAGATAATAAGAATATTAATTTTTTACAAAATCTTTCCAGCGATCAAAAATTATTTTTAAGTAGTATTGGCGATCAATTAGATAATGCGTTTTACAGTTCTGCCGACAGCACAGATTTAAATTCAAACCAAATTTTGTATCAAAAAAAAGACAGCTTAGGCTATCTAATTTATGTCTACAATCCTAAATATACTGGCCAACAATATAAATTAGTCTTTACAGAGCTGGGCCCATATGCGGGTAATTATGTTTTACTGAATAACAGCGCAAATGGTCGTGTATATGGCTGGGTGCAGCCTATATCGGGCATACCACAGGGGAATTTTGAGCCTATTGTAAAACTCGTTACACCAAAGCAACAAGAACAAATGAGCATTGGCTTTTCTTATTCACCTAAAAAAAATTGGTTTGTTTCTAACGAATTTGCTTTTACTAATAGAGATTTAAATTTGTATTCAACTATTGGCGACAAAGACAATATTGGATTTGCAAACAAAACAATCATTCGCAACCAATTAAATTTAAGCGCCGACACCAGCAATAGTTTAAAATTAATTAATTCGTTTGCAATAGAATTAGTAGACAAGCATTTTAACGCAGTAGAAAATTATCGACCTATTCAATTCGCGAGGATATATAGTTTAATTCCCGCCATTAAAACAAACGAAATTTGGCTTACTTACAATACTAAGCTTTTAAAAAATGAGCAAAATTACCTAGAATATAAAGCGAACTTTTTGAATCAACAGAATCAATATAATGCAATACAGCATGTTGTTTTAGGAAGTTTTTTAAATAAAGATTGGAAGCTAAACAACAACACCTCGCTTATGCTTAGCCGATCACAATTCGACTTTACAAGCACAAATTACTTTAACCAAAAATCGAATGTAGAGCGAAACTTTAAATTTATTAATATTGGGCTTACGCAAGAATTAGAAAACAATCAAAGTAATTTTAATTTAATTGATTCGCTCAAACAAAATAGTTTTGCATTTAGCGATATTGGTATTTATATAAAAAACAGCAACATAATTAACAAGACTATTCAATTAGCTTATAATCACAGAATAGATAAAAATCCATATTTAAATGATCTAGCAACGAGTACAAATGCGAATTCATTTAATTTTAATGCAGAATTTAATGGGAATAAAAACTCCATGTGGTCTGTAAATTATTTGTATAGAAAACTAGATGTTATGCGGTCTAATGTCAATTTAAAAAACGATGAAAATAATATTGCCAGAATAAAACACGAAGGCAATTTTTTTCAGGGCATGATAAGCAGCACTACATTTTACGAAATAGGTTCTGGCCAAGAGCCCAAAAGGGCATTTACTTTTGTGGAAGTACCTTTAGGGCAAGGTATTTATATATATCAAGATTATAATGGGAATGGAATTAAAGAACTGAACGAATTCGAATTAGCCAAATTTTCTTACGAAGCCAATTACCTAAAAGTAAGTTTACTATCTACCGAATTTGTGAGAACAAAGTCGACCAGCATCACCGAAAATATTTTGATAGATCCTGCTAAATATTTTTCAGCGGATAATGTATTTGGCAAAGTTGGCAGATTATTTAGTAATCAATTAACATTAAAAATTGATAAAAAAGTAGCCGACGCCGCTAGTTTTGACATTAATCCTTTTGCAGTAAATAAAAATGACACAAACTTGGTTACCTATTCAAATGCTATTCGAAATACCTTATATGTTAATAGAGCTAATCCAGCTTTCGGATTAGACTATACCATTCAACTAGTCGAAAACAAAAATTTATTAGTCAATGGCTACGACAATAAAAATAAATCGGAACATATTTGGCAGGTTCGCGCTATATTTTTAGAAAATTATTTAGCTAACGGAGTTATTAAATATGGCTCGAAAGCCTATCAATCATTGAATTTTAAAGAAAAAAATTATAACATAGACTACTTTGAATTTAAACCAGAGCTTACTTGCCAAATTAATTATTTTTGGCGAATCACCACGGCGGCAAGTTATGCTACGCAACAAAACAATAGTATTTTAAAAGAGCAATCACGCCGTTTAAGTTTTAATGTAGAAACAAGTTATAATGCTGCAGGAAGTTTTAGTTTAACTAGCAAATGCAGCCTTATTAAAAATCGTTATAACGCTGGCGTAAACAATGCCATCGCTTACGAAATGTTAGATGGATTGCAAATAGGAAATAATTATACTTGGAATTTAGTGTTTCAAAGAAACTTTGGATCCGGTATTCAATTAAGTATAATATATGATGGCAGGGCATCGGCATCCGCTCCAACAATCAATATTGGAAGTGTGCAAGCAAGAGCGTTTTTTTAATCGCCTTTTTTATTTCAACTTTAAAATTGTTTTTCCGATCGAAGTGCCGTCTGCGTAAAGTAGAATGGTGTAATCTCCAGGGTTTAAACTAGAGCCCTTGGTCCAGTAAATACTATATTCTTGACTTGGGTTATTTTGAAAATCAAAACTTCTTTTTACCGAATATTGTAATGCTTCGCCATTCGCATTAAATTTACTTTCGTTAGCATCTGTTACTACTTCGGCTTTATTTTCTGGGTTAATAATTCTAATAAAAAAATCTTTATTTCCAGTTGCCGCTACTTGATTATCTGCTAGTGTAAAATTAATTTTAATTTTCTCTAAACTTTTTACGCGATCTGTTGCCGATTCTTTTCCATTAGATCTAAATTTAATGCCTGTTGCAATTAAACTTGTTGGCTTTAAAATTTCTGCTACCGCAACTTTATTTGAAAGCGAAATATTTTTGTTTAACAAATCGCTCGATTTTTTTTGCTCCGATTCTACAGTTTGTTTCAATCCTGAATTTTCATTCGTTAAATCTTCGTTTTCTTTTTTTAATGCAGCAATTTGTTCTTGATATTTATTAATGTAATAACGCAACTGATCAATCTCATTTTTAGCCTTAGAAAGCTGTGCTGTACTCATTTTTCCTCTTTTGAGTGCAGCTTGCAATTCCGCAACTTTGCCTTTTAACTCTTCATCTTTCGCAATTAAATTTTGATTAAGTGTATCGGCATTTGCAGTAGCAGTATTTAAATCTACTTCTAACTGATCTAATTCAGTTTGTAATTTAGATTTCTCATCGGTTGTTTGCTCGAATTTTGTTTCCGATTTATTTTTTTGCAACCAGAGAAAAACATTTGTTGCAATTAACAATGCGATTACCACTAAAAGTACATAAACTTTTTTGGTGTCTTTTTCTGCGTTTGGGTTATTTTCCATTTTTTTTAAAATTATTTTTTGGCAATTTCATCAACATAGTTTAATCGCAAATCAGATAAAAATTGCGTTAACAATTTTTCTGCATCTACACTAATATTGCCTTTTGTTTTATTTTTTAACATATCAAGCATATCAATTGCTTGTTGGGCCTGCTCTATATTTTTTTCGATAGCATTGGTCATCGGATTCATTACTTTTCCTAAACCTTGCATCCCAGTTGAATGAAACAGATAAATTAGCGAGGCAAATAATTGTTCGTCTTTTTCCATATCCAAAATATTTAAACAAATATATAAAAAAGGCCGAAATTAATATTTCGGCCTATTGTTATAGAAATATGAAAGGAAAGGGGGGGGGTATTATTTTATGCTATTGATAAGCTCCTCGCTCATTGGTTTGGTAGTAGATGGGAAATATTTGATTAACTCGCCTTGTTCATCTATTAAATATTTATTGAAATTCCAATTGGGTTGCTGACTATTCCATCCGTTTTCGTCTTTATTAGCTAACCATTTAAACAAATCGCACGCTTTATCTCCTGTTACATCTACCTTTTCGAAAAGCTGAAAACTCACGCCATAATTTTTTTGACAAAAAGCTGCTATATCATTATTTGATCCTGGTTCTTGCCCACCAAAATTATTTGCTGGAAAGCCCAATACAACCAATTGTTGGCCATATGTTTTGTGTAAGGCTTCTAGTGCTTCGTATTGTGGCGTAAACCCACATTTAGATGCAGTATTTACGATGAGTACTTTCTTGCCTTTATATATAGCAAAATCAATAAGCGTTCCGTCTATTGATTTCATTTTAAATGAATATAGGTTAATACTGTTTTTCATTTTTAAATTGGCTGGCTTGCTTTTTACTTGGTTAAAGCCCAAGCAAGAGGTTAGTAAAGTAAGTAAGGGTATAAATATTTTCATACTCATTATAACGATTTTCTTTGCCCTTTGTTTTCTTAAATAGATACTATTCAGATCCATGCGGTAATCCTTTGTAATTTTTAGACTTTTGTTTCATTTCTAGTTCTATTTTCTCGGAATACCCAATACTTTCTTTACATCCTTTTAAAGTAGACTTCCAAATAAGATTGAAAAACCCCTGTTGTGGCTTGCGGGCTAAGTAAAATTGAGGCTGAACGAATTTACCGTAAACACTTGGGTTATCGTTGGACAATAGTATAACATTTGCCAAAAAAGAGTACAATTTCTGTTGTTTTAATTGGTTATCGCGGCTATCAATGGCTAATACCTTAACCCTTAAATTTTTATATTTCATTGAAATATCCGCATTTACGCCCATTTCGTCGCCTTTCAGTTTAATTTGCAGCTTTTTTAACTTACAATTTGCAATCTCAATTTTGGTAAGGGGCTTTAAAATTGCGTTTAACTTTGCCAAATTATAAGCGCCCATTTCTCCATTACAATAAAAAGATCTTTTATTATCGGCATAAAATAGCCCCAACGATAAATTAGTTTTGGCTTCGTTATTGAGTAAAAAATCGAAATCAATTTTTAATAATTTATTTTGATTGATCTCCTTTTTTTCATTGGTAAAATTATTAATCTCGCCCTTTAATTTATTAAAAGAAACATGCCATTGTAAATTATTTTGTGGTAATAATTCGGAATAATTGATCTCTGAATTGATCACCTTAATTTTATTAATGGTTAAAGGCAAAGCAATGTCAAATGGAATTTGTTGTGGAAACTTACGCTCTCTATATGGATTTATTTTAAATATTTTATTTAAATTGATATTACTTTTCATTTTATTTATTTCAAGTAATTCCGAACGAAAAACTTGACGATAAATAAATTCCTCGAAATCAAATTTTTTGAAAACCAAACTTTTAAAATTAAAGGCATACCTAGTTTTTTGATAGCCATATTTATCGCAGAAATTTTGTTCCGGTAATTTTGGGTTAATCGCTAAATTATAGACCGAAAAACTCTTAGATGCAGTGCTAGCCGTGCATTCCTCTATTTTAAAATTATAAGAGCTATCCTTATTTGTATAGCTAAAATCTCTTATGCTTAGGCCAATATCATTCGCATAAAATGGGTTGTGATTTTTTTGAGAAGCGGCATCTATCGCAAGATTTTTTACATAAAAATTAGATAGGAAAATAAATTGTCTGTTTTTATTTGTTGCACTATCTATTTGAATACATAAGGTTGTATTTTTGAAAATGATATCTTTAATATTCAAAGAAATCATGGTGTTTTTAATTAACTCGTATGGATTTTGATATTTGTTTACTGTCGGTTTATTTCTTTTGGCCCGCAATTCATTATAATAAACTGTTATAATTGGTTTTTCTACATGTAGTTTATTGATATACAATTTTTTGTTAAAATAGTATTGAATGGGGTGCGTATTTTTTATTTCTAATTTTTTAATGATAATACTAAATAAATAAAGCGGGGCTTGATTTGTTTGATCAAGTTTTTTGTAAACCGATACATTGGGTTTTAGCCTTAAACTGTCAATGCTAAAATTGCCAGTTAGAAAATTGATATGAAGGTCTTTAAATGCTACGCTATATAAATTATTGGTCGACAATTCGATGTTTTTGCGAATGGCCTGAGCAATAGTTGGTTTCCAATACCATGCAAGTGAAAAGGCAAAAAGAATGATTGCAGTAAAAAATACTGCCAAAAATTGCAATAAAAGACGCCCTGTTTTTTTGTTAAATTGCATTAATCTGATCTATAATATACTAATATAGGCTTATTTACTTGTTTTTACCGCAAATTGATAAAAATTAAAAACTGACATTTTTTCATATTTTTAGTATTTTTGTATAATAATTATGGAAAGCTTAAAAGGGATATTTCAAAAAGAGCACGATGAGGCTAGGCAAGGTGAGGCAATCATGATCGAGCCAGCCATTGCGAATGCTTCAGCGAGGAAGTTATATATTGAAAGTTATGGCTGTGCCATGAACTTTGCCGATTCGGAAGTGGTTGCATCAATCATGTTAGAAATGGGATTTCAAACAACTTCAGATTATAAAGAAGCGGATGTTGTTTTTATCAATACCTGCTCTATTCGAGAAAATGCGGAGCAAAGAATTCGTAAAAGGTTAACCGATTTTAGGGCGCAAAAAATTGCCAAGCCAAGCACCATTGTTGGTGTTTTAGGTTGCATGGCAGAAAGACTCAAAGCAAAATTTATTGAAGAAGAAAAATTAGTTGATTTGGTTATTGGTCCAGATGCTTATAGAGATTTACCATTATTATTATCTCAAGCAGATGATGGCCAAAAGGCAATCAATGTATTATTATCTAGAGAAGAAACCTACGCAGACATTACGCCACTTAGATTAAATACGAATGGAGTAAATGCTTATGTTTCTATTATGCGTGGTTGTGATAATATGTGCTCCTTCTGTGTGGTCCCATTTACAAGGGGTAGAGAGCGAAGCAGAAATGTGAATTCGATTATTAAAGAAGTAGCAGATTTATTTTCGAATGGATATCGCGAAGTAATTTTATTAGGACAAAATGTAGATTCTTATAAATGGTTAGATGAAACTACGCAAGAGCTTACCAACTTCGCCGCTTTATTGGCGCTCGTAGCAAAGGTAAATCCATTAATGCGTGTTCGATTTTCTACTTCGCATCCAAAAGATATTACCGACGAAGTTTTACAAACCATAGCCGATCATGCTAATATTTGCAATTCAATTCATTTGCCCGTTCAATCTGGAAGCACAACTGTTTTAGATCGCATGAATAGAAATTATTCGAGAGAGTGGTATTTAAATAGAATTGATGCGATTAGAAGAATTATTCCTGGATGCGCAATTTCAACAGATATTATTACTGGTTTTTGTGGCGAAACAGCCGAGGAATTTAAAGATACTTTAAGCATGATGGCGCTTGTGAAATTTAATTATGCCTATCAATTCTCTTATTCTGAAAGGCCCGGTACGCCTGCAGCAAAGAAAATGAAGGATGATGTTGATGACGTTACAAAAGCCGCAAGACTAGATCAAGTGATCGCCTTACAAAGAGGCCATAGTTTGGAAAAATTAAAAGAATTTGTAGGCCAAACGCATGAAGTATTAATTGAAGGCTTTTCTAAAAAATCTGCAAATGATTTTGCCGGCAAGAACGATCAAAATGCAGTGGTTGTTTTTCCTGTAGTAGATTCATATAAAAAAGGTGATTACGTCCAAGTACTAATTGAAAGTTGTACATCAGCTACGCTGATTGGAAAAATTGTAAACTAAAAAATGGAATTACAAGTAATTAAAAATAGATTTGGAATAATTGGCAATTCGCCATTATTGAATAGAGCAATAGACATTGCAACCCAAGTTGCGCCTACCGATATTTCTGTTTTAATTACCGGAGAAAGTGGTAGCGGTAAAGAAGTTTTTTCGCAAATTATTCATCAATTAAGTGCGCGTAAGCACGGCCCTTTTATTGCGGTTAACTGTGGCGCAATACCAGAGGGCACAATAGATTCGGAGCTTTTTGGTCACGAAAAAGGTTCATTTACAGGTGCACACGAAGCCAGGAAAGGTTATTTCGAAGTAGTAAACGGGGGCACTATATTTTTAGATGAAGTTGCCGAGTTACCCATTGGTACGCAAGCACGATTGTTGCGCGTATTAGAAACTGGCGAATATTTACGCGTGGGTTCCTCGAAGGTGCAAAAAACAAATGTTAGAATTGTTGCAGCAACAAATGTAAATGTTTACGAAGCCGTACAACGCGGAAAATTTAGAGAAGATTTATATTACCGATTAAATACAGTTCCT
Organism: uncultured bacterium; assembly: GCA_903951325.1. Lineage (GTDB taxonomy): Bacteria > Bacteroidota > Bacteroidia > Sphingobacteriales > Sphingobacteriaceae > CAIKLP01. Next base: position 36,589 of record CAJBBN010000088.1, read on the forward strand.
TTAAAAGTGCCATCACTAAGAGAGCGCAAAGAAGATGTTTATTTATTATTCAGAAAATTCATTTCCGACTTTTCGGTAAAGTACAGAAGCCCGAATATTCAACTAAACGAAGAAGCCAAAGCCATTCTAGCACATTATACTTGGCCCGGAAATATTAGGCAATTAAAAAATGTGGCAGAACAAATTTCTGTATTGCAAAATGGGCAACAAGAAATGGATGCCCAAGAGCTGATTAAATATTTACCATTTGAACAACCCATGAGCGGTTTGCCTGCAAAATTAGGCCAGCATGCCGATAATGATTTTTCGGAAAGAGATATTTTATATAAGGTCTTGTTTGATATGAAAAAAGACCTCACCGATTTAAAAAAGGTGGTCTTAGATTTATTGCAAAATTCTGGCACAGCAAATGAGTTCATCGCAGACAATACCAATATTATTAATAAACTGGTGCAAGAAATAAATCCAACAAATTTGGAGTACTCAGGTTTTCAAATGCCTATGCAAGTAAGTCCTGCAAGCCAATCAAATAGCTCGTTTCAGCCAAATAACTTTCATAGCAATCCTTATAAATTAGATGCACCCATAGAAGAGGTCGAAGAAACCTTATCTTTAGAAGATAAAGAGATTGACTATATTAAAAAAGCGTTAAAGAAGCATAAAGGCAAACGAAAATTGGCCGCACAAGAATTAGGCATATCAGAAAGAACATTGTACAGAAAAATTAAAGAATACGATATTAATCTTTAAGAACATGCAGCAACAAAAAATTAATTTTAAAAATAGCTTTATCAACAAGTTAAAATTATTTAGCCTGTCGATTTTGTTATTGACGATGAGTGCTTGTGGAATTTATTCTTTTACCGGCGCATCTATTTCGCCCGAAACAAAAACAGTTGCTGTATACTTATTTCAAAATAATTCGAATTTAGTTGTTCCAACATTAAGTCAAACAATTACAGAGTCGTTAAAAGACAGAATTGTTACCCAAACAAATTTACAGTTAACCAGAAGTACTGCTGATATTGAGTTTGAGGGCAAAATTATCGATTATAGTGTAAGGCCAATGACTGTTCAAGGCAACAATGTTACTTCTCAAAATAGATTAAGTATATCTGTAAAAGTAAAATACACCAATAAAAAAGAAGAGGCAAAAAGTTTTGAATATACTTTTACTAGGTATGCCGATTTTCCGGGTACTAAAAACTTGCCGGATGTAGAAAGCGAATTGATTAAAATAATTAGTACGCAATTAATAGATGATATTTTTAACAAAGCATTTGTAAACTGGTAATATGGAAAGCGAAAAAATTATTTCTTATATAGACCATCCCGAACAAATGGATCAATCGGCCTTGCCAATTTTGCAAGACTTAATCACAAAATATCCTTATTGTCAAACATTTCATTTGTTAAATGCGAAAGCCCAACATAATACTAATGAAATTATGTTTGATGCAACGCTTCGACAAACTGCGGCATATGCAGCCAATAGAAAAGTCTTATATTATTTAATTCACCAACACAATGCTACGGTAAGCACTATTCCTGTTATGGTTGAGCAAGCACCAGAAATCGAAACTGAAGTTGAAACTGCAATAACAATACAAGACGAAATCATCGCAGATATAGTGCAGGAAACGAGTATTGATCAACCAGAAAATATTTTAGAACTGCAAAACGAGCCATCTGAAATAATTCAAGCAGAAGAAGGTGCATTTTCATTTACACAATGGCTTCAAAAAAAATCTGGTAAAACTCCTCCGGCAATAGCAGTTCAAAACACAGTAAGCAAAACAAATATTCGTCTCGATACTTCAGAAGAAATTAAATCATTAATTCAAGATGAAATTGGGGAGTTAATTTTAGGGAATGTATTTAGTGAGGGATATTTTGCAAGTGACGCTGCTTTAGCAAAAAAACCAATTGTTGGCAATCAAAAAGAAGTAGCCTTAATCGAAAGCTTTATCCACTCTGGGCATCCAAAAGTGATTATGGTAAATAAAGATGAAAAGGTGGTGAACTTAGAGAATAAGGCAAGGAAAAGTGCCCTCGACACGCAAATACCTGTCAGCGAAACTTTAGCGGCTATATATGTAAAACAGAAACTTTTTAACAAAGGAATAGAAGCCTATGTAAAATTAAGTTTGAAATATCCCGAAAAAAAGGCTTACTTTGCTTCCCTTATAGAAGAAATTAAATCAGAGATTAACAAATAAAATAGCACAAAATGTATACTTTTTTAATAGTAATTGCCCTAATTATCAGTGTTTTATTAATTTTAGTGGTTTTGGTTCAAAATCCTAAAGGCGGTGGATTATCCTCTAGCTTTTCATCATCTAATCAAGTAATGGGGGTTAAAAAAACAACCGATTTTCTTGAAAAAGCTACTTGGACACTTGCAATTGCATTATTAGTGGTTTGTTTAGTCATTAATATGGTAAAACCAAGCGCAGAAGAAGGTGCTACTGAGCAATCGGCAGTTCAAGAGCAAATTGATAATGCATCAACTGCACCACAAGCGCCTACAAATATGCCTGCAAATTCAACTTCGGCAGCACCTGCAGCAGCAGACACTACGAAGTAATTCAACAAAAATATTTTTAAAAACCCTCGCAACATGCGGGGGTTTTTTTATTGGTGCCATGCTGTCACACTTATAGCCAAATAAATAGATAAAAAGGCTTTTAAAAATGAAAATTTGTCGCTTTTTGCCAATATTTCAAAAAAAATAGACTTGGCACAGCTTGTGATAGATAGGAGTAAATTGTAAAACTTTTAATTATAAAAAATATGGGAATTAGTATTAAACCAATTGCAGATAGAGTGGTAATATTACCAGCACCTGCAGAAGAAAAAACAGCTTCAGGAATTTTTATTCCAGATACTGCAAAAGAAAAACCTCAAAGAGGCACAGTTGTAGCAGTAGGCGATGGTAAAAAAGAAGAGCCTATAACGGTTAAAGTTGGCGACGAAGTTTTATACGGAAAGTATGCTGGTACGGAAATTACTTACGAAGGAAAAGAATATTTAATCATGCGCGAGTCTGATATTTACGCAATTATTTAATTAAACGATATAATCTATATATAAAATGGCAAAACAAGTAAAGTATAATGTGGAAGCGCGTGACGCGTTGAAACGTGGTGTAGATATTTTAGCAAATGCAGTAAAAGTTACCTTAGGTCCAAAAGGAAGAAATGTAATCATCGATAGAAAATTCGGTGCACCATCAATTACTAAAGACGGCGTAACTGTTGCGAAAGAAGTGGAATTAAGAGACCCATTAGAAAACATGGGCGCACAATTAGTTAAAGAAGTGGCTTCTAAAACTGCAGATCAGGCAGGCGATGGAACTACTACTGCTACTGTATTAGCGCAAGCAATTGTAACTGCTGGTGTAAAAAATGTTGCAGCAGGTGCAAATCCAATGGACTTAAAAAGAGGAATTGATAAAGCGGTTGCAGAGGTTGTAAAAAACTTACAAGCACAATCTTCACCAGTTGGAGAAGACAATAATAAAATCAAACAAGTGGCAACTATTTCTGCTAACAATGACGAAGTAATTGGTAAGTTAATTGCCGATGCAATGGCGAAAGTTGGTAAGGATGGTGTCATTACTGTTGAAGAAGCAAAAGGTACCGAAACAGAAGTGAAAATTGTGGAAGGAATGCAATTTGATAGAGGTTATTTATCTCCATACTTTGTAACCAATACAGATAAAATGGAAGCAGAATTAGACAATCCATTTATCTTAATTTACGACAAGAAAATTTCTTCGATGAAAGAGTTGCTTCCAATTTTAGAGAAGCAAGTACAAACTGGTCGTCCATTATTAATCATCGCAGAAGATTTAGACGGAGAAGCATTAGCTACTTTGGTAGTTAATAAAATTCGTGGTTCATTAAAAGTAGTAGCAGTTAAAGCGCCTGGTTTTGGTGATCGTCGTAAAGCTATGTTAGAAGACATTGCCATTTTAACTGGTGGTACCGTAATTTCGGAAGAAAGAGGCTATAAGTTAGAAAATGCAGAATTGACTTACTTAGGTCAAGCGGAAAGAGTAATAATCGACAAAGACAACACAACCATTATTAATGGTGCTGGTCAGAAAGAAGATATTACCGGTCGCATTGGTCAAATCAAAGCACAAATCGAGTCAACTACTTCTGATTATGATAAAGAAAAATTACAAGAGCGCTTAGCTAAATTAGCAGGTGGTGTTGCAGTTTTATATGTAGGTGCAGCAACCGAAGTGGAAATGAAAGAAAAGAAAGACCGTGTTGATGATGCACTTCATGCTACTCGCGCAGCTGTAGAAGAAGGAATAGTTGCAGGTGGTGGTGTTGCATTTATCAGATCAGTAGCAGCCTTAGAAGGTTTGAAAGGTGCTAACGAAGATGAGACAACCGGTATTCAAATTATTAAAAGAGCGATCGAAGAACCTTTGCGTCAAATTTGCGAAAACGCAGGTGTAGAAGGATCAATCGTAGTACAAAAAGTGAAAGAAGGAAAATTAGATTTTGGATACAATGCGCGTACAGATAAATATGAAAATATGATTGCTGCAGGTGTAATTGATCCAACTAAAGTTTCTAGAATTGCATTAGAAAATGCGGCTTCTATTGCAGCCATGTTATTGACCACAGAATGCGTTTTAGCAGATGATCCTGAAGATGATAAAGGTTCAGGATCTATGGGTGGTGGCGCTCCAGGTATGGGCGGCATGGGCGGCATGATGTAAGTCAAACACCAATATTCAAAACAAAAAAAGTCCTCATCAAAAGATGAGGACTTTTTTTGTTTTGAATAATTTCAAATTATAAAACTACTCTAACGTTAAAACTAATTTTTGCTTTAACATATGTTTTAGTATTAATGCTAGTGTTTACACCACCTGTTAATTTAACTTTGAAGCTTGGTTTAGCAAGGTAAGGTACAATGTTCACTGCTGTTGTATCTACTGCTAAGTAAATTGATGAGGTGTTTTGCGGCACTGGATTTAATGAAGCAATATTCTGAAACAAAGCACCAACAGTGTCGTTTGCAATGGCAGCAGTCATTTTGTTTAGTGCATTAAAGTTTCCACCAGGTAAAGTATTTCCTGCAGAATCTACCATGGTTAATTTTAATTCAGTTAATGTTATTGATTCTAAGTAATCTCTATCTGCATCATTCGCAGCTAAAATAGAATCAAGATTAGATACAATCACACCTGAAGTGTCTAAAGCACCAGTACTATCTACTTGGTCAAATTCAAATCTCGCTTCTTGAGAATAAGGGATGGTTACTGTAACACCTAAGTCTCCGCAAGAAACTAAAAAGGTAGATCCTAATAAGATCGTTCCAGCAATTAGGCTATGGAATAAATTTTTTTTCATTTTATTTTGGTTTTTTAATAACACGTTAATGCTACAAAGTTAAGTATATTTTTTTTCTGCAAAGAAAATCTGCAAAGAAATCTACTGAGCCAATTCGTTTACATACTGAATCACTTCTAAAGGCTGATTATCAACTATTTTAGCCCCTCTTTTTTTGCCTAAACGCACAATAATGGTGTTTTTACTAGGCACCACCACTATGTATTGGCCTAAAATACCCCTGCAATAAAAAGCTGGGTAATTTGCATTTTTCAGCACCCACCATTGGTAACCATAATAATCGGTTTTATTTCCGTTTTCATCGTTTAATCCATTGGACGATATAGATTGATTTACCCAATTACTATCCACAAGTTGTTGTGTTTCCCAACGCCCTTTTTGTAAATATAATTTTCCAATCCTTGCAAAATCACGGGCATTACTATAAAAACAACAGAAGGCTTTTTCGTCACCATCGGCATGATCAATACTCCATTTTGCATCGTGCTCCGCTCCAATTTTTGACCATAATTTTTCGGATGCATATGCCGAATTTGATTTTCCAGTAGCAGCGCTCAACACTAATCCTAACAATTGGGTATCTCCACTTTTATATTTAAACTCAACGCCTGCAGGCTTTTCGGCCTTTAACGAATACATCAATTTTCTTAAATTATTTCCGTAATAAGCATCCGTAGTTTGGTTAATAGGTGTTGCATAAGATTCATGAAAGTTTAAACCGGACGCCATTCTTAATAAATCTTCGATAGTTATTTTTGCTAATTCTCCATTTGCATATTCGGGAATATATTTACCAACTGGATCTTTTACACTTGAAATTTTTCCTTCATCAATAGCTACGCCAACTAAAATACTGATGATGCTTTTTGCCATTGAAAAAGAATTAGAGTAGGAGCTATCACTGTATCCATTCCAATATTCTTCATAACAAAGAGAATCGTTTTTTATTACCAAAAAAGCAACGGTTTCCCCTGTTTGCAGGGTTTTTCTTAATGAATCTGATAGCGGCTTTTTGTTTTTATCAATGGAAACTAGCCAAGGACTGCGCTGCCCTATGTTTGGAACGGCGCGGTATTCAAAAATAGCTAAATCGTCTATGTTGGCTTGTAAGTGTAAAAGCGCTTTGTAAATATAAGTGTTGCCTGTTGCCCAAATAGTCAAATTTGCAATCAATAAAAAAGCAATACTAAATTGAATAATTTTCTTCTTCTTCATTATTTGTTAATGTCCATGTTAAACAATTCTGCTAAATGTTGTATTAATTTTAATTTTACGAATTCTATATTTACTTTCTCGCCAAGTTCTGCTTCCATCGAAGTAACCGCTTTATCGTCAATTCCACAAGGAATAATATTTTTAAAATCCGCTAAATTGGTGTTGACATTAAATGCAAATCCATGCATGGTTACCCATCGGCTACAACGAACACCCATGGCACAAATTTTTCTTGCTTTAAAAGGGTTGTCACTCTCTAACCATACGCCAGTTTGGCCTTCAGACCTACCAGCTGTAATTTTGTAATCTGCTAAAGTTAATATTACTGCCTCCTCTAAGAGTCTTAAATATTTATGAATATCTGTAAAAAAATAATCTAAATTTAAAATCGGATAACCAACTAATTGTCCTGGTCCGTGATAGGTAATATCGCCTCCCCTATTGATTTTATAAAATTTTGCATGATTGTCAAGTAAACCTTTTTCATCTAACAGCAAGTGTTCTATTTTACCACTTTTTCCTAAAGTATAAACAGCTGGGTGTTCACAAAAAATCAAATAATTTTTGGTGATAATTTCGGTGTTGTTGGTTCGATTAGCAGATTTAATATTTACAATTTCTGAAAACAAAGCTTCTTGTTTATCCCAAGCTTCTTGGTAATCTATCGTGCCCCAGTCTTGGAATTCGACCCGTATTTTTTTTGTTTCAGATGATATTAAATCTTGCATAAAAGCAATTGATGGTAAGCCTCAAAGTTACAAACTTTATAGATTGAATAAACCACATGGCTTTACATAATGATTTTGGAAAAGAAGGAGAACGAATAGCCAAGGACTATTTAATAAAGGCGGGATATCAGGTATTAGCAGAAAATTTTCAATTTAGTCATGTTGAAATAGACCTTATTGTTCGCAAAGGAAACGAATTAATTTTTGTGGAAGTAAAATCAAGGGGAAGCGCCAAATACGGTTACCCCGAAAACTTTGTGAATAAAGAAAAGCGAAAATATCTTAAAAGGGCTGCAAGGGCATATTTAGCTACTGTTTCGCATCGAGGAGAAGTGCGATTCGACATCATCGCCATTTTAAAAGAAAATCAAATATTCAAAGAATTACAACATTTCGAAGACGCTTTTTTTTAAGATATTAATTCGGGTCGGTAATTCACAATGTCAATCAATTTCTTATTTTTGTAGTATGACCAACGAACAAATCAAAGATTTAAGAGATCGAATTACATCTCTGAGGAGGCATCTTTGACATCGATCAAAAATTAATCGAAATTGAGCAAGAACTGGCAAAAACAGTTGCAGCAGATTTTTGGGAAGACCAAAAAGTAGCAGAGAAAATCTTACATCAAATTAAAGCCAAAAAAGTTTGGACCGAAGCCTTTACGCTAGTAAATGCAACAGTCGAAGATACGGTTGTGCTTTACGAATTCTATAAAGACGGCGCGGTGCAAGAGCCCGAAATGCTTAGCCAGATGGGCGTTGCTTGGAAAGCACTCGACGAATTAGAATTTAAAAACATGTTGAGTGGAGAAGAAGATCAACTCAACGCAGTGCTGACTATCAACGCAGGCGCAGGTGGAACAGAGAGCTGCGATTGGGCAGCAATGCTTATGCGCATGTATATTATGTGGGGCGAAAAAAATGGGTATCAAGTAAAAGAAATAGATTATCAAGCTGGAGAAGGCGCAGGTATTAAATCTTGCACATTAGAGTTTGAAGGCGCATTTACTTACGGCTATTTAAAAGGTGAATCGGGTGTGCATCGATTGGTTAGAATTTCGCCCTTCGATTCGAATGCACGCAGACACACTTCTTTTGCTTCGGTATATGTATATCCTTTGGTAGATGATTCGATTCAAATTGATATTAACTTAGCAGATGTAAGTTGGGATACTTTTAGAGCGGGCGGCAAAGGCGGACAAAATGTAAATAAAGTAGAAACAGCCGTTCGTTTAAAACACGCACCTTCTGGTATTATCATAGAATGTCAACAAGAGCGTTCGCAAAATCAGAATAAAGAAAAAGCTTTAAAAATGTTAAAGTCCCAATTATACGAATTGGAATTGCGCAAGAAAAACGAAGCCAAACAAGCCGTAGAAAGCACTAAAAAGAAGATAGAATGGGGTTCTCAAATTAGGAACTATGTGCTTCACCCTTATAAATTAGTAAAAGACCTTAGAACAAACATGGAAACCTCTAATGCTCAAGGAGTTTTAGATGGAGAATTGAATCCGTTCATTAAGGCTTATCTAATGGAATTTTAAAAGAAATAAAAAATTGATACTTATGCGCAGGCATAGTATATTTAACCATAATTAATTCGATACGTTTTGAAAATCTGTGTACCCAAAGAAAATAAAGAGCGCGAAAATCGTGTGGCTTTAACACCCTCGGTGGTGAAACAATTAACATCAGCAGGCTACGAAGTTTGTGTAGAAACTGGAGCTGGTTTAAAATCTTATTTTGATGACGCAAGCTATCAAGAAGCAGGAGCAAGCATTCTAGCGGATACGCAAAAAATATATGCAGATGCAGATGTGATTTTAAAAGTGAATGCACCTATTGCAGCAGAAATAGCGAGCATGAAAAAAGAGGCAGTTTTAATTTCGTTTATGTGGGCAGCCACCAATCCAGCATTGGTAGATTCATGTGCAAGTGCAGGCATTTCTGCTTTTTCGATGGATGCCGTACCGCGTATTTCTCGTGCACAAAAAATGGACGCCTTAAGTTCTCAAGCAAATTTAGCAGGCTATAAAGCAGTGCTAATGGCTGCTAACGAAATAGGCAAAATTTTACCCATGATGACCACTGCTGCAGGTACAATTCGCCCTTCCAAGGTGTTAATTTTTGGAGCGGGAGTAGCTGGACTTCAAGCAATTGCAACTGCTAAAAGGTTAGGAGCGGTAGTAGAAGTAAGTGATATTCGCCCAGAAACAAAAGAACAAGTAGCCTCATTAGGCGGTAAATTCATTGAAGTAAAAAGCGATGACAGTATAAAAATGGAAGGCGGATATGTTAAAGGTGTTTCAGATGAATTTCTGAAAATGCAACAAGAGCTTGTTTCGAAACATATAAAAGAAGCCGACATTGTAATTACAACTGCCTTAATACCCGGAAAAAAAGCGCCGGTATTGGTTACCGAAGAAATGGTTGCAAGTATGAAATTTGGCTCGGTTATTTTAGATATGGCTGTTGAACAAGGCGGCAATGTAATCGGAAGCGAAATCAATAAAACAATTCAAAAAAATGGCGTAACCATAATTGGCGAAAGCAATATTCCAAGTTTGTTGCCAATGAACGCAAGTGAACTTTATGCTAAAAACATACAAACGCTTTTAGTGCATTTAGCAAGTAACGAAAAGTTTAATTGGGATTTAGCAGAAGACATTACCAAAGGTTCATTAATTGTTCATAACGGAACACCCGTTCATCCATCAATTCTTAAATAAAAATAATCATGGAACAGATATTATCATTTATTAGTACACATCGAGAGATGATTTACTTTATCATATTAGCCGTTTTTGTTGGTGTAGAAGTAATCGGACATGTGCCCTCTGTATTGCATACCCCGCTTATGTCTGGCGCAAACGCAATTCACGGAGTTGTTGTTGTGGGTGCAATTATTGTTATGCTAGATACCGACGCAAGCAATTATATTTCCTTAACACTCGGAACAGTTGCAGTTATACTTGGAACCTTAAATGTTGTTGGAGGTTTTGTAGTTACCGACAGAATGCTAGATATGTTTAAAAAGAAATAAATCTCAAAGAAAATTATTATGACACAATATATATTAGAAATAGCTTACCTCATTGCATCCATTACTTTTATTATTGGATTAAAAATGATGAGTAATCCTAAAAAAGCAAGACAAGGAAATTTAATTGCAGCTGCCGGAATGACGATTGCTATTATCGGCACCATTTTTCTTTATTCCAAAGAAGGACTTACTTCTCGCGATAATATTAAAATGATTTTAATTTTTGGCGGTATTGCTGCTGGTACCATTATTGGCTGGTTAACTGCTAAAAAAGTACAAATGACAAAAATGCCAGAATTGGTATCTATGTTTAATGGTATGGGTGGTGCATGTGCGGCTTTAATTGGTTTAATGGAGTTTCACCACAGCGTAGGCCAAACCTCTACCATGATAACGGTTTTAGCGGGTATGATTATTGGTAGCGTTTCTTTTTCGGGTAGTATTATTGCCTACCTTAAATTAAATGGCGCCATGGCAAAACCGATTCGTTTGCCAAAATATAATATCATCAATACCATTGTGATGTTTGCTTTATTTGCTTTTGCAGCTTATGTTGTAGTAAGCGGAACAGATAGCAGTACAATGTTATATTTATTATTTGCAGCTGCATTATTTTACGGAATATTATTTGTGATTCCAATTGGCGGAGCAGATATGCCGGTTGTTATTTCATTATTGAATTCTTTTACAGGTTTAGCTGCTGCCTTCGGTGGATTTTTATACGACAATAAAGTAATGTTAACAGGTGGTATTTTAGTAGGATCTGCCGGAACATTATTAACCATTGTAATGTGTAAAGCAATGAATCGTTCTTTGTTTAGTGTAATTTTTGGATCCTTTGGAGGCACTACTGCTGCTGCAGATGGAGCCGAAGTAGCGGGTTCAATTAAAGATATATCTACAACCGATGTGGCGGTATTAATGAATTATTCGAAGCGAGTAGTGATTGTGCCTGGTTATGGTTTAGCCGTAGCACAAGCACAACATATTATTCATGAATTAGAATTATTATTAGAAGAGCGTGGCGTGGAAGTGAAGTACGCTATCCATCCGGTTGCAGGTCGTATGCCAGGGCATATGAATGTTTTATTAGCCGAATCAAATGTTGATTATGGTAAGATGGTAGAGATGGACGAAATCAATTCGGAATTTGAACAAACAGATGTGGTGTTAGTTGTCGGTGCAAATGACGTAGTAAACCCAGCTGCTAAAACAGATCCGAGTTCGCCAATTTATGGTATGCCAATTTTAGATGTAGAAAAAGCGAAGCATATTATTGTAAACAAACGCTCTATGAGTGCTGGTTATGCTGGCATTGAGAACTTATTGTTTTACGATCCAAAAACAAGCATGTTTTTTGGAGATGCTAAAAAAGCATTAACAGCTTTAGTAGCAGAATTAAAAACAATGTAATAACATTTAAATATTTCCAACAACAAATTCTTGCCCTAAGCAAGAATTTGTTGTTTATAGCCAATTATAAATTTGAAAAAACTATTTTTTTTATTTTTTATTTTACAAAATACTTTTGTGTTTGCACAAAGTAAGAAGCAAATTTTTTCAGACACCTTGCGTTCTGTTAATATTGATTCGGCCATGGCAATTACTGCAAAAAGGGGGTTGACTATAAATGATTTTACCTCGGTGATGCTCCAAGACACCTTTTTTTATAAGGCATTTAAAGCCTTAAAGCATTATACTTTTATTGCGGAAAATAAAATTAAAACTTATGATGAAGCGCAAAAACAAACAGGAAAAATTTATCGAAAAATAAAACACGTGAACGAAGGGATTCGATATCACCAAGAGTTGATCGAAAAAAAAGACAGTGGCCGAGTGACAAAATATAATGGCGATTTTGATCTATTTACTGTTCGTATGTTTTCGTATATTTTTATGAATGAAAAAAACACGGATTTTTTAGCAGATAAAAAAGTAACCAAAAAAGAATCGGATGAGGAAGCGTATAAAGAGAAATTAAAAACTTTACTATTTACACCAGGCAAACCCGTAAAAGGCGTGCCGCTGATAAGTGATAAAACAGCTATTTTTAGTCCCGACTTAGCAAAGTATTACCAATACAGTTTTTATTATGCAACATACCAAGGGGACATACCGGTGTATTATTTTAAATGTAAATTAAAAGAAGGCATTAGCTGGTGGAACAAAGACGACACGATGATAAAAGAGCTCACCACTATTTTTGATGCTAAAAACATGAAAATTTTAGGCAGGTATATCGACATGGCATACAATTCCATTCCTTTCGATTTTCATGTAAAAATGAACATAGAATTGAGTTATTTAAATGATGAAACACTGGTTCCCACCCATATTTCTTATGATGGAGACTGGGATATACCATTTAAAAAAAGAGAAATCTGTACCTTTGACATTAAACATTATAACTTTAACTAATGATTCGCAAAGAAACCATTGATAAAATTTTTGAAATAGCTGCTATCGAAGAGGTGGTCGGCGATTTTGTGAATTTAAAAAAGCGTGGTGCGAATTTATTGGGAAATTGCCCATTCCATAACGAAAAAACGCCTTCATTCACCGTATCGCCAACGAAGGGTATTTATAAGTGTTTTGGATGCGGCAAAGCGGGTAACTCGGTTAATTTTATCATGGAGCATGAAAAACTAACCTATCCAGATGCATTAAGACAGTTAGCCAAAAAATACAATATCGCTATCGAGGAAGATGAAACCATTTCGGACCTTGACAGAGAAAAATACAATCACCGCGAAAGTTTAATGTTGACTTCTGATTTTGCAAAGAAATTTTTTGCAGAAACACTTTGGAATACACCTTATGGCCAAACAGTTGGTTTAACTTATTTTAAAGAGCGCGCTTTTAGAGAAGATATTGTCAAGAAATTTGAATTAGGATTTAGCCCACAAGAGTGGTCTGGCTTAACGGATGCGGCAAAAAAAGAAGGCTTCGACGAACGCTATTTAATCGAAACCGGACTTAGTATTTTCAACGAAGAAAAAAAATCTGTTTACGATCGTTTTCGAAATAGAGTCATGTTTCCCATTCATAATATTACCGGAAGGGTAATTGCTTTTGGTGGAAGAATTTTAGCAACAAATCCGAATAGTCCCAAATATGTTAATTCGCCAGAAAGTGAAATATACCACAAGAGCCATGTGCTATATGGAATTTATTTTGCCAAAAAAGCGATTCGAGAATTTGATAATTGTTTTTTAGTAGAGGGTTATACCGATGTTGTTTCTTTGCATCAATCGGGCATCGAAAACGTAGTCGCATCTTCTGGCACCTCGTTAACAACCGATCAAATTAGGTTAATTGCAAGGTTCACTAAAAATATTACCATCCTCTACGATGGAGACCCTGCAGGTATCAAAGCTTCTTTAAGAGGAATAGATATGATTTTAGAAGAGGGCTTGAATGTAAAAATTGTTTTATTCCCAGATGGGCACGATCCAGATTCTTACGTTCGCGAAGTTGGCGGGAATGCATTTCAAGAATATGTTTTGAAAACGCAATCAGACTTTATTGTTTTCAAAACCAATTTATTATTAGCCGATATCAACAACGATCCAATTAAAAAAGCAGATTTAATTAGAGATATTGTTGAAAGCATTTCAAAAATTCCAGATGCCATAAAAGCTTCTTTATTTATTAAAGAGTGTAGCAAGTTGATGGATATGGACGAGCGCTTATTGCTTTCTGAATTAAATAAATTTAGTTTAAAGAAAGTTAAAAAAGCAAACAACCAAGAAGAGCTTAGTACAATTGGTATTGAAAGTGAAATTTATGCAGCACCTGCTGCAATAGAAAACAGGCTAAATGATTCGCAAGAAAAAGAAATCATTAGAATTTTAGTGAATTATGCCGAGCAAAAAATTACATTAGCAGACGAAACGGGAGCCCCAGTGTCTTTTAGCGTTGCAGAATACATATTGCAAGTGATTGAACACGAGCAACTCAGCTTTGTAAATGAACCATATGTGCAAATGCTAGGGATTATCCAACAAGCCGTAGCTAACCGAATCGCACCTTCACAAACTTTCTTTAGTAATCATTCAAATCAAATTACCGCAACACTTGCTGCTGTATTATTATCATCGCCACATAATTTGAGTGAACGATGGAAAGAACACGATATTTTTATTCCACAAGAAGAAAAAATTTTAGAAAAAGTTGTAAAAAGCGCCCTAAATCATTTACGGTTAAATAAATCAAAAAAGTTGTTTTTTGAAATCGGCGAGCGCCTAAAAGAAAATTTATCGGAGGAAGAAACTACGATGTATCTGCAAACCCATATGGCCATGCGCGAACAAATCAAGTTCATTGAAAAAGAATTGGGTTTAGTAGTTTTGAAATAAAAAATTTATTCTATTACCCAAGTCAGCATAAAATCTTCGTATTTTAAATACTGCACATTAAAATTTGCTTGATATGCTGGAATAGCAATGCTAGCAGCTACTTCGACTGTTTTGCCATATTCAAAAGCAGCAATTTTAATACCATCAATAAAAGGCAAACTACCTTTACCGTATAATTTAAAAAGCGATTCTTTGGCTCCCCAACAAACGTGTAATTGCTCGAGTTCGTTTGCTGCTGCTATAAAGTTTAATTCTTCGGAGCTTAAAAATTTATTTTTAATTTTAAGAATACGCTCGGAAATTTTTTCAATATCAACACCTACTTTTTTCCCCTCATAAATTATGACAGCAGCTAAATGATTGGCGTGCGAAATAGCGATTTCAAAAGGAAAATTATTTAAAAAAGGTTTGCGATGTTCGTCTATAGTTAATTCGATATGTTCTTCGGTTTGCAATAAAGTGCGAAGCAATACCCGACTGCCAAGCCATTGTTTTTGACGCGCTTTGCTTAGCGTTTGAAAGTGCTGCTCTTCTTTTTCGTCGAGTTGCAGCATGTTATATAGCTCCTCATCTGTTTCGGAAATCTCCCAAATGGCTATTTTACCCTTTTCAGCTAAGTTTTGTGACCAAACAATTGGCATAATTTCGAATCAGAATTTTAGAAAAAATTATTAATTTAGACAAAAGTAAATAATCGCGCGATGATTTTATCGGATAAAAGAATTTTAGAAGAAATAGAAAAGGGCACAATCGTAATTGAGCCATATGATCAAAAATGTTTAGGCACTAATTCGTACGATGTACATTTGGGGAAATACCTAGCAGTTTATAAAGACAGGGTATTAGATGCTAAAAAGCACAATACCATTGAGCATTTTGAAATTCCACCAGAGGGTTTTGTTTTACAACCCAATACACTTTATTTGGGCGTAACCTTAGAATATACCGAAACACATGCGCATGTTCCATTTTTGGAAGGCAAATCGAGTACGGGCAGATTAGGCATCGACATTCACGCTACCGCTGGTAAAGGAGATGTAGGCTTTTGTAATACTTGGACATTAGAAATTTCTAGTACGCAACCTGTACGCATATATCACGGTATGCCCATAGGACAATTAATTTATTTTGTTGTAGAAGGCGAAGTGGAAGTGATGTACAATTCCAAAGGCAATGCAAAATACAATGGCAAAACAGTAAAGCCAGTAGAGAGTATGATGTTTAAAAACGAGTTTTAAAAATTTGCGATGAGAAAAATTCTGCTAGTGAGTGCCCTTTTTTTTAATAGTATGATTGGTGTTGCACAAATTGGTGCTTACCAAGGCAAACCACATTATTTAATTGATACTTATAGAGCAGGAACAAAAATAGGAACTATAGAAGTAGAAATGTATCCAAGCATTGCGCCAAAGCATGTTCGAAATTTCGACAGTTTAGTTGCAGCACATTTTTTTGATACAACGGCCTTTCATCGGGTCGTTCCTGGTTTTGTAATTCAAGGTGGCGATCCAAATTCTAGGCATGGTCCAAAAAGTACCTGGGGTATGGGAAATGCGAATCAAACCGATATTCCTGCAGAGTTCAATCCTATCTCACATCAGCGAGGCGTGTTGTCTGCAGCAAGAAGTACGGATCCTAATTCTGCAAACTCGCAATTTTTTATCTGCGTTGCTGCGGCAACAAATTTAGATAATAATTATACTGCTTATGGAAAAGTGGTTTCGGGTTTAAGCTTTGTAGATAATATAGTTTCTTCTGCAAGAGGTGCAAACGATAATCCATTACAAAAAATTGAGATGTTTGTTACGCGAGGAATGGTAGACAGCACAACAATAGATTCTGTTCCAGAAATAATTCAGCCATTAAATAATTTAGCAGGTATCAGCGGTAATTTTCTTTTTAAATGGAAAGCAGTTCCCGGCGCATTAATTTATAATATAGAATTTGCAAGCGATAGCTTATTTCAAAATATTGTTTTAAGAAAATCAACCGCTGCCTTAAGCATTGCTATTAGCGAGTTAACGGTTGGAAAAGTAAAATATTTTTGGAGAATGTATGCTAATAATGGCGGATTTAAAAGTATGGCAAGCGCCACAAGGGTTATTTACACTGGACTTAACGCACCCCAATTATTATTACCAGCAAATGCTTCCATTGGTAAGTCTACGCAAACACATTTTGAGTGGAGCAAAGTGGAACAAGCAAATGCTTATCGTATACAAGTAAGTACCACACCAGCATTTACCACATCGGCAATTAAATTAGATTCGGCAGGTATTACCGATACTTTTTTTAATTATAACTTTGCATTAACAAACAGAAAATATTATTGGAGAATTGCAACGGAAGTAAATGGCATATCGGGGCTGAATGCTACTTCACTTTATTTTACTACCGGTAGCACAACAGGTATTGAAAATACCAAGGTGCATACTATTAAACAATACCCAAATCCGGTTGCCCAAATTTTAAATTTTGAAAGCAGCACTTTAACTGGCCAAGTAACTTTACGAATCTTCGACCAAGTAGGCAAACTTATTGCAACACAAAAAGCAATTCCTATAGGCAGCATTATTTCTTTTCCAATACACTTAGCCGCCGGACATTATTTTTATCAAATCAGCGACGCAACTGGCCTTGCTCAGGGTGCATTCGACGCTTTATAGTATCAAATAAAGTATTGCTACTGTATTTTTTATCATATTTGCGGCTAACCTAAAACCATGAGTCAACACCTACCTGCAGTAGAAAAATTTAATAAATATCAAGTAATCACTATTGTTATACTTGCACTTACGCAGTTTACGGTTGTGCTTGATTTTATGGTCATGTCTCCATTAGGAGATATGCTTATGAAATCGATGGGTTTAACTACTTCCCAATTTGGTTTTGCTGTTTCGAGTTATGCTTTTAGTGCGGCTATTGCAGGTTTTTTAACAGCAGGCTTTGCAGATAAATTCGATAGAAAAAAATTATTATTATTTTTCTATATCGGTTTTATCATAGGCACTTTAATGTGTAGCCTTGCGACCAACTACAGCATGTTAATTACGGCAAGAATAGTGACCGGTTTATTTGGTGGTGTAATCGGTTCTATTTCGCTAGCTATTGTGGCCGATTTATTTCCGATTCAAAAAAGAGGAAGGGTAATGGGCTATTTGCAAATGGGTTTTGGAGCCAGTCAAGTGTTAGGCATTCCAATTAGTTTATACATTGCTAACTATTGGAACTGGGAAGCACCGTTTATGATGATTGTAATTTTTGCAATTATTATTTGGTTGCTCATTGCTTGGAAGCTGCAGCCAATTAATAAACATCTTTTAATTAAATCAGATAAAAACGCATTTCTTCATTTATGGCATACCGTTGCTAGAAGAGAATACCGCGTTGGGTTTTTAACCACTGCATTATTATCGCTTGGTGGTTTTATGATGATGCCATGGGGAAGCGCATTTGCAATAAATAATTTAAAAGTGACGCCTAGCCAATTGCCTATTATGTTTATGGTAGGTGGCATAAGTTCTTTGATTATTATGCCTTTAATTGGAAGGCTAAGCGACCGCTTCGAAAAATTAAAAGTATTTACTTATGCGAGTATTTGGATGGCTACGGTAGTAGTGATATATACGAATATGTCTGCTGTTCCATTTTATTTTATTCTGATTATGAATGTGGCCATGATGATTGGCATTATGAGCAGAATGGTTCCGGCTATGGCTTTAAACTCTGCATTATCAGAGATGCAAGATAGGGGCGCATTCATGAGTATCAATTCTTCTCTACAACAATTTGCCGGAGGCATTGCAGCTGCTATTGGCGGCATGGTTGTAGTGCAACAAACCAAAACTAGCCCTATTGAAAATTATAATATTTTGGGTTATTTAATTTTAGTGTTGTTAGCAATTAATATTTTAATGGTGTACAGGCTTAGTAAAATTGTAAACAGGAAAAACGCTGAAAGAGCTGCTAGCGCTAAAGCTTAGCAATTCTTCGTAAGCCAGCTTTTGCTTTTGTTTCTATGCTATTTTTATACTCTTCGTTTTTCATCTGATCGCAACGTTCGTAATAATAGCGGGCTTTAACATAATTTTTTTTAAGCTCATAAATATAGCCTAATTGTAAAGAGGCGTTTGCTGCAAAATAATATGGAAGTCCAATGCCGGTTGTAATAGTAGCGTTATAATACACTATTGCTTGGTCTATTTTATTTTGTTGATGGCATATTCTGCCCATGCGATAAAAGTATTCTAGCTTCTCTTTTGTTAAAGAAAAGCTGCCTACTTTTTTATCTTTTAATGCCAATGTAGCTTTGTCATAAAAACCGCCATCAAAATACAATCGTGCTTTTAACAAAGCAATATCGGGTGGATAAATTTGCAAGCATAAATTTTGTGCATCTTTATCTTTTTCAGAAATTGCCTTACCTCTAATTTTGCAAAGCGCAATATAGGCGTTGTATTTATCGATGTTTCCGCGCAATAAATGAAACCATGCAATTTTTAAATAAGCATCTTTAATATTAAAATTACCAGTATAATTTTTTAAATAACTTTCAAAATAAATAACTGCATCGTTATCAAACCGATTGAGTTTGCAAAGCCCCAACAAATAATCGAGGTGATAGAAAGCCCCGTAATTAGGCGTCTTGGGTCGTTCCATTAAAATCTCAATGGCATCATCTGTATGTCCAGTTTTACTTGCAGCAAGCGCTTTAACATACACGCCTAATAAATTTGTTTTTGGCACCGCATCACAAACCAATTTTACTTTATCATAAATTGCAGGATCGCCTTCTTTACTTAAATAAATAAAGCTGAGAAAAAATGCCGATTCATCATAAAAGTAAGCGTAGTTTGATTTAGGTAATTTTTGTGTTAAGTCTTCGAGCATTGCCGCTCCTTGTTCTGTATTTCCTTTAAGACCAATCGAAGATAGCGCCCATTTATATTGTTCAGGAACCAATCCAATTAGCCCATAGAGTAGGGCTAAGCTTTTTTTATTTGGAAGAAATTCTGGAAATTTTTTCTGGTTCTCTTCTAATAATTTATAAGCCTTTTGTAATTCGTAAGCACCGCTTACAAATTCTAAGTATTTAAATCTATTGATACAACTTTGTAAGTTAATTTCAGCAGCTGCATATAAATACCAAGGAGAGCGTTTGTCGTCGTCTTCGATAATAGCAATGCGCGCCGATTTATTTGATTTAAAATTTTCAAAACTTGCATTATTCTCCGTAGTTAACACCTTTAAAAAATCGATATAATTTTCTAGTAAAACGGGAATCTTGTTATTAGGATTTGTTTTTCGCTCTTGCGCAATTTGCAAGGCGCCTTCATTAAACTTTAAGGATAAAATATTTTTATAGGCCTTGATACAGTTTTCGTTGAATACAAAATTCGCATTTGCAGTTAGACTGAAAAATGACAAGCAAAACACTAAGAGCAGGCGAAATTTTGACATAAAAAAAACGACTCCATGAAGATAGGAATCGTTTTTCTATTTTGATGAATATTCTATAAAATTAAGCTTCTTCTTTAACGAATCTATCGTCTACAAGTATTCTACCGCAATGCTCACAAACAATAATTTTCTTTCCTTGTCTGATATCTGATTGTCTTTGAGGTGGAATTTTGTTAAAGCAACCCGAACATGAATCTCTAGCAACAGTTACAACCGCTAAGCCATTTTTCGCATTTGATCTTAATCTTTCATAAGCAATTAACAAACGCTCTTCGATTAATTTTTCAGCTTTAGCTGCTTTTTTCATGGCAGCATCTTCTTCTTTTTCCGTTTCTTTAGTAATCACATCTAGTTCAGATTTTTTAAGGTCTAAATCT
Source organism: uncultured bacterium (assembly GCA_903951325.1). Lineage (GTDB taxonomy): Bacteria > Bacteroidota > Bacteroidia > Sphingobacteriales > Sphingobacteriaceae > CAIKLP01. Next base: position 57,150 of record CAJBBN010000088.1, read on the forward strand.
TTATGTCTTTCTACTAATGATGCTTCTGCAACTTCTAGCACTCTTGTTTTGCTACCAATTTCAAAAGTATACTCTTTAATTTTTTTCTCAGAAACTTGAATGTCTAAGCCTTGAATTTCAATTTCTTTTGAAAGTGCTTCGTATTCGCGGTTGTTTTTAACATTGTTTTGCTGCTCTTCGTATTTCTTAATGGAAGCCGCCGCTTGTTTCATGGTATTTTTACGATTAACGATTTCGTCTTCTAATTCGTTAATCTCTTCTTTAATTTTATTGATACGAGTTTCTAATCCCGCAACGTCATCTTCCAAATCGGCTACTTCCATTGGAAGTTCACCTCTTACAATGCGAATCTTGTCAATTTCTGAATGAATTGTTTGCAATTCGTATAAAGCTTTTAATTTTTGTTCTATTGTTGCTTCCATCTTTCTTTAATAATCTGCCTTTTAATAGTAGAATAC
>CAJBBN010000089.1 GCA_903951325.1 uncultured bacterium
GTCCAATTTGGATGTTGCGTATCGTTCGTAAGCACACTGGGTACGCCATTAGCGTAAATCCAAGCTGGGGCATCGGGCCCCACTCCTACGCTTATGTTAACCATTTGATTGTTGAGGTAAGCTGCTTGTAAAATAGTTTGAATTGCAGACCAATCGTATTGATTTGAATTATTCGCTTGCACATCTTCCCAGTTTACATCGGCGCTTTTGCCCCGCAAATAATTGTAATCGGTATCTACTGAAATGTTATAGGCATTTGATCTATCCCAAACGCCATAAGAAATAACAGGTAAAATGGTAGTTTGCGCATGTACAGAAAACGTACAGCAGATAAATGAAATTATATTGAATAAATAGTTTTTAACTTTTTTTGAAATTTTCATGCTAAGCCACATTGGTTTGCGCTTTCGGTATCGATTTCAATAAGTATTCCATTGCTGCTTTTTCTTCTTCCAAATCAAAGTCGTCTTGTAGCCCTAACCAAAATTTAGCAGAGTTACCAAAATATTGAGCAATTCTTAATGCAGTGTCGGCTGTTATTCTGCGATTTCCTTTAATTATTTGGGAAACTCTTGATTGTGGAATTCCTAAGTCCATTGCTAATTGGTATTGCGAAATAAACAAAGGTTTTAGAAATTCTTCTAAGAGAATCTCTCCTGGATGTATGTTCTTTAACTTTTTCATTTTAGTGATAATCTAATAATTTAACAAAGAATGAATTTTCGTAGCGTTATTTATTCAGCTAATTTTATTTTTAAATCCATTCTTTCGTGTAGAATTCTGATAATTTCAATTTGGTAATCATCAATAATTTGAAAGAATATGATATGTCTTCCAGTATGAAATCCTAGTAAGCTTTTATTAATTTCATCATACTCTTTTCCTATTTTAGGATTTTGACCAATTTCTAAACAAGAAAGTTTTAACATTGAATAATATTTGTCTGCTTGCGATTCAGACCATTTTTCAAAAGTATATTCCCAAATATTATTCAAGTCGTCAATGGCTTCTTGTCTCAAAATAATTTTAGCCATTCTTTCTTTTTACAGCTTTTAATTGCGTTAAATTTTCGTCAAAATTAAAATTTTCGACTCTTGGGCTTTCTAAACCTTTTTGAATAGCCTGCTTCAAAGCAATCGATCTGCTTTCTTCATCTTCTAAAAGTCGAAGACCTGCGCGTATAACTTCACTCACATTTTTATAACGCCCTACAGTTACTTGTCCAATCACAAACTCGTCAAAATAATTACCTAATGATACTGATGTGTTTTTCATAAAATTTAAACTTTAAGCAAAGTTACCAAAAATTGGTAATTGTACAAATTTTCATCAAAATTTTGCCTTTGCTATCAAGTCCAGCATATGCCGCAATTTTCACATTAATTTGAACAATAAAAAATGATAAAGGAAGGTTTTTATATGAGCGGATCTAATTTCTTAAGACAAACAACCCTTCCCCACTTAACACCTCCACATCCTTCTGCAAACCTAAAATAAAGCGTTTTACGGGCGTAATATTATTAACCGACACAACCAAGCGATAGGTATTTGTTTTGGGCTCAGGCTTAATGTATGGGACTACCAATGGAAATTCTTCTTTGAGCAAAGTATAGGCGCGCAAATTCAGGCGTAAATCGATAGGTGTTTTGGGCCCGTCGTGGTCTGAAAAACCAAATGGATCTGGTAATTCAAATTTGTGTGCATTTTCGAATTTAAAATTAGTGCTTTGCAATTGCACATCGCTAATGCGTTCAATGTTGAAGTATTTATTTTTACCCGTTGCCACTTCGTAAGCGCAGATAGAACTAAAATTATCTGTAAAGCGAATGGGTTCTACCAACCTATCAGAAATTAAATTCGAATTAGCCGAATGGTATTTCTTCAATAAGATTTGGTTTTTACCTGCAATGGCTTTGGTAATGTCTTCCACAATCTTACTCAGGTGGGCATTCAAGAGATCCTCGGCGTTCAAGGCAATTTCAGACTTTAAAAAAATCTTCTTTAAAATACTGTCTTTTAATATATGATTTTTACCTGCCGTTTTTAATAATGAAGTTAAAAATTGCGCTTCTTCATTGGTAAAACCCATCTCGGTATTGGTATCCGAACCGAAAATAAAATATTTATTATACGCATCGCGTTGCAAATCGAAACCCAGCTCTTTAATTAAATCTAAATAACGATAAATGGTACGATCGGTATTGGATAAAATACTGGCTAAATTTTTAATCGATTTAGCAGGCGACTTTTTTAATAAAGCAATGAGTTGCAAAACCCGTAGAATTTTATGTTGATTCAGCATAGAAATAAAAAATTTATCGCGATTTACCCGAATTTACAAACAATAAACCAACTAGCATGGCATAATTAAGCAATTGGATTGTTTTCATTGTTTTTGGTTTAATAATGGTGAATTAAACCTAAGGTAGTTAAACTAAATGGTTGATGGGTGTTTTGTGACTTGGGTTGTCGAGGAATGTTTGGGGTTGAAAATATTTAAATGCACTAATGAGAAAATATCACTTCAACATCTCATTATGCTTTTCTAAATATTGAAAATTATACAAACTCAAATCATGAATTTGTTCTTTTCCGGTTACGCCAATTTTTTGATAGGCTGAATGTTCGATTTTATCAGATAAAATTATTTTTCCTTTGTCATCGAAAGTAATAAGATGCTTATCAAATAATGCGTCGTAGGTTGGAGATAATAGAATACCATTATGTACATCCAATCTTTCCATGTCATTTGATTGTGCCCATGGTAAAATGTGTGATGCAATTAAAATATCTAATTTATTGAAATTAGTTACCGCACATTTATATTCCCATCGATGTATAATTCTTTTTCTATATGCACCCTGTCCTACTCTGGAAGTAACCAAACCTGAACGCTCTGTTACAGTTGGTGTATTATAACGAGCTATATCGATTGGATCATCGGCAACTGTACTTAATTCAAATTGGCTAGGATAAACTGGTATGGAAACACCATTACGTTTGAAAAAAAAACGAATTCCAACTCTTAATGAATTATTCTTATCGGGCGTTTCAAAATAATCAGCATCATAAAATTCCATTTCAGATACAAATTTCACAAAAGAATCTCCTTGACTTTCAAATAAGAAAACTCGTTTTCCTTTTTCTTTATGTTCTTTTAAGGCCAAATTCCCTTTGACAAATTTCATATCGCCTTCTTGGCCTTCACCTGTATAACTAAAGATATTTTCGTTGTCCCAACCATCTCTATATCCGTATTGAGTACCAGATTTACCAGAAAAGATAAAAATATAGGGATAAACTGATGAGGGACAAATACCGCTCTGCCAATTACCACCATACACAGCATGTATTTCTGCTCTGCGATTGTATAGTTGATCTGGTATGAAGGGGGATTGTAGCATCCTTATAAACAAAAATAATATTCTTTCATCTTATCTGCCATCAGTCTTCTTCTTGCATTTAGAAAAATCTCGTAATTATCAATTTTCATATTTATGATTTCTGAAGGGATACAATTAACTCTTAGATTGTTTTCTAATTCAATCATATTAGCAATACCACTTAATGAATTTGATTGATTTTCTATTTCGTTTAAAACCTTTTTAAAATATTCTTCTGGTGGTTTGTTTCCGACCTTAATATTTATTTCAGATTGCATATAAACGTAATTTGCAATTTGATTATACATACCACGTTCTAAGCCATTCTTCTTTAAATAATCTTTTGGAAACAAATGATGAATATCGCCACGTAACTCAATTAGATTGCTGACTAAGACATCCTTTGATAAAAACCCTTTATCGTTTGCCTTTACTTGTGCAGCTAAATATACATTGAAATAAGGACTACTTGCAACCGAAGTATCTAAACTTTGTGGTAATGAAAAGTTCCAAAAAGCATCAGAAAGTTCAGCTTCTTCATATTCGGATAATATTTGACCAAAATCTTTATTAGCAATTTGTTTTATATCAAAATCAAATACAGATTCTGCTGAACCAGAATACCTTCCTGTAAGTATCGAGAATACAAACCATCTTGGTACATAACTACCAATTTTAACATCAGAAACACCCAGCTCTTTAAGTTTTAAATAAACGATATATGCAAAATTCAAAGCATTTTGCGATCTGATTAGTTTATTAGAAATAAAA
>CAJBBN010000090.1 GCA_903951325.1 uncultured bacterium
GCTGATTTAAATTCTTCGTCTGTATAACCAGCCGCTTTCCCATCTTCACATTTAGCATACATGTATTTCATTACATCATCTATACTCTGGGTGCCATTGCTATTTTTAATGATTGCTAAATTTAACATCAAGGCAATTACGCTGCCCTTGTCATAATAAGAAACTTGATTATTCCCAGAGTTTTCGTTGCGACGATAAAATTTTATCCAAGCATCAAAACTCGATTCGCTTAAAGATTGCACTTTCGCCCCCGGCAAATTTGCTAGCGCTGTAAATTCGTTTGCAATTACTTCTAAATATTTTTCTGCAGTTAAATGTTTTGTTCTACGTACAATCCAATTATCGTAAAATGCAGTAAATCCTTCTGCAACCCAAAGCATTCGAGTATAATTTTCTTCATCGTAATTAAATGGACCTAAAGCAATAGGTCTTAATCTTTTCACATTCCATAAATGAAAATATTCGTGTGCGACTAAACTTAAAAATCCATTATAGGTAGCCTCTGCTGCATAGGCATTGCGTTGCATTTGTAAAGTAGTGGAATTTAAATGTTCTAATCCGCCGCCGCCTGCATTTACATTATGCACAATGAAAACATAATTTTTACAAGGATGCGTTCCAAATATACTTTTTGCCTCTTCAATTATTTTTGTAAAATCTTTTTTAATTTTTTCTCTATCGTAATTGCCTTGGCCTACCATTGCTACCTCATGCGGAATGCCTAGCACTTCAAATGCGATAATATCTTGATTGCCTACTTCTATGGGCGCATCTGCGAGCATATCATAATTAGGTGCGGTTAATTCAAATGGATTATTACCGCTTTTAGCTAAGCTGCAAGATATTTTTTTCCAGTTTGCGTTAGGCGTAATTTTTAGTTGTATAGGCGCTTCTTTCAAACCTTCTGCATACATAAAAATAGAACTGCCATTGAGGTAAGCGTGTGCATCGTCAATAAAACTGGTGCGAACGCTTAATTCAAAAGCATACACTCTATATTGAAAAACAACTTCTGTATTTTTTCCTGCCTTTACGCGCCAAGTGTTTTTGTTAATTTTTTCACAAAACAAACTTTCGTTTTTGGAATTAGTAGCCGCTACACCTTCTACATTTCTAGCAAACTCTCTAACTAAATAAGAGCCCGGAGCCCATACAGGCATTTTAAAATCTATACTTTCCTTATCGTTTTGTTGGATAGTTAGTTTAACATCCACATAATGTGCTTGCGCTTGACTAAAAGTTAATTCGTAATTTACCTTAGGGTTGATTGCGCTCGCTAACATAGACATAAATAAAAAGCTGAAAAATAGACTAACTCGTTTCATTTGAAATTAATTTAAAAACAAGTATAATTAAAATAAAGCTTTATTTAAAATGTGGGTATTACCACTTTTCGATATAGGCTGGAGGCATGTTTACCATAATAGATTGCCCTAATTCGCCTAACTTAATGACAAATCGATGTGCAGATTTCAACTCCACCAATTCTCCTATTAAGCCAATCATTGGCCCAGCAGTGACTCTAACGCGCGCTCCTGTAGAGAATACATCTGAGCTAACTTCTAAATCGATTTCGCTTGCTAGTAGTCGTTTAATTTGTTCAATGACTTCTTCCCGAATAACGGCAGGCCTGCCATTGTAACGTATATATTTTACTACCCCTTGAACGGATAAAACAGTATCGTGATCTGCAGGCGAAATACAAACGAATAAATAAGAATTAAATAATGGCATATCTACCCACTTTTTTCGATCAGACCAAATGCGTAGTTTTTTAACCTGTGGAAAATAAACAGTAATGGCTCTTCTACGAAGTTCTTCTGCTACTTTTTGCTCTGCTCTTGGATTGGTATACACCACCCGCCACTCTTGAACGATTTCTGCCATTTGTAATTATTTATGCAAATATTAACAATTTTTTTGCAAACTAAAAAGGTTTGGCTAAGCTCGTGTTTTCGTCGCCCGCTTGGTAAGGCAAATAGGTAATAATGAATTGTAACATTTCGTCTTTTGTACTCATACTCCCATTTCTTTCTCCCACCCATTTTGGAGGGCTGAAAGGATTGTTGGGGTTGGCTTTGGTGTTGTCAAAAGTAGCTTCTACATAAATGGTACTACCTTTTTTAAGCACTAACATTTTTTGAAATGTATAAAAGTATTGCCACCTAAAATCCCATTTAGGAATTCGAATTAAATTAATTTTTTTATTTTCTGGTGTAATGGCATAGGCAATAAATTCTTTCC
>CAJBBN010000091.1 GCA_903951325.1 uncultured bacterium
CCAGTATTTCCGCTCTGTGCCTTTAAATACATGGCATTGGCTACCACCATGGCATCTATCGACTTGTATTTTTTTAATGGTCCGAGCATCATTATTTCAAAAAATGGCAGCAAAATTAATGCGATTTTTTCTCCTAACCTAAATTCTTTACGAAGTCCTTTTAAAAAAGAAGGCTGAAAAATATAGGTACTGTTAAAGTTTAATTTTTGTATAGCCTCTTCCAATTCTCCTTTTACTTTACTGTAAAATATTTTTGAATTTTTATCTGCGCCAAGTGCACTAACTAATAAAAATTGGGAGGCACCATTTTGTTTTGCCATTTCGGCAACTTGTAATGGATAGGTAAAATCTACTTTTGTAAACGCTTCGCGCGAACCTGCAACCGCAATGGTAGTGCCTAAACAACAATAAACATCGTCTGCTTTTATTTCGGCTTGTTGCTTGGCTAAATCATCAAAATCGCAAACAATGTTATTAAGTTTAGGGTGTGCAAAGCCAATAGGCTTGCGGCTGATGGCGATTACCCGCGCGTAAGCATTTTCGTTTAGCAAATAGCTTAAACAAAATTTTCCAACCAATCCAGTTGCCCCAATAATTAAAGCTGTTTTATTTTCCATCGAATATTCTTTTGGCTAAGTAATAATTTTCTTTTGTAGTCATGGTAGATTTGCTTGCTTTGCTTTTGTCGGTATAGCCCATTAAATGTAAAGCACCATGTACTAACACGCGACACATTTCTTCCGATTCGCTTACTTTAAAGAATTGGGCATTTTCTATCACCCGATCGGTGCTCAAAAAAATATCGCCTGCAATGGTATCTTTTTTTTCTGAATGATCAAATGTAATAATATCGGTGAAAGTATCGTGTTTTAAATAGGTAACATTAATCTGATGCAAGTACTCATCGGAACATAAAATATAATTGAGTGCCGCAATTTTAAATCCTTCTTCGGCTGCAACAGCCTTAATCCATTGCTTTAGCTCTCTTTTTAGCTTTAATTTATAATTACTTTCTTCGTTAAAAAAATGAATGGCCATGTTGTTTATTTTGGTTGAATAATCATTATCTGATCGAAATAGGCATTGGTTTTTTCTTTATAATAAGGTTTAAAATTTGGTGGCACCGTTCTCATTAAATCAATTTCGGCAGTTTTTAATTTTTTGAATTGTTCAAATTTAATATTCGGCGGGGATATTTGTGTTTTACCCTGTGCCGCTTCTCTTGCTTGATCTTGCTCTCTTTCTTTTATTGCTTTTTCTGTTTCCAGCAATCTAGACATAATTTCTTGTTGTCTATTAATAGTCTGTTGGTTTATATTTTTGTTATACAAATCGCTTTCGGTTTTTTCCATTTCTTTTTTTAATTGAGAAATTTCTTTTCCATTTCCACCTTGGCCATTTTTATCCATTTGCTGCGATAATTGATCCATGGCATTTCGAATGGCTTGTTGTTGGGCAGCCATTTGAGCCATTTGTTGCGACATTTGCCCCTTTCCGGGCTTTTGGCCTGGTTTCATCCCATTTTTGAGTTGTTCAATTTGCTTATTTAATTCGCTTTGCATTTTAGACAATCCTTCACCTTTGCCTTTTCCTCCAGGTTTTTTACTTGGTTTTCCTCCAGGTTTTCCGCCTTGTTTTTTGCTTTGACTTTCTTTTTGCATTTGATCTAAAATTTCGGAAAGCAGTACCGCTAAATTATTAATCGATGTCATGGCATATTGTTGACGCATGCTTGCTAGGCCTGTATTTCTGGCTTCTAATGCGGCAATACTTTGTAACATGTTTAAACTGGCTTTACCCGTTTCTTTATTCACGATAGATTTTATCTGCAATACTTTTTTGCTTAAGGCAAATAAACTGTCTTCAATCATTTTCATATCCTCATTTAAGTTTCGCTGTGTTTTAGCCAGGGCAGTGTATTGCGGGTCGTTGATGTTTGTTTTCTTTGTATCGTTAAGTGTTTTTTCTTGGGCAAAAGAAAGTTGAACAAGGTTATCTAATATTTGTCTTAATGCACGCATATTTATGTCAAGCTCTTCTGCCTCTCCGGCTTCTTGTTGCTTTTTCATTTTATCGGCAAGCTTTTTCATTTTGTCTGCAGCACTTTTTTGAGATTCACTTGCCTTATTTGTTTTATTATTTGCTAATTCATCGTTGGTTTTATTCAAATCATTTTCGATGTCTTTTAAATCTGCAGCTGGATTTTCCATTTCCATTTTATCTGCTAAGGCTTCGTTTTTTTGCTGTAAATCCTTAAAGTCGTTCTGCAAATCTTTGAAATCTTTGTTGAGTTTTTGTTGCGCATCTTTGAGCTCCCCAATAGGCGTTTTTTTATCCTTTAATTGCTCATTTATTGCCTTTTGTTCCTCAGAAAGGGTGTTTAATCTTTCGATGTTTTCTTTCGTTTTTTGCTCCACTTCTAGCTTTTTAAACAGCTCCAACATGCGATCCATTTCTTTTGCAATTTCTTTATTGTCTAATTGCATTTTTTGAATAGACTCTTGTGTTTTTTCTTTGTTATTTTCGGCAAGCAGTTTTTCTAATTCTTTAATTAATTCCTTCGTTTTATTATCTAATAAATTTTCGAACAATTCATTGATTTGTTTTTTCTTATCAATTAATTCTTGGTCAAACTTTTTATAGTCTTTATTGATTTCGTTATTCGTTATATTTTGATTTTGTATTTCTTTTACTTCTTCGGCTAATTTCTTTTGATTGGCAATTAATTCGGCTACTTCTTTTTTCTCTTCAAAATTCAGCTCTTTTTTATCGCGTAATTTTTCGTTTATTTTTTTAGCCTCTTTCTGAATTTTTTCTGCTTGTTTAATAGCCGAGGCAATTTTATCTTTGAGTGCTTTATTGGCATCATTTTCTTCTTTACTGATGCTAGCCACACTTGGCGCCTGATATACAAACAATTCAGATTTGCTCGATTTAGGCCCATTTAAACCATCATTATCCCATACTTCGAAGTAATATTGTAATTCGTCTTCGAGCGCTAATCCTAAATCGCTGGTATTGATATGATAAAAAATCTGTTCGCTTGTTGCGCCAACTCGTATGGGAATTGACACTCTTTTACTAAGTGTTTCTTTATTTGTTTTAGTAATGCTATAATGAAATTCGAGTTTGCTTAAACCATAATCATCTTTAATTACGCCACTAAAAAATAAATTAGCACGGTTGCTAGAATCCTTTGCTTGCATTACTCGAATGCTAGGATATAAATCGGGTATTACTTCTATAACATAATTAATGGGCTCTGTTATAAAGCTGTTTTTGTTTTTTGCTTGAATACTATAGTTTAAATTTTTAAGGATTTGTTTTCTATAATTAGCCTGATTTTCTGTTATACTTATTTTTTCAGTTTGTTGATTACTTATAAAAAGGATATCATCTGCAGCTTTAGTTTGGAATATCCAATGGAGTTTGCTACCTGCGGGTATGGTTAAATTGCCAGTGTTTTTAACTGTTTCGGCGGCTTTATGTAAATAATTAGGATAGTTTACTTGTATTTCAAACTTAACGATTGCCGGATTAGGCAAAACCGTTACTTCATATATTTCCGAATCGTATCCAAGTGCCTGAAAATAAAAGCTGCTGTTTTGCCTTAGGTTAAGCAAAGTGTATTCGAAGGTACTGTTTGTTATTTTTTCTAGTTTATAACTATTGTTATTGATTACTAATTGTATGTCTTGTGGAATTGGATCGCCGCTTAATTCCAGTTTGAGCTTGAGTGCATCGCCTTGTTTAACCACAAGCGATTTGTTTTTTAAATGAAACTCAAAACTCGCTGGCTTTGCATAACTTTTATTGAAATGAATTAATCGTGTGCCTCCTTGTTTGATAAAATTAGGATTGACAATTGCCGTTAGTAACAATATGCAAAAGGGAATTAAAGCATATTGTAATCGTTTTTTGTTTTGTTTAAGATCTATGGCTTTAACAAACGGAATGGGTTTTAAGCGTTCCGTTTTTTGTTGGATACTGGCTAAAATTAATTCGGTATTTTGACCTGCATGAGCGGCTTGTTCGTTGAGTTGTAAAACATTGATTAATTGATCTTTAACTTCCGTAAAATGAGCCGAAAGTATATTTGCAGCAGCAGCATAATCTAGTGTTTTTCGCAGTCTTAGTAAATTTAATGCCGGTTGCATTAACCATCTAATAATTAAATAAACAACCGCAAGTAAATAAACTAGCCACAGTATTTTTTTAATAACTGGCGATAAGAATAAATAAAACTCTAAACTATTAATGAGTAAAAAAGAAATGAGCGTAAAACTGGCAAAATAAATACACCCTCGTATCAGTTTTTGTTGATGATACTTTTTAATAAACTCGTCGAGTTTTTCTATGAGTAGTGTATAATTATTTTTCGGATTCATTTTAATAGCCATATTTAGCTTTCCAAAGTTGCGCTAGATTTTTTCTAATCTCGTTTTCTTTTGGGTTGTTTCCTGGTTGGTAAAAAACATGGGAGGCAAGTTCTATTGGCAAATATTCTTGCGTTACAAAATTTCCTTCGTATGCATGGGCATATTGGTATGATTTACCGTAACCAATATCTTTCATTAATTTAGTGGGTGCATTTCGCAAATCCAATGGCACCGATAGGTTGCCGGTTTCTCTAACATTAGCTAAAGCCTGATCAATGGCTAAGATGGCACTGTTACTTTTAACACTGGTAGCCAAATAAATAACGGTTTGCGAAAGTATAATTCTGGCTTCGGGCATACCAATGGTATTGACTGCTTGAAAACAATTATTGGCTAAGAGTAATGCATTTGGATTGGCATTTCCAATATCTTCTGATGCTAAAATAATTAAACGCCTAGCAATAAATAATGGATCTTCTCCACCCTCAATCATGCGAGCCAACCAATATACACTTGCATTCGGATCGCTGCCGCGAATGGATTTGATGAGTGCAGAAACAATATCGTAATGTTGTTCACCTGCTTTATCATATAGTGCAATATTTTGTTGCACAATGGCCATTACATTTTCGTTGGTAATGACAACATCTTTTGTTGGAATTGCTTGTACAACAAGTTCAAAAACATTTAATAATTTTCTGCCATCGCCACCCGAAAGCCTTAATAATGCTTCGTGTTCGGCTATTTCAATATTTTTTGTTCGCAGGGTTTCGTCTTCTTTAATGGCAATGCCGAGCAATGCAATTAACTCTTCTTTGGAAAGATTTTTTAAAATATAAACTTGACATCTTGATAAGAGCGCAGAGATGACTTCGAACGAAGGGTTTTCGGTTGTGGCGCCCACAAGAGTAACAACTCCTTTTTCTACTGCGCCCAATAAAGAGTCTTGTTGTGATTTACTAAATCGATGAATTTCGTCGATAAATAAAATAGGATTTGCCGCGCCAAAAAAACTTTGACTTTTCGCTTTTTCAATTACTTCTCTAATATCTTTTACGCCAGAATTAATGGCACTCAATGCATAAAACGGACGCTTGAGTTGTTGCGAAATAATATGCGCTAAAGTTGTTTTGCCTACACCGGGTGGCCCCCAAAATATCATAGATGGAATTATTCCAGATTCAATAGCATTGCGCAATACAGCCCCTTTTCCAACTAAATGGGATTGGCCAATATAGTGGTCTAAATTACTAGGCCTTAATCGTTCTGCTAAAGGTATCGACATTATTGTTTTCTATAGATAGAAAATATGGTTGGTCTTTTATGTAATTCTGGTTTATTTTTTTTCCAGTATTCTACTTTCGCCGTTTTAATCATTTCATTGGCATCGGTAATATCGGTTGCAATCGATAAGTAAGTA
>CAJBBN010000092.1 GCA_903951325.1 uncultured bacterium
ATTTCGATTTCGGTACTCGATACCATTTTGCTTTTATTTTTAATGAATAGGGGCATTAAAATACTCGAACGATTTATTATTTCTTTAGTAGTCATTATTGGGGTTTCTTTTTTAATAGAAATGTTTATTGTGCAGCCAGATTTTGTAGCCATTGGCAAAGGCTTTATTCCATCGGCTTTGAGCGCAGATGCCTTATACATTGCCATTGGTATTATTGGTGCAACCGTGATGCCGCATAATTTATATTTACATTCTTCTTTGGTTCAAACTCGTTCGATTAAAAAAACTTTTAAGGGCATAAAAGATGCCATCAAATATAATTTTATTGATTCGACCATTGCACTGAACTTAGCATTTTTTGTAAACGCAGCCATTTTAATTTTAGCAGCTGCCGCATTTCATAATAATGGTTTTCAGCAAGTAGCAGAAATTCAAGATGCGCACCGTTTACTTTCGCATATTTTTGGAAATTTGGCACCCACATTATTTGCCATTGCTTTAATTTGCGCTGGCCAAAGCTCAACGGTAACAGGTACTTTAGCTGGGCAAATAATTATGGAAGGTTATTTAAATTTACGCATTAGGCCTTGGCTGCGTAGGTTAATTACCCGTTTACTGGCGGTAGTTCCGGCTATGTTTACGATCTATTATTTCGGTGAAGCTTCGCTCGGAAAACTGCTTATTTTTTCGCAGGTAATTTTGAGTTTACAATTAGGCTTTGCCATTATTCCACTTATTCATTTTACTTCTGATAAAAAAGAAATGAAAGAATTTGCCATTGGTTGGAAAGTAAAATTAATGGCTTGGCTTGCGGCAATTATAGTTGTTAGTTTAAATGTGAAATTGGTGATTAACCAATTAAATAGCTGGTTAGCGCTTACGCCAGATCATTTAGATTCAAATGAAATAGCAGTGATTATTTGTTTAATACTATCAGCCATTTTATTAGTTTATATTTTTCTAGCACCCTTTTTTAATATTCAATTGTCTAAAAATTTAATTCCACATGGTATTGCAGAAAACTTTAATATTCAAATTCCTGCTAAACCAAATAGAATTGCCATAGCCATTGGTTTTTCGGCGGTAGACAAACAAACCATTACCGCTGCCATTCAGCAAGGTGGAACCGAAGCCACTTATTTATTAATTCATAGTATAGAAACGGTGAATGCTAATTATGCGGGCCAGGCCAGCGACGACCACGAGAGTAGGGCCGATCGCCTTAACTTAGAAAAATACCAACAAGATTTAATGGCGCAAGGCTACCAAGTAGAAATTGCCTTAGGCTATGGCAATCCGGCCAAAGCCATTGCGCAAATTGTGAATCAATCTCAAATAGATTTATTGGTTTTGGGTGCACATGGCCATAAAGGAATAAAAGATATTATCTTTGGCACCACATTAGATTCGTTAAGGCACCGTGTAAAAGTGCCTGTATTAATTATTCGATAAACATGACTGCCGGGGTACTGATTAAAAATAAACAAGCCAATTTTGAATACTTTATTATTGAAAAATATGAAGCGGGTATTCAATTAATGGGTACCGAGATTAAATCTATTAGGGCTGGCAAAGCCACTATTACCGATGGTTATTGCAGTTTTATTGGCAACGAATTATATTTAATGAACATCCACATTGCCGAATATTCTTTTGGTTCATTTTATAATCATGCACCCAAGCGCGAGCGCAAATTATTATTAAATAAAAAAGAGCTCAAAAAAATTCAAGGTAAATTAAAAGATGTGGGCATGACCATTATTCCGCTTGCCATTGTGATCAACGAGCGTGGTTTTGCAAAAGTAGAAATTGGAATAGCTAAAGGAAAAAAATTGCACGACAAACGCGATACTTTAAAAGAAAAAGACGCAAAAATAGAAATGGATCGTCGCTTAAAATAGTCTTTATTTAAAAACTACCATGCTTGCTCGCCTATCAAAGGCACAAATCTAAAGGTTTCTAGCTCTTGTGTATGAAATTCTTTTTCGCTGATACGCGTTACTAAATTCATTTTTTGATTTTTTTCATCGCCAACCGGAATTACCATTTTACCAGTAATTTTTAATTGTGCTAATAAATTTATTGGAATAGTTGGTGCGCCAGCGGTGCAAATGATTTTATCGAATGGGCCTTTTTCTGCTAGCCCTTTAGAACCATCGCCAAAAAATAAATAAGCCTCTAATTTTAATTGATTAAAAAGCGCTTTTGTTTTTTCGTATAATTCTTCTTGTCTTTCTATCGAATAAACTTCGGCACCTAAGGCTAACAATACGGCTGTTTGATAACCCGATCCTGTACCAATTTCTAAGACCACATCACCTTCAGAAATACCTAATAATTGACTTTGGTAAGCCACCGTATGCGGATGCGAAATAGTTTGCCCTGCACCAATTTGAAAAGCTTTGTCTTCGTAAGCATGGTCCCAGAAATCTTTAGGAAAGAAAAAATGTCGAGGAACTTCTGCGATAACCGCCAATACCTTCTCGTCGTTGATGCCTTTTTTCTGTAATTGGGCTGCTAATAGCTTTCTTTCGCCTTTTTGGCGGTAGGTATCGGTAAATGCTGGAAAATTCATTTTTTATATACTATAAAGCCTTTATTAGCGTTAAACGTTCAGTTATTTTCTAATAAATGGCTATAATTGCGCAAATTTAAATTGTTGTATGAGAAAACAAACCTTGTTTTTTATTTTATTTGCCTTTTTTACAGCTCAGCTATTCTCATCATGCGAAGTTATCAATCCTTCTGAAGAAATACCATGTTATCTTAGAATTGATTCATTTTTATTTGTCGATACGGTGAATGGCACGCCAATTATCATCAAAAGAAATACCCAAAAGATTACCGATGCTTGGGTATTTGTAGATGGTAAATTAGTGGGCATATACGATTACCCTTCTGTTTTTCCATTGTTAATTTCCGAAGGTACACACCGCGTAAGAGTATATGCAGGGGTGCTTAAAAATGGCAATTCCAACGACCGCGAAATATTTCCTTTTTTTACTTCTTTTAATCAAGATGTCAATTTTGAGAAAGGCAAAACAGATACGATATTACCCAGATATTCATACGATAAAGCCGTAGTTAAATATCCAGTAGAGTGGGGCGACGATAAAGCAGAGGGTTTTGAAGGTGCTGGAACAATTTTTAAAATTGCAGCGGGCAGCGCGGCCGATACCATATTTAAAACCAGTGTAGATTCTTTGGTACTCGATGGAAATTATTCCGGCGAAATTATTTTAAACAAAACCGATTCTACGCTCATCATGGAAACGGCAAAATCGTATACTTTACCCACCAATCGCAGGCCAGTTTACATCGAAATTTCTTATCGCACACAAACTCCTTTAAGGGTAGGATTATATGGTATTAATATTATAACGGGTTTGGTAACCGATGTGCCTTTTATCAGTTTAAACCCTAGCAATGGCGAATGGCGTAAAGTGTATTTAAATGTGGCCTCAGAGGTTTCCCAGACTATTAATAATAAATTCAAGGTTTATATAAAAGCAGATCATCTTAAAACGCAAACACAGTCGCAAATTTTACTCGATAATTTTCAGCTAATTTATCAATGATCAATAAAAGGGTACAAGCATTTAAATATATTTTGCTCGATTATATTTCGGCAGTATTGGTATGGGTATGCTTTTTCGCTTATCGAAAAATTTATGTAGAGCCTTTAAAATTTGGCTATAGTATTCCGCTTGATTTAGATAAGAATTTTTATTTGGCTATCATTTTTATTCCAATTTATTGGATGACTTTATACTATTTAACAGGTACTTATAAAAATGTGTATAAAAAATCGAGGTTAAAAGAAATGGTGCAAACCTTTAGCCAAACATTTTTAGGGGTATTGGTAATTTTCTTCGTATTAATTTTAGACGACCAAGTAGCCAATTACACCGATTATTATTTGTCTTTTTTAACCCTGGTTACGCTGCAGTTTTTCTTAACTTATATTCCTAGATTTATTATTACCACGCGTACCAAGTTTTTAGTAAAGCAGCGTATTATCGGATTCAATACTTTATTAGTAGGTAGTAACGATAAGGCTTACA
>CAJBBN010000093.1 GCA_903951325.1 uncultured bacterium
GCCAAGGCGCTCGGCCACCGGAATGAAGATCTCATTGGTCTCATTGCGCTTTTGATACTCGAAGTCGGACAGTTCCTCAAACCGTGCCAGTCGTAAACAATGGGAATACCCTGCATTTAGTGGATTTATTTCTGAAAAATTTATACATGGCAGAGGGAGCCTAGATGATAAAGTAGCGGTGATTGCTATTTTAGAATCTGTTGAAAAACTATTGAATAAAGGCTTCGAGCCAGCACGCAGTATCATCATGGCTTTCGGCCACGACGAGGAGCTAGGCGGCAATACGGGGGCAAAAGCCATTGCTACTATTTTAAGAAAAAGAAATATACAAGCCGAATTTATTTTAGACGAAGGTTTAGTGATAACCGATGGCATTGTTCCTGGATTAAAAGCGCCTGCTGCTTTAATAGGTATTGCCGAAAAAGGTTATGCAACGGCTACGCTAACAGCTAAAGTAGATGGCGGCCATTCTTCTATGCCGAAAAAAGAAAATGCAATAGCGGTACTTTCCGAAGCATTAGTAAAATTAAAAAACAATCCAATGCCTTCTAAAATTTCGGAGCCTGTACAATTTTTCATCAACGACATTGGGCCCGAATTAAGTTTTGTAAACAAAATGGCTTTTGCCAATCAATGGTTATTTGAAAAATTAATTATCCAAAAATACCAAGCGACTAATACCGGAAATGCACTGGTTACAAGCACTTCGGCAGCTACGCTTTTACAAAGCGGAATGAAAGAAAATGTTATACCAATGATTGCTAAAGCAACTATAAACTTTAGATTATTACCCGGAGATGACGATAAAACTGTACGAAACTATTTAAAAAATACCATTGCCGATGATCGAATTGAAATTAATATAAGTGAAGATTTTAGTCCGGCAACCAGTATTTCTCCCATTGACAATAAAGCATACAAAGCCATTAGCAAAACCATAAAAGAAGTTTTCAATAATACCATTGTTGCACCATCCTTAATGATTGCTGCAACCGATCAAAAACACTACACTGGTATTTCTGAAAATAGGTATCGCTTTTTACCTGTTCAATTAGATGCAACAGCTTTAAAAGGAATTCATGGCATTAACGAAAAAGTAGGCATCGATAATTACCAATTAATTATTCAGTTTTATGAACAATTAATTCAGAATGCATGCATTAACACCTTATAATGCCGCTTAATTGTTATATTTTTAATTTATTACTATTTTGTAGGTTGTAAATTTAAAAAATGAAAAAGTCCTTATTGAACATACTGAATCCATTGCAATGGATTAAAGCTTATCAGTTTCACCAAGCGAATGCAAAATTCGATAAATCAACCTATGATTTAGAATTATACCTATATAGTAAGGTGTTAAAAAGTGATATGTTGCACTATGGTTATTTTGAAAACATTGATATTGCTGCAGAAGATATTTCTCTTAAAGCTATTGAAGATGCACAAATTAAATATGCACAGAATATCATCGATTTAATTAAAAATAAAGATGGATTAATTTTAGATGTAGGATGTGGTATGGGTGGTTTATCTGGTATGTTAGCGGCAGGAAATTTAAAAGTAGAAGCCTTAACCCCTAATATCAATCAGAAAAATCACATTGACCAAAAATATAATGGGGTTAAATGTTACCATACTAAATTTGAAGATTTTCAATCAACAAATAAATATGATACTATTATTAATTCAGAATCTTTACAATACATCGACTTAGATACTGCCATTGCACATGTTGATCATTTACTTACTGCTAATGGCCAATGGATTATTGTTGATTATTTTAGACACGACACTTCTGGCATTGAAAAATCTGGTCAAATTTTAGAAACTTTTAAAGAAAAAATTGCCTCAAAAGGTTGGAAAATCAGCTACTTCCAAGATATTACCTTAAATGCATTGCCTACTATTAAATGGATCAATATGTATGCCGAAAGGTTTTTAATTCCGCTTAAGCATTTTGCATTTGAAAAACTGAGATATAAAAAAGGGTGGTTATATTACTTAACTCAAGACCTGCGTAATGGTATTGATAAAAAAATGCAAAAAGAATTTGCTGCCATTAACCCAGAGAAATTTTTAAAAGAAAAAAAGTATTTGACTTTTGTAATTGAAAAAAATTAATGAATCCTAAATTATTTTGGATTGTATTACTGTTATTTCTATTTTCTTGTACAGAAGAAAATTTACCAAATAACAATAGCAAATTTTTTATCAAGGGAGCAGACTGCTCTGCATTACCAGAAATTGAAGCAGAGAACACGAAATTTTATACCGAACAAGATGTGTCCTTAAATGCACTGCAAATATTACAACAAAATGGTTGCAATACTATTCGGCTTAGATTATGGCATACTCCTAGCAGTAAGCATTGCGACCTAAAAGAGGTTTCGGCATTTGCTAAAAGAATTAAAGCAATGGGCCTGAAAGTTTGGATTACGGTCCATTATTCAGATTGGTGGGCCGATCCAGGACAACAGCAAATTCCAGCAGCTTGGCAGAATTTAAATTATTTTACTTTAAAAGATTCCGTAGCGCAATACACGCAAGAAATAATGAATGCCATTCATCCTGATTATATTCAAATTGGGAACGAAATAAATTCGGGATTGCTTTGGCCATTGGCACATGTATATAATGAGCAACAATTTTTAGGGATACTAGATACCGCAAGTAGGGTAATTAGAAAGAGTGACCCTAATTGTAAAATTATACTCCATTATGCTGGATACGAAAATGCAGCTGGATTTTTTCAAAAAGTTAGGCCCATTAGTTATGATATTATGGGGATTTCTTATTATCCAAAATGGCATGGAAAAAACATCGGAATTTTAAATTCTAGCTTAAATAATCTTGCGGCTAATTTTCAAAAAGACATTCTTATTGCAGAAGTAGCCTATCCATTTACACTGGGCTACAACGATTGGACCAATAATATTTTTGGCTCCGATAGCGATCTTATTTTACCTGCCTATCCAGCTACTGCTTTGGGACAAAAAGATTTTTTATTTAAAATAAAAGAAGTGATTTCGAGTGTTCCAAAAGGCATTGGTTTTTGCTATTGGGGAGCCGAACTTGTTGCATTTAAAGGCCCGCAGTCTACCACTGGTTCTCCTTGGGAAAACGCATCTTTATTTAATTTTGATAACATAGCTTTACCCGCACAAAGTGTTTTTAATCAATAATAAGGAAGAACATAGCAAAAGAGCTTATTAAATGATAGCTTTAACCTAGCACGCAAGAGATTGAAATTTTTAGCTAAAAAAGATGATAAAGAATTCTAGTATACAAACCGAAATAGATGCAAGTTATTTATATGCAAAACTTGCAGCCAACGAATCTGATGTAGCCGTTGCAAATGTCTTCAAGCAAATGAGTGAAATTGAGGAAGGACATGCCATTGCTTTTTTAGAGCAATTAGATAGTCAAAGGCCTGTAACGCTTCCTGGCCCTTCATTTAGAGCCAAGGCTTTAAATTTTATAGGTAAAACATTTAGCTACGATTATGTATTGGGTGTGCTAATGGATACAGAAAAAGTATTAGCCAATGCAGTAGTAAATGCCAAAAGAAGTATGCAAATTCCATTAACTGGTACAGAAACAAACCACGTAAAAATATTACGCACTTTATTAGAGCAAGAAAAAGAAGCAACAGGTAGTTCTGTTGCAAAATTCGAAAGTCGCCATCGATCGGTTGGTGGTAATGCATTAAGAGCGGCTGTTTTAGGTGGCAACGATGGGCTAGTGTCTAATTTTAGTTTAGTAATGGGTGTAGCTGGTGCAAGCGCAAGCCAAGTTGGTGTAGCATTAGCAGGTATCGCAGGGTTATTAGCTGGTGCATTATCTATGTCTTTAGGCGAATGGATTTCGGTAAAAAGCTCACAAGAACTTTACGAAAATCAAATGGAATTAGAGATGGACGAATTAGAAAATAATCCGGAAGGTGAAAAAAGAGAATTGGCTTTAATCTATATGGCTAAAGGAATTCCTGAGGCACAAGCTAAAGAAATGGCTAACGAAATTATGCAAGATAAAACGCTTGCACACCAAATATTAATTAAAGAAGAATTGGGAATTAATCCAGAAGAATTAAATGGTTCTGCCATGGAAGCTGCGGTTTATTCCTTTATACTTTTTGCCATTGGCGCAATTATTCCACTACTTCCTTTTTTATTCTTGACTGGCTATACCGCTATTATTGTTTGTGTAATTGCCAGTGCATTTGGCCTGTTTTTAATTGGTGCAGCCATTACTTTATTTACGGGTAAAAATATTTGGTATTCTGGATTTAGACAAGTACTATTTGGATTAGCTGCTGCTGCTATTACTTTTGGAATAGGAAAACTAATTGGTGTTTCTATTGCTGGTTAAATAAAAAATTCCAAAAAAATAGCCTTGCAAAATTGCAAGGCTATTTTTTTGTAATAAATTTTTATTACTTGTCTCCAAGCATGATGGGCATTCCTTTACTATTGCCAATGATAATGACTTTAGTATTAGGTGATGTCGCGATTTCTTTTTGTGCTTTGATCATTTCGTATTGCAATTGTTTGTCGCTTAAGCCAGTGCTTAAAATTCTTTGGTAATCGGCTATACCTTGCGCTTCTACTCGTTTACGCTCCGCTTCTTGCTTTTCTTTTTGTAATACAAATTGCATTTTTTGTGCATCTTGTTCTGCATTGATTTTAGATTCAATAGTAACTTTAACAGATACCGGAAGGGTAATATTTCTTACCAATAATTGCTCTAATACCAAGCCTCTTTTTTTGAAATCGGAAGCAATACTATTATAAATGCGTGATTGAAATTCATCTCTCTTAGTGGAATACAAAGAAATTGCATCGTAATAAACGGCATTATCTCTAATTTTAGTTCTAGTGATTGGCCTAACAATTTTATCTAAATAATTAGGCCCAATTTCTTGTAAAATTCGGGGTGCTTCTGAAGGTAAAATTTTAAATAAAACCGTTAGGTCAACCACTACCTCTAAACCATCGGATGTTAAAACCCTGATAGCGTCATCTCCACTTTTATCTCCTTCGTCGTGTACACCAGACATGGTATAGTTTTGCGTTTTAATATCAAATAAGGTAACATCCATTAATGGATTTATCACATTCAGTCCACTTGGCAAAGTTGCTTGATTCACTTTTCCGAACATAGATTGCACGCCAACCTGACCGGCATCAATCATTTTAAATACCGAGGTGCTTAATCCTAATAAAAATAATACCCCTGCAGAAAAATAAACGACTGATTGCGATTTTCCGTATTGTGGATTCTTTGCTAAAAATGAACGGCCTAATAATAATACGATAACGCCTAAAATAATAAATACCATAATTATAGTTTTTTAGTTTCTGTTGATTCCGCTGGATTCTCCATCGGACCTCTTTTATGTATGATCAAGCCATTTAAAAAATTCCTCAAAATTTGATCTCCACAGGGCTTGAAATTTGGGTGATCATCTGCTCTGAAAAAAGCAGATAGTTCTGTTGGAGTAATTCTAAAATTAACCAAACCCAGAATTTCGATTATTTGATCGTTTCTGAGCTGTAGCGCCACTCTTAATTTTTTAAAGATATCGTTA
>CAJBBN010000094.1 GCA_903951325.1 uncultured bacterium
TAGCGCAACAGTTTGAAGCGGGTACTACCAGTCGTTTTTTTGCAGATACTTTCATTAATAGACATAGTCTTTTAATAGATGCGAACCACCAAGCTAGTTTACAAATACTTAAAGGCTCTATTGTAAATAATCCCAATTCTTTTTTTCAAATAAAAGCAAATCACTATCAAATAAAATCAAGTTTATTCGATCAATTTGGCGGCAATGCCAATGGTTTTGCTGCATCGGATATAGACTTAGACGGAGATTTAGACATTTTTCAAAATAGCATTTTTGGGCAAAAAAATATTTTATTTATCAATAAGGGTAATGGAATTTTTGAAAAATCTTTTAAGCACGAAAATATTTGCCAAGAGAATAATGCTTTTCATGCTTCTTTTGCAGATGTAGATGCAGATAACGATCCAGATTTATTGATCACTAATGCAAGTATTTGGAATCCAAAAGCCAATGCTGTTTTTCCAAAATTATACCTCAATAATGGCAAAGGAGATTTTCAAGAATCTACTACAAATTTAGATAATCACTTAGCAAATACCAGAGGGGCTGCATGGTCGGACCTAGATAACGATGGAGACTTAGACCTTTTACTGCTTAATTTTGGTTCAGCAAGTGCCTTATACGAAAATAAGGGCAAGGGCAATTTTGAATGGCATACTAGCATTAGCAATGACATCACTTCTTCCATGATTGCCGCCGATTTTGCAGATCTTGATAACGATGGCCTTCAAGATTTAATGATTAGCCATGCAGATTATTCCGTTTCGATTTTTAAAAACAAGGATCATTTTGTTTTTCAATCCATCGCAAATAATTTAAGTAAACAAGAAATGTTGAACGGTGCCATTCATTTATTAGATTTAAATAATGATGGCGCGGTAGATATTTATAGTCATTCTATAATTGGAAATGAACACCAAGTGGCTTATCAAAAAAGTTTACAAGGGAATTTTATAAAATTTAAATTAAGACAAGAAGGTTTAAATTTTTATGCCATTGGAGCTAAGATTGCGCTTAAAACACAAGGTGTGTGGCAGTTTAAAGAGTTGCAAACAAAAAATGGATTACCTGCAAACAATACCTATGATGTTCATTTTGGTGTTGCAAATGCAAGTATTATAGATAGCCTACAAGTTTTATGGACCGATGGCCGAACAAGTAATTATCGATTTTTAAAAACAAATGAAACTTATTTATTAAGCCCAAATTTAATTCCTGAATTAATTCCGGCTAATATTTCAATAGCAAATGAACCCGAAGTTTTGCATGATTTAGCGATACAAATTCATGCTGATTCTATGAAACTAGGAAACACCTATAGTGTGAGTATTGCCTATCAAAATAAGGGAATGTTGAGTCAAGATATTAGCATAGAATTGCAAACAAACGCCTATAGTAAATTACTCAATTCCTATCCAAAAGTCAATAAAATCGATACACAGGGACTTGTTTGGAAAATAAATGCGGTGCCCGCAAAATCGGAGGGAAGGGTAGTAGTTTCCCTGTTTTTTGAAAACAATGTCAAAAGTATTTTAACACCACAATTCTTAAAAGCTAGGATATATCCAATTGCAACAGACGAAGATAAATCTTCAAATATGGCAATGATTGAACAAGAAATTATTTGGAATCCGACGAAGTAAAAATTATTTCAAGAAATTAGCCGCTACTTTTGCGTCTTTCATTCCTGCTGCATAATCATAAAAACCTTTACCAGATTTTACGCCTAAATCGCCAGCGGTAACCATTTTTACTAATAATGGACAAGGTGCATATTTTGGATTTCCAAAACCATCATGTAAAACATTTAATATGGCTAAGCAAACATCAAGACCAATAAAATCAGCTAATTGAAGCGGTCCCATAGGATGAGACATGCCTAATTTCATAACGGTATCTATCTCGGCAACACCAGCAATTCCTTCAAATAAAGAATAGATGGCTTCGTTGATCATGGGCATTAAAATTCGGTTGGCAATAAAACCTGGATAATCATTTACCAATGTTGGTGTTTTACCAATTTTGATAGACAATTCCATAATGGTATCGCAAACTGCTTGCGAAGTTTGGTAACCTTTAATCACTTCAACCAGTTTCATAATAGGCACTGGGTTCATAAAATGCATACCAATAACATGTGCTGGACGAGTAGTAACAGCTGCAATTTCAGTAATTGAAATAGAAGAAGTATTGGTTGCTAATATGGCATTTGGCCCAGCTAATGCTGATAAATCTGTAAAAATTTTCTTTTTAATAGTAGGGTTTTCTGTAGCAGCTTCAATAATTAAATCGGCGGTTTTAACGCCTTCTGCTAAAGAAGTATAGGTAGTAATATTTGCGAGTGTTTGCGCTTTGATTTCCTCGCTAATACTGCCTTTACTGACCATACGATCGAGGTTTTTAGCAATGGTAGCTAATGCTTTTGCTAAAGCCTCTGGATTAATATCAATTAAAGCAACTGCATAATTATTTTGTGCAAA
>CAJBBN010000095.1 GCA_903951325.1 uncultured bacterium
GATCATAATATCATACCTCCTATTATCGATGGTATCAAAAAATAAAATTATTAGCTAAAATAAAAACCATTATCTATATGAAATTTCAAGCAGAAATAAATGTAATGCCTAAGAAAGAAATCTTAGACCCACAAGGAAAAGCAGTGAGCAGTAGCATGAAAAACCTAGGCTTAACTACTATTCAAAATGTAAGAATTGGTAAACACATTAGCCTTGAAATAACTGCAGATTCTGAAGCTCAAGCAAAAGAATTAGTAGACCAAGCATGTAAAAACTTATTGGCAAACCTTATTATGGAAAGCTATGAGTTTACGATTGTTGCTTGCTAAATAGCATTTAAATAATATACAAAAAAAGGCTGCGTTTATAATAAACGCAGCCTTTTTTTATGAGCTATTATTTAATTACTTGATGATTTTTTGAGTTAATTGTTCGTTTCCATTTGTTAATTTAAGCAAGTAAATGCCCGTTGCTATTGGAAAATCTAAATTCATATGACCCCTATCTGCATGCAATGCATAGGTTTTTACAACCCTTCCTTGAAAATCGATTAATTCAATTTTAGCTGCTTTTGCTAAATCATTTAATTGATATACAATTTGTGAATTTTCGGCTATTGGATTAGGATAAACTGACATAGAAGAAACAATGGTTGAATGGTTTACAACTCCCACTTTTGCTGTTTCCAATACCAGTACTTTGTCCACCCCTGCTTCTACCAAATGCCCTGTTGCATCATCACCTGTTACAAATGAAATTTGCATTTGAGATTTATTAGCTGTTGAAGGAAAATAATCGTTGACTAAAATCTGCTTTTCTACCCAAGAATTATTTTTAGCAGTTGCAGCCGTTACCACTTCTACTATTTTTTGAATCGTCCCATTAGATAAAATAACTTTTAAGGTATCGTTTGGATTACCCGAACCACCAGAATTGGCAAACCATCTTTGATAAGAAATGGCTGGTGCAATATAATTACTCAAATCAAAAGTTGGAGAAGTTAAAGTAGTATAACCATTATCGATATCGTCTGTACCAGCTGCTCCGCCACCATTACCTGTTACATAACACTCATCGCCAAAATCATTTGCTGCATCAAATTCGGGCGCAATTTGTTGACCAGTTAATACGGTACCAATTGGTTCCCCTTTTACCCAAGCACCTCTTTGCGCATTGCCACTCACCGTCCAATTATTTTGAAAAATAAAATCATCATAAAAACCCTTTTTCAATTCGTAAGCTAAAACACCAGTACTTGGGGTATATAATGTGGAATCGTAAAATGCAGTTTGATAACCTTCTTTACCAATATAAGCCGCATAAATCCCAGCATAGAATGGCATTACAGAGAACATCCCATTTGCATCGGTGGTTGCTTTGATATTGAATTCAGCATTCTTTATCATTACTTGGGCATTTGCAATTTTAATATTGGCACTATCTTTCAGTTGAACAAAACTTATATAATTAAAATTCAATCTCTCTGAAAGTAAAATAGGTAGATTAGTCACAACCCCATTTTTCAATACTACATTGTTAATCGTTTGTGAAATATAACCAGGTGCCGAAACTTGTATGGTATAAGTTCCAGAATCTACGGTACCTGTTTTAAATACCCCATTAAATTTAGTGATACTATTTAATTGTGCTTTGTTTAATACGGTTATGGTTGCACCAGCAATGGCATTTTGAGTTAATTGATCGGTTACTACTCCTTCTAAAAAGCAAGCCCTGCGGTAGCTTGGGGTTAATACAAACAATCCATTTTCCATATCAGAAATAAGTAAATTTCCTGAAGGTAAATAAGGATATACTCCCCAAGCACCATTAAAAGTTCCGCCAGTATAAGCCGGTGAAGTATCGTAATTGCCTACTTGCACTAAATTATCTGGACGACTTGCATCCACAATGGTAACGCCATCAGTATAATAACTGGTCAATAAAAAATCGGTATTGTGCCCAGTTACTGCTGCATTATTGAGTACATAAGTATTATGACAAATAGAACCTTCACTAGCCGGTGATTGATAACGATCTAATTCTTTGATATTCGAATAATCTGAAATATCGTAAGATGTAACCCAAGCGCCTACTACTTCGTCGGTTGTATAAATCACTTTTCGATTGGTAGACATCCAAGTATTATGCGTGAATTGTTTTGGTGTTAATTGTGTATTAATGACAACTGGAGCCGCAGGGTTGCGCGCATCAATAATTTCTAAAGTACCATTATAAATTTGTCCCGAATATAATGTGTCGTTACTCACATAGCCATCGTGTACATAATTATTAGAAACTGTTCCTAAATATTGTGGGTTCCATGGATCGGATAAACTGAAAACCTTAGCACGACCATTTTGATGATTACCACCATACAAATACAATTTACCATTGTCTATGTGTAAAGCATGAATTTGATCTATAAAGCCTGCAACAGCGCCATCACCTGTATAGTTCTTCGAATAAATGGTATCTGGAAAATAACTCATGTCTACAATTTTTACACCGGTACCCGCTTCGGTTGTTACGTAAGCATATTTACCCCATGTTCTAACTTCTCTCCAAGAAGATGTAGGACCTGGTACAAAAAATCTTTTAAATGGTTGAGCTGGATTGGAAACATTGACTATCGAGAGGCCATTATTAGCCCCTACAAGCGCATACTCTTTGCCTGTGGTATCAACATAACCCCAAATATTTGAAAGCAATGCATATGGAATGTTTGAACGATATTGAATGTTGGTATTTTGTGCAGCAGCTTGTTTTGTCAAACATACTGTAATAAATAAAAATAAAACCGAAGCTTTAAACTTAGTAGAAATAAAATTCATAATTATTTTTTAAAGATTTTTTGTTGAAATGTTTGGTTTGATTGATTGGTGTATTTGATCACATACATCCCTGCTGCTAAATTTGATAAATCTAATTGTTGAACTGCAGCTCCATTGCTTTTTGTTTGGAATACCTGGCAGCCTGTAATATCTGTGATGGTAATTTTTCCATTGTGCATCTCATTTAATTGAATATTGATACTCGCATCAAAGGTAGTTGGATAAACTTTCCACTGGCTATTATTGTTGAAATCATTGACTCCCGTGCCATCTGGATATAAATTAATAGTTTGATTATTCACTACTCCAGAAGTAAAATTAAATGAAGTAGACACTGTTCTATAACCTGTTTTACTTATACTCACGTTTAGCATACCAGTATCTACTATACCCGTTTTAAATGATCCATCTAATCCTGAATATTTCAATTTTGAATTAGACAATATTTCAATACTGGCATTGGGTATAGCTAAACCTGTTGTAGCATCTAAGATGGTTCCTTCTAAATACGCAGCTCTTTTATAAGTTGGCTTAACAACAAATAAACCCAAAGTCATGTCTGATAAAATTAAATTACCAGAAGGTAAAAAACCATAAACGCCCCAAGTACCATCGTAGCTTGAGCCAGAAAGGTTATTGGTATCGTAATTACCAACTTCAACTAAGTTTGCAGGACGAGCTGCATCTACAATGGTAACCCCTTCGTTATAATAGGATGTTAGCAAAAAATCAGTATTAAAACCGGTTACCGATGCATTATTTAACACATA
>CAJBBN010000096.1 GCA_903951325.1 uncultured bacterium
ATTGTTTATCAATCTATACCCGAAAAGTGAGCGCGTAAACGAATGCAATCTGTTAATTGATAAATTAAGAAATAAACTCGAAACCAAATCTTTTTTAAACGCAAAGCTTTATTATAAAATTAGCGACTACAAAGCCGCTATTTTTGCATTTAGAAACTCTTTAGATGATTTTCCTGATAGCCAATACAAAGAGGAAATGGACTTTTTAACCATTAAATCGGCTTTTCTATATGCCCAAAATAGCGTAGAAAGCAAAAAAAATGAAAGATTTTTGGAAACCATCGATTATTATCGGAACTTTGTTGATTCCTATGCTAACAGCAAATATTTAAAAGAAGCGCAAAGCATATATAACAATACTTTAAAAGAAATTGAATTAATTAAACAATCAGTAAATTAATAAAATGAATACGAATAACAAAAACAGCACGCCAAACACAACGGTAACAAGAGATGTAAGATCATTGGACGTAGCAACAGAAAATGTTTACGAAAGTATTGTGGTAATTTCTAAAAGAGCTAATCAAATTTCAGCTACTATTAAAGAAGAATTAAACAGTAAGCTTCAAGAGTTCGCATCTTCAAATGATAACTTAGAAGAAGTGTTCGAAAATAGAGAGCAAATTGAAATTTCAAAATATTATGAGCGTATGCCAAAGCCTACCTTGCTTTCAACACAAGAGTTTTTGGAAGATAAAATTTATCACCGCACCGTAACTGAAGAATAGTATTTAAACCCTCTCTTATCGAGAGGGTTTTTTGTATCGCCCTATGTTAAAAGACAAGAAAATTTTAATAGCTGTAACAGGTAGTATAGCGGCATATAAAATTGCAAGCCTTGTAAGACTATTAATCAAAGCAAAGGCCGAGGTACAAGTCATCATGACCGAAAGTGCCAAAGAATTTATCACTCCTTTAACACTGTCTACCCTTTCTAAAAAACCTGTTTATTTTTCTTTTTATAAAACCGAAAACGGGGAATGGAATAACCATGTTGAATTAGGTTTGTGGGCAGACTATATGCTCATTGCACCCGCATCGGCTAATACCCTTGCAAAGATGAGTACCGGAATTTGCGACTCTTTATTAATGGCAACTTATTTATCGGCTAAGTGTCCGGTAGCCTTTGCGCCAGCTATGGATTTAGATATGTATCAACATCCAAGCACCCAAGAAAATATCGAAAAATTAATTGCTTTTGGAAATGAATTTATTGCACCTGGCACTGGCGAATTAGCGAGTGGATTAAGTGGTGAAGGTAGAATGGCCGAACCAGAAGAGCTACTTGCTTTTTTGGAAAACAAATTCAATCCGATTAACTTTTATAGTCAAAAAAATATTTTAGTAACCGCAGGACCAACCCACGAAGCCATTGACCCGGTTCGCTTTATAGGAAATGCATCTAGTGGAAAAATGGGCTACGCATTAGCCGAAGCTTTTGCCGAAAAAGGAGCAAATGTTACCCTCATTAGCGGCCCCACGAATTTGAAAATCAATCATCCGAATATTAAAAAAATCGCTATTACCAGCGCATCGGAAATGTTTGAAGCAGTGAAAGCTAATTTTGCAAACTCGGCTATAACGGTAATGGCTGCAGCAGTTGCAGACTATAGTCCAACGCATCAAGCTACCGAAAAAATCAAAAAAACAACTGATAATCTACAAATAGCATTAAGTAAAACGATTGATATTCTTCAATATGTTGGCGAACAAAAAAAAGCAGGTCAGCTTACGATTGGCTTTGCATTGGAAACAACAAACGAATTAGTAAACGCCCAAAATAAATTGAAATCAAAAAACGCAGACCTCATTATTTTGAATTCTTTAAATGATGAAGGTGCAGGTTTTAATGTAGATAGCAATAAAATTACCATGATTGATAAGAATGGGCAAATTGAGGCGTTTGAATTAAAATCGAAAAACAAAGTTGCCCAAGATATTCTTCAAAAAATAACTCAATTATAAAATGAAATTTAAAATTTCTGCAATCGTTTTATGCTGCCTATTTGCTTTTAAACTAAGCGCGCAAGATATTAATTGCAAAGTACAAGTGCTCACTCCTGCTATTCAAAGTTCGGACAAACAGCGCTATACTGAAATGGAAAAAGCCATTTTTGAATTTGTAAATAACACTAAATGGACCAGTGATATTATTCAAATTAATGAGCGAATTGAAATGAATATTGTCATCAATATTAAAGAACAAGTTGGACAAGATGATTATAAAGCCACTGCTCAAATCCTATGCAATAGGCCTGTTTTCGGCACTTCTTATAACTCCACTTTATTTAATTTCATCGACGAAGAATGGACTTTTCGATATATCATGAATCAGCCATTAGAATATAACGATAATGAAA
Organism: uncultured bacterium; assembly: GCA_903951325.1. Classification (GTDB taxonomy): domain Bacteria; phylum Bacteroidota; class Bacteroidia; order Sphingobacteriales; family Sphingobacteriaceae; genus CAIKLP01. The sequence continues at coordinate 2,361 of CAJBBN010000096.1, forward strand.
CGCGTTCGAATTTAACTTCGCTACTGGCTTATTATATTAATATTAGTATTGGTTTAGACTACGATAGTTTTTCTAAAATGGGCGGCACACCATATTATCAAAAAGCAAGAAATATTGTAAACTTATGCCAAGGCCAAAGTGGTCGTGGTTGGAAAACCTTTGATGGTACTAGAAACCGATTTATTTTAGTAGATAACTTATTAGATAATTCTTATAAAAAACTACGAGAAACATATTATACATACCACAGACTAGGCCTAGATGTTTTCTCTCAGAATATTGACAATGGCAGGGCAGAAATTGCAGACTGTATTCCAATTTTACAAAAGGTAGCTAAAGATAAACCAAACTCGATGTTGCTGAATGTGTTTTTTACCGCTAAAGCAGATGAATTAGTCAATATTTTTGGCAAAGCAATTCCAAGCGAAAAAGCAAAAGTTACCCAAGCATTATCCGAAATCGACCCCACTAATAATTCAAAATATCAACAAATTTTGAAATCGAATTAATAATTTTCAATTCCAAAAAAATAAAGTATTTTTAGCATAGGAAAAAGGAAGGGGAATTATGTTATCAAAATTAATTATTCAAAATTTTGCGATTATAGATCAACTGGAAATAACATTCCACGAAGATCTATCGATTATAACCGGCGAAACTGGCGCGGGTAAGTCTATAATATTAGGGGCTTTGGGCTTATTGCTTGGCAATAGAGCAGACGCAAAATCATTAAAACAATCAGATCAAAAATGCATCATCGAGGGACATTTTATATTAAGTGAATTGCACTTAAAATCCTTCTTCGAACTCCACGAACTTGATTATGATAGCCATTGTATTTTAAGAAGAGAGATTAATACAGAAGGTAAATCGCGGGCATTTATTAACGATACGCCTGTAAATTTAAGTACTTTAAAAACACTTGGCGAAAAGCTTGTTGATATTCATTCGCAACACGAAACTATTACACTCAATAACAAACATTTTCAACTAAGTGTAGTAGACAGCGTATGCATGCACAAAGCCTTACTATTGCAGTATCATAAAGATTTCAGGGTTTTTCAAGATCAAAAAAATACGCTTGCAACATTAATAGCAAACAGCGACAAGGGTAAAGCAGAATTTGATTATTTGCAGTTTCAATTTGAAGAGCTTGAACAAGCTGGCTTAAAAGCATCCGAAGAAGCAACACTCGAAGTAGAACAAAAACAGTTAACACACGCCGAAGAAATTAAAACAGCACTTGATCAAGTTTCTCAAATGTTAGCCGAAACCGATCCAGCTGTTATCATCCAATTAAAAAGTAGCATTCAATTATTAAATACCATTGAAAAATATAGCGATGCTGTATCAGGCCTAAAAGATCGTATATCGGCTAGCTTAATAGAAATCAAAGACATTGCAGCCGAACTTGCTGATTTAGCAATGCAAACAAGCTTAGACCCAAGCAGACTAACAATCATAGAAGATCGTTTAAATTTAATATATAAACTACAACAAAAACACCGACTAAATTCTAGTGAAGAATTAATCGATTTGCAAATGCAAATTGAACAAAAAATGTTAGCCTTTGCGGGCATCGATGACCAGATTGAAAGTTTAACCTTAACCATTGAAAAAAACGAAATTGCATTAAAGAAAATCGCAACTACCTTATCAGAAAATAGAGTCAAAGGCAATGCATTATTAATTCTACAAATTAATTCTTTGCTCGTTGATGTAGGCATGCCAAATGCTCTATTTCAAATATCGCACGAGCAAACAACGCAACTATCAGAAAATGGGTTTGATAAAATAACTTTCCTCTTTAGTGCAAACAAGGGTTTCAGCCCATCTGAATTAAGCAAAGTTGCTTCGGGTGGCGAGCTTTCTAGGTTAATGCTTTGCATAAAAAGTATCATTGCACAAAACGAAAAATTAGCAACTATTATTTTTGACGAAATTGATACTGGAATTTCTGGAGAAGTAGCCAACAAAGTGGGCAGCATTTTACAAAGTCTTAGTAAAAATATGCAAGTGATTAGCATTACCCATTTACCTCAAATTGCGGGCTTAGGTGATGCACATTACTTTGTATATAAAGATCATCAACAAGATAAAACTTATACGAATATCAGAATATTAAGCATGGAAGAAAGAGTGCTCGAAATTGCAAAGATGTTGAGCGGTGATAATCCGAGTGAAATTGCCATGGGAACTGCAAAAGAGCTCATCAAAACCAAAAAATAACAAATAACAAGCATGCTTATTAGTAAATATCCCTGAATGCTATTATATTTAACCTTAACAAAATAAAAAGATTATGTCAAACAACTTATTAGCTGGTAAAAGAGGCATCATTTTTGGTGCATTGAACGAAAATTCGATTGCATGGAAAGTGGCGCAACAAGCCGTAAAACAAGGTGCAAAAATAACTTTAACCAACGCTCCCATTGCATTACGCATGGGCGAAATGAATAAACTTGCAGCAGAATGTAATGCAGAAATTATTGCTGCAGATGTAACTAGCATGGATGATTTAAAAAATCTATTTGAGAAATCGATGGAGATTTTAGGCGGAAAAATTGATTTTGTTTTGCATTCTGTTGGTATGAGTATCAATGTTCGTAAAGGAATTCATTATACCGAATCTAATTACGACAACATGCACAAAGGCTTTGATATTTCTGCAATGTCTTTACATAGGGTTTTACAAACAGCTTATTCGATGGATGCCATTAGCGAATGGGGTTCTGTTTTAACCTTATCTTATATTGCTGCACAAAGAGTATTCCCAGACTATAACGATATGGCAGATGCAAAAGCATTGTTAGAATCTATCACCAGAAGTTTTGGATACCACTACGGAAAATTTAGAAAAGTAAGAGTGAATTCTATTTCACAATCACCTACCTACACTACAGCAGGTTCGGGCGTTAAAGGATTTGATGGTTTTTATAATTATGCCAATAAAATGTCACCACTTGGTAATGCAACTGCAGATCAATGTGCAGAATATTGCATCAGCATGTTCTCGGATTTAACTAAAATGGTAACTATGCAAAATTTATTCCACGATGGAGGATTTTCTTTCACAGGTGTTGATGCGGAAATTATTGAAGCAATGGGTTCAAAATAATTTTGAATCAACAGCATATAAAAAAAGGCTTCGAAATTTCGAAGCCTTTTTTTTATGATTAATTTTTTGAAGAATCTTGATCCTCTTCTTTTTTCTTACGCTTGGGTTTAGCTGGTTTATCAGATTTGTCAGCAATTACAGCTGTTTCAGCTTTGATTACTTTCACGGCTACTTCTTCTGCGTCTTTCACAAAATCTACTTCGAGCGTGTCTCCTTCTTTCAATTCACCTTTAAGAATTTCTTCTGCAATAGGATCTTCTAAGTATTTTTGAATCGCACGGTTCAATGGTCTTGCGCCAAAATTTGGATCGAAGCCTTTTTCTGCAATAAACTCTTTGGCGTTTTCTGTTAATTGAATTTGATAACCCATTAACAATAATCTGCCAAATAATTCTTTTAATTCGATGTCGATAATTTTATAAATATCTTCTTTTTGTAAAGAATTAAACACAATCACATCGTCTATTCTATTTAAAAACTCAGGCGCAAATGAACGTTTCAAGGCATTTTCAACAACCGACTTCGCATTGGTATCTGCTTGCGCAACTTTTGCAGTTGTTGTAAATCCAACACCTTGTCCAAATTCTTTTAATTGCCTTGAGCCAATATTGGAAGTCATGATGATGATGGTATTTCTAAAATCAACTTTACGACCCAAGCTATCGGTTAAGATACCATCGTCTAATACTTGCAATAAAATATTAAATACATCTGGATGTGCTTTTTCAATTTCATCTAATAATATTACCGCATAAGGTTTTCTTCTTACTTTTTCTGTAAGTTGTCCGCCCTCTTCGTAACCAACATATCCTGGAGGCGCACCTACTAAACGAGAAATAGCAAATTTTTCCATGTATTCACTCATGTCAATTCTAATTAAAGAATCTTCTGATTCAAACATGAACCTGGCTAAAACTTTTGCTAATTCGGTTTTACCAACACCCGTAGGACCTAAGAATATAAAGGATCCTATCGGTTTTTTAGGGTCTTTTAAACCTGCACGCGTTCTTCGAATGGCTTTTGCTAATTTAATAATGGCTTCGTCTTGACCAATAATTTGTCCTTTCAATTCGTCCGCCATATTCAATAACCTTTGGCTATCGGTTTGGCCCACTCTTTGAATTGGAATACCAGTCATCATCGAAACAACTTCTGCTACGTTGTCTTCTGTAACAACATATTTTTTATTTTTCGTTTCTGCTTCCCATTCAACTTTTGCAGATTCTAATTGTTCTAATAATTGCTTTTCGTTATCGCGTAATTTTGCAGCCTCTTCGTATTTTTGAGAACGCACTACCCGATTTTTTTCCACTTTTATTTCTTCGATTTTTTGTTCAACATCGATGATATTTTGTGGCACATGAATATTCGTGATATGAACCCTTGAACCTGCTTCGTCGAGTGCATCAATGGCTTTGTCTGGTAAGAAACGATCGCTCATATAGCGTGTAGTTAAATTCACACAGGCTTCTATGGCTTCTTGCGTATAAGTTACATTGTGATGCTCCTCATACTTTTCTTTGATATTATTTAAGATAATTACCGTTTCTTCTGGTGTTGCCGGATTTACAATAACTTTTTGGAATCGACGATCTAGCGCACCATCTTTTTCAATAAATTGACGATACTCATCGAGTGTGGTTGCACCAATACATTGTATTTCTCCGCGAGCTAAAGCAGGCTTAAACATATTGGAAGCATCTAAAGAACCAGATGCACCACCCGCGCCAACAATGGTATGAATTTCGTCGATAAATAAAATAACATCCGGTGATTTTTCGAGTTCGTTCATCACCGCTTTCATGCGTTCTTCGAATTGTCCACGGTATTTTGTACCAGCAACTAAAGAAGCTAAATCCAAAGTAACTACGCGTTTGTTAAACAAAACTCTTGATACTTTTCTTTGTACAATTCTTAATGCTAAACCCTCTGCAATAGCTGATTTTCCTACGCCTGGTTCGCCTATTAAAATTGGATTATTCTTTTTTCTTCTAGATAAAATTTGAGAAACTCTTTCAATTTCTTTTTCTCTTCCAACAATTGGATCTAGTTTTCCGTCTTCTGCCGCACGCGTTAAATCTCTTCCGAAATTATCAAGTACCGGTGTTTTAGATTTTGCATCGCCAACTGGTTTTTTTGCGCTTGCATAGCTATCTTCTTCTTTGTAACCATCGTCATCGGATGGATTACTTGGCATTTCTGAACTTGGATTTAAACGAAAAGTTTCTAATTGATTTTTAAATACTTCGTAGTTTACATTGAACTGCGAAAGAATTTGAGAAGCAATATTATCTTCGTCTCTTAAAATAGAAAGCAATAAATGTTCGGTTCCGATCACTTCACTTTTAAAAATCTTTGCTTCTAGG
>CAJBBN010000097.1 GCA_903951325.1 uncultured bacterium
AATTGGATTGACAATGAAAATTCATGCGCTCCAGATGCAGAAGCTCTTAACTCTGAAGTAATAATATCATAGCTATAGCCAAACTTGTAAATGTCATATTTAAATCCTACTAAGCCTATAAATGAATCGCCATTTACAAAACTAGAACGATACCACGAACCAGCTACATTTGGGCCTCTGTTATAATACATACCAATATTTAACTGACTGTTAGATCCTTGTTGTTGGTATAGTATGTTTGGTGAAATAGAGGCATTGTATTGTCTTTTACCAACTGGTATAAAACCACCTGCATGTATTGTGTATTTGCGAGGTAAAGGAGAGTTTCCACCATCAAAAGATTGATTCGGTTCCACTAGATGATCTATAGAGAATCCTCCAAAAAAGTTCTCAGAAAATAAAATAGCACCTGTTCCAAAATCTAAATAACTGGCATTTAAATTACCTGCTGAGGGGTCGTTGGTGGTGTAAATTGGTGTGCCTTGTGCATCGTAACCCCAAATTAAATTATTAGTATTCACAGAATTAGAAGAAAATGAGGTTGAAATTGCAGGCTTAATCATTATTTTTCTGTTTACTTTTAGGTTGTAAGAGTAAACAGCAGTAATTCTGGTTGCTTTGAAAACACCATTTGCTTGGTTGTCATTTGCAACCATTATGCCAATTCCACCATTTAAATTTGGCATATATTGATCATAAGAGAAAGCAGTATTTCTATATGCTTTATTAATTCCTGGCCATTGATTACGGTGGTTTAAAATTACCCTTGGGCCATCTGCAGTACCAGCAAACGCAGGGTTCAAGTAAAGTGGCGCTGCGTAAAACTGCGAATAATGGGGGTCTTGCGCTTTAACAACAGTTAAGGCTAATAAACCAAAAAATAATAACCCTAATTTCTTTTTTAACATAGGTAAAAACAATTTTAGAATATCTGCTATTCTAAGTCAGAACATCAAATATAGATAAAATATTTATTGAATAAAAATAGGCAATTTTATAGACTAATATCCGTTTAAACAGGAATTTTAATGAATTTTAGGGCTTTTTGTAAGAATTAGCCTTATTTTTAGGCTTATCGCAATTATGAAAATCAAGAAATACCTCTTTTTTTGCCTTTTTTTAGGCTTTTCTGCACAATCTAGCTTAACAATGGCTCAGCAGTTAAATTCCTATAAACTAAATTGGAGCGTCAATGAGTTCGCAGACGTCAAAGCGCAGTCGCAAAAAGTGGAACTATTTGAGGAGGCTATTTTTGATGTGCAATTAAAGCACATGCCTATTTGGAATAAAAAGTTTGCAGGCAATTTTACCGATGCTGTTTTAGTAAATCCCATTTACGAGCCTGCTGCCATTGCATACGAAAACTTAATTAGCACCCAATTAACTGCGGCAGCAAGCATTTATGCGGCGGTTGTTTTTGAAAAGAAAATTCCTTCTTTACTTGTTTCCATTGTACCCTTCAGAAAAAATACCGAAACCGGAAAAATAGAAAGATTAGTTTCTTTTGAAGTAAAGTTATTAACTACAGCGTTAAAGAAAACTATTTTAAATACTAGAAATTATGCAGCTAATTCTATTTTACAAAATGGCACCTGGACTAAACTAGGCATTGTTAATAATGGTATTTATAAAATTGGTTTTGCTGAATTAAAAAAGATGGGGCTCAACCCAGAAACGATTGATCCTAGAAATATTCGCATATATGGAAATGGAGGTGGCATACTTCCAGAGATCAACAGCGCGAGCCGATACGACGATTTAACAGAAAATCCGATTTTAGTTTTTGGAGAAGCCGATGGTAAATTTAATGAAACAGATTACCTTTTGTTTTATGCATTTGGGCCAAATAATATTTATCCAGATACCATTCAAAATACTTTTTCGCATACAACCAATTCGTACACTTTAAAAAGTAATTATTTTATTACGACAGATATAGGGCCTGGTAAAAGAATTGCAAATCAAGAAAGCCTGAACGAAGCGCCCAATAAAATTATAGACAGCTATAATTATTTCGAATTACATGAATTGAATAATTCGACAGGCGTTAATTTAACTATTAAAAGTGGTAGAGAAAGATGGGGAGAGGAATTTGGCAATTTACTTTCATATGACTTTAATTTTACGCTTCCAACATTGGCTATCGGAAAACCTGTGAAATTTAGGGCAGATTTAATTGGTCGGTCACAAAATCCAGCCAATAGCTCTTTTGTGATTAAAGCGAATGGCACAACAACCAATACCTTAATTTGTTCTGGTGTTGAGTTTAGTTATGATGCTGCATACGGATCGATTGTAAGTACGGGCTATACAACGGTTCCAAATCCATCTGAAAATCTGTTAATTAATATTACCTACAATAAACCAGACCTCACCGCAACTGGATATTTAAATTTCATTCAAATTAATGCCATCAGCAAATTAAAATTAAATGGTAATTTTTTAAATTTTAGTAGCATAGAAAGTTTCGGCAAAGGCAAAATTAGTCAGTTTAATATTGATGCTATTAACCCAAGCGAAATAACCATTTGGGATATTACGAACAAAACAAATCCAGTCAATCAATTATATACTGTAAACAATAACCTTGCACAGTTCATCAATAAAACAGATCTATTAAAAGAGTTTGTGGTATTTAAAGGAACAGATTTTCCAAAGCCCGAAATACTAGAAAAAATAGACAACCAAGACTTACACGCGCTCGATTTTGCAGATCTTATTATTATTTCAGCACCAGATTTTTTAGCTGAAGCAGAGCGTTTAGCTGCCTTTAGAAGAGCGAATAATAATTTGCGTGTATTGGTTATTACGGAAGATAAAATTTTCAATGAATTTAGTGCAGGCGTAAAAGACGCGAGTGCCATTAGGGATTTTGTGAAAATGTTTTACGATAGAGCTGGTGCCAATGAAGCAAACATGCCAAAATATTTATTGCTATTTGGTGATGGCTCATATGATAATATTGGTTATGTAAAAAACAATACCAATTTTGTAACCTCTTTTGAAAGTAGGAATTCGCATTCTCCTTTTGGCTCTTATGTAAGTGATGATTTTTTTGGTTTACTCGACGAAACTGAAGGCGATTTTGATTACAACGGGAATCCAGTATATGGAGCCGCTGCATTGGATGTAGCAGTTGGTAGAATGCCCATTCAATCTGCTTTAGAAGCAAGACAAATGGTCGACAAATTAATTTCTTACAGTAGTTTAAGAGGTGATTGGAAAAATAAATATGTATTAGTGGCCGACGATCAAGATGGAAATTTACATTTAAATCATGCCGAAAACCATTACCGAACCATCAGAAATCTGACCAAAAATTATAATATTGATAAAATTTATTTAGACGCCTATCCTCAAATTAGCACTCCAGCTGGAAGCCGCTACCCTGAAGTAAACAGTGCCATTAACCAAGCAATGGCAGCAGGTGCTTTGGTGATAAATTATATTGGGCATGGCGGAGAGGTTGGTCTTGCACACGAAAAAGTTGTTACCCTAGATGACATCCGTTCTTGGAAAAATAAAACGAGCATGCCTTTACTTTTTACCGCAACTTGTTCGATCAGTAGATGGGACGACCCTGCATTTCAATCGGCCGGAGAACAATGCTTATTAAACGCCGAAGGTGGCGCTATTGCTATGTTTACAACCACTCGCGTGGTTTTTGCAAACGAAAACGAAGCCATTAACCAAAGTTTTATCAAAGCACTTTTTGATGCTACCAATATTGGCAGCAACAATACACTTGGCGATTTATTTAGAAAAAGTAAAAACTTAAATGGCTTAGGCTTGACTATTAATCAAAGAAATTTTTCTTTGCTTGGTGATCCTTCTTTACCATTTGCTATTCCGCAATACCGTATCGTTACAGAAAAAGTAAATGAAAAATTAATCAGCACTAAAAATTTAGACACATTAAAAGCGCAGAGTTTAGTGAATGTCAAGGGATATATCGCCGATCAAAATGGAAATAAAATAAATAACGTTTCGGGTGTTTTATACCCAAGTATTTTTGATAAAAAAACTACCTCTAAAACACTTGGGCAAGACCTTGGCGTGAATGGAAGTAGGGTGCAAAATTTCGATATTCAAAAAAATATTATTTACAAAGGCAAAGTAAGTGTAACGAATGGTTCGTTTGATTTTAGTTTTGTGGTGCCAAAGGATATTTCGTATCAAGCAGGTGCCGGCAGGCTCAGCTATTACGCGCAAGTGGGCGCACAAGAAGCCATTGGATCATTTGACAGTATTATTATTGGCGGTTCTGCTAATACTACTAATTCTGATAAAATTGGACCAGAAATTAAAACCTATTTGAATTCCGAAAACTTTGTAATGGGTGGCATCACCAACGAAAATCCTAATTTAATTGTAAAGTTAAAAGACGCCAATGGTATCAACACTGTTGGTAATGGTATCGGTCATAATTTAACAGCTACAATTACAAAAGATACTAAGTCTGAAACGATCGATTTAAATCAATATTACGAATCAAAATTAGACAGCTATCAAGAAGGAGAAATCAATTACCCTTTTAATAAATTGGCCGCTGGAAATTATACATTAAAAATTAAAGCCTGGGATGTTTTCAATAATTCGTCAGAAAGTAATACTGCATTTACTGTTGTATCTTCTGAAGGATTACAATTACAACATGTGTTAAATTATCCTAATCCTTTTACTACGCAAACAGATTTTCAGTTTGAGCACAATGGTGGAAGCGAAAACTTACAAGTGCAAGTACAAATATTTACCGTTTCTGGCAAATTAGTTAAGACGATCAACCAAACCACAAGCGGCAATGGCGCAAGAGTAACCGGCATTTTATGGGACGGTAAAGATGATTTTGGCGATAAAATAGGCAGAGGGGTTTATGTATACAAATTAAAAATTCGCGCAGCGAATGGGCAAAGTGCCGAAAAAACAGAAAAGCTAGTATTGTTAAATTAAGCTTTTGCCTTATTTTTCTATCTTTGAAGATAGCGGCAAACGCATACAAATTATTTTAGATGAAATTAAAAAGTAAAAATTCAGTTGTTGTTGGAAAAACTATTTTTTTCGCTGCCTTGTTTTGCGGAATGATGCAAAGTGCATCGGCGCAAATTAGCACGCAAAACTTGAATGGAAATGGTGATGCGGTAAATGCCATAACCACTGCGGTGCCTTTTTTATTAATTGGCCCAGATTCTAGAGCAGGTGCAATGGGCGATGGCGGTGTAGCAAGCAGCGCAGATGTAAATTCAAATCATTGGAATCCTTCTAAGTTTGCTTTCGTTGATAGACCTTATGCAATTGGTATTTCTTATACCCCATGGTTACAAAAATTAGTGCCAGATATTAACCTTGCTTATTTATCGGGCTATTATAAATTAGACAACAAGCAAGTATTCGGTGCATCTTTAAGATACTTTTCTTTAGGAGATATTACTTTTACCGATAATGCCGGTAATGTAACCGGTCAAGGTAATCCAAACGAATTTGCACTTGACCTATCTTATACCAGAAAACTTTCAGATAGGTTAGGATTAGGAACTGCATTTCGATTTATTAATTCCGATTTAGCACAAGGACAATTAGCCGCATCGGGCCAAGACATCATGCCAGGTAGAAGTGTGGCGGTAGACGTATCTACCTATTATCAAAATCCAGATTTAATTGTTGATGGCAAAAGAACAACCTTGTCTTTTGGCGCATGTGTTTCGAATGTAGGTGCTAAAATGAATTATACAAACTCTACGGATCGTTTTTTTATTCCAACTAATTTAAAAATAGGTATTGGTGGTAAAATGAAATTAGATGACTACAACGAAATTTCTGCATTTGTGGAAGCGAATAAGTTATTAGTGCCTACGCCTCCTATTTACGCATACGACACTTTAAATAATCCGATTTATAATTTAGACGGAACTCGAAAAATTATATCGGGTAAAGATCCAAATGTTTCGGTACCGACCGGAATCATCCAATCGTTTAACGATGCACCAGGTGGTATGCAAGAAGAGTTTAGAGAGATTTATTATTCGGCTGGTTTTGAATATTGGTACGATAAACAATTTGCCTTAAGAGCAGGTTACTTTTACGAGCATCCAACTAAAGGCGATAGACAATACTTTACCATTGGTGCAGGTATTAAATACAATATTTTTGGAATCGATCTTTCTTATTTAATTCCAACTAAACAACAAAATCCACTAGAGAATACTTTAAGATTCTCGCTTACCTTTAACTTCGAAGACATAAAAACCGATGAAAATTAAAATAGGATTTGGTTTTGATGTTCACCAGTTAAAAATTGGACATCCATTTATTATGGGTGGCGTTAACTTAGCACACGATCGTGGTGCTTTTGGGCATTCTGATGCAGATGTTTTACTACATGCAATTTGCGACGCTATATTAGGCGCTGCAAACCTGAGAGATATTGGTTTTCATTTCCCGAATACCGATGATAAATGGAAAGGCGTTTCGAGTATGCTATTACTTCAAGAAGTAATGAAATTAATTGCAGCGAAAAATTTTGCATTGGGTAATATCGATTGCATGATTTGTTTAGAAGCTCCAAAAATTAATCCACATATTCCAGAAATGAAAACAAATATTGCTACTGCGATTGGCATTTCTGAAGAAGATATTTCTATTAAAGCAACCACAAATGAACAGATGGGTTTTATTGGTAGAGCAGAAGGCGTTGTTGCCTATGCCGTTGTCTTGCTAGAAAAAACTATTTAAATCCTCTTTGTCTCTTTGCTTCGAAAGCCAATATGGCTGCAGCATTAGAGACATTCAAAGAATCTATTTTCCCCGACATTGGTATTTTTATTTGGCTCGCGTGTTCAAGCCAATAATCTGATAAGCCAGTTGCTTCTGTACCTAAAATGATGGCTGAAGGTTTACAAAAATCAACATGATGGTAATCATCTTTAGCCGTTAATGCCGCAGCATAAGCTGTAATTTTATTTTTTTGTAACCAATGAAATAATTCTTCCGAACTACACACAACCATAGGAACGGTAAATACACACCCCACACTGGAACGAATTACATTTGGATTGAATAAATCTGTTTTTAAATCACAAACAATTAAGGCATCCATTTTTGCGGCATCTGCCGTTCGTAATACAGCTCCTAAATTACCTGGTTTTTCTACTGCTTCGAGTACCATTAACAATGGATTGTCGGAAAGTATTAAATCTTCTAATGCTAAAAAAAGAGGTTTGATGATTGCCAATAAGCCATCAGAATTTTCGCGATAAGCAATTTTTGCAAAAACTTCTTTAGTAACTGGGTAAATTTGATCGGCGGGAAAATTCTCGACAAGCCCAGAAATTTCTTCGCAATAAAACAAAGAGGCTATTTCGTGCCCTGCACTTAATGCTAAGGCTATTTCGCGTTTACCTTCCACAACAATTAAACCTTCTGATTTTCGATCAGCTGATTTATCAATTAAGCGATTAATATGTTTAACCTTTGGATTTTGTAAACTAGAAATTAGTTCGGTATGCAACATTTAGATTTTATTTTCTAATGGATCAATGCCACAATTACAATTACCTGCGCATTTGCCTTTTGCAGTAAAATTACGATAAACCATGTTGCCCAAATAGAGCAAAGCAGCAATCACCAATAATCCGACTAATATTTCCTGAACCATATACAAATATAAAAATATTATTAATGTGCAGCGAGCCAATTTTCGCCAATTCCAATTTCAACTAAAATTGGCACCTCAAGGGGCAGCGCATTTTTCATGTTCGTTTCAATAATCACCTTCATTTGATCGACTTCTTGCAAAGGCACTTCGAAAACTAATTCGTCATGCACTTGCATGGTCATTTTAGATTGCAAACCTTGCGCCTTAATTGTTGCATGAATTTTTATCATAGCCATTTTTATCATATCGGCTGCCGAACCTTGAATAGGCGCGTTGATGGCATTTCGTTCTGCAAAGCCTCTCACTGTTGCATTTGCTGAATTAATGTCTCTCAAGTAACGCCTGCGTTTCATGATGGTTTCTACATAACCGTTTTCTCTAGCGAAATCGATTGTTTGTGCCATGTAATTTTTGATTCTTGGAAATTGAATAAAATATTGCTCAATAATTTCCGCAGCTTCTTTTCTTGGAATATTTAAATTTTGCGATAAACCAAATGCTGATTGACCGTAAATAATTCCAAAATTAACTGCCTTTGCATTTCTTCTTTGTTCTGCCGTTACCTCTTCCACTGCTACACTATAAATATTTGCTGCCGTTGCCGTATGAATATCTAAACCATTTACAAAAGCTTGTAACATATTTTCTTCTTTTGCCATTTCGGCAATAACCCTTAATTCTATCTGCGAATAATCGGCAGAAATAATTACATGATTCGCATCTTTTGCAATAAATGCTTTCCTCACTTCTCTTCCTCGAGCTGTTTTAATTGGAATATTCTGCAAGTTCGGATTATTTGAACTCAACCTGCCAGTGGCTGCAACCGCCTGATTATAGGAGGTGTGAACCCTGCCTGTTTTTGGATTAATCATTTCTGGCAATGCATCTACATAAGTAGATTTTAATTTTTGTAAGGTCCTGAAGCTTAAAATATGTTGCACAATTTCGTGCTTAGGTGCCAGTAGCGATAAAATATCTTCACCTGTTTGGTACTGTCCTGTTTTTGTCTTTTTTGCTTTTGGATCGAGCTGCAACTTATCAAATAATACTTCTCCTAATTGTTTTGGCGAAGCAATATTAAATTTCACACCAGCTAATTCAAATATTTCTTTTTCTGCTTTAGCTATATCTACTGCTAACTCAATTGACAATTGCGCCAATACTTCTTTATCAATTTTTACACCTTCAAATTCCATATCGGCTAAAACATACACCAATGGATTTTCTACATCGCTTGCTAAATCGCTTGCCTGAGTTGCAGTTAACATTGGCTCGAATACTTCTTTTAATTGCAAGGTGATGTCAGCGTCTTCGGCTGCATATTCTTTCACTACGTCAACGGCTACATCTCTCATGCTGCCTTGGGTTTTACCTTTTTTGCCAATTAATTCTGTAATAGACACAGGCGAATATTGCAAGTAATTTTCTGCTAGCACATCCATGCCATGTCTGGCATCGGCATCAATTAAATAATGCGCCAACATAGTATCAAACAATACACCTTTTACTTCCATGCCATACCACTTCAACAATAAAATATCGTATTTAATATTTTGACCTATTTTCTGAATGGCAGGATTGGCAAGTACTGATTCGAATTCTTTTAATACTGCAATTGCTTCGTTTTGCTCAGCCGACAAAGGAACATAATAGGCCTCGCCTTTTTTAAAGGAAAAAGAAAGCCCAACAATCTCTGCTATATTTGCATCGGTTGAAGTAGATTCGGTATCAAAACAGATAGCACTTTGCGCATTTAATTGCACAATTAAATTTTGTCTGGCTGCTGGTGTATCTACTAAATGGTATAGGTGCTCGGTATCTTGAATAGTTTTAAAATTAATTAACTCGAACTCTTCGGTTTCGTCTTCTGGCTCGAATGCAGCAGCCCTAGGGCTTCCGAACAAATCCATTTGAGAAGTATTAGTCGATTTTACTGTTTCTGTTATTTTAAAATCTTCGCCAAAAACACGACGACCTAATGTTTTGAATTCTAATTCTGCAAATAATGGTTCTAATAAATTTCTATCTGGTGCTTCTAATAATAATCCAGCTTCGTCTAAATCTACTGGTACGTCTAAAATAATGGTGGCTAATTTTTTAGAAAGCAATCCTTGTGCTTGAAAGTTTTCGACATTTTCTTTTTGCTTCCCTTTTAACTCATGTGCATTTGCAAAAATATTTTCCATCGAACCATAACGACGAATTAATTCTTTCGCCGTTTTTTCGCCGATGCCTGGTATGCCAGGTATATTATCTACTGCATCACCCCATAAACCTAATATATCAATCACTTGATGCACATGCTCAATCTCCCATTTCTTAAGCACTTCGGGCACTCCCATAATCTCCACATCATTTCCCATTCTAGCAGGCTTGTAAATAAAAATATTTTCAGAAACCAATTGCGCAAAATCTTTATCGGGTGTCATGCAATAAACGGTATAGCCTTCTTTTTCTGCTTTTTTGGCTAGTGTACCAATAATATCATCGGCTTCGAATCCATCTTTTGTAATAACAGGAATTTTAAACCCTTCGATTAATTGAAAAACGTATGGAAGTGCTGCCGATAAATCTTCGGGCATGGCCTCTCGATGCGCTTTGTATTCAACAAAATCGGTATGACGTTCGGTTGGCGCTTTTGTATCAAAAACGACCGCAATATGACTTGGCTTTTCTCTTCTCAATAATTCTAATAAAGTATTGGCAAAGCCAAATACAGCCGATGTATTTAGGCCATTGGAGGTAAATCTTGGCGATTTACTCAAGGCGAAATGTGCGCGATAAATCAACGCCATTCCATCTAATAGGTATAATTTCTTGTCTTGCATATGCTTGTTCCAAAGTTATAATAATCTTCATATTTATTAGTCAATTAAGGCGCCTGATTTTAGCATTTTATGAATAATACTTAGCTTTAGGCATGGGAAAATTAATCAGCTGCGACTGGTGCTTATCAGATCCTATTTATATTCAATACCACGACGAGGAATGGGGCAAGGAATGCCACGACGATCGCGTGCTTTTTGAGTTTTTAATTTTAGAGAGTGCGCAAGCAGGATTAAGCTGGCTAACGGTGCTCAAAAAAAGAGCAGGTTACCGAAAAGCCTTTGCTAAGTTTGATGCAAAAAAAGTGGCCAACTTTGACGAAGCTACCATCGAAGCACTTATGCAATTTGATGGCATTATTCGAAATAGACTTAAAATAAAATCGGCCATTAGTAATGCGCAAATATTTTTATCTATACAAAAAGAATATGGCAGTTTTGATGCTTATTTATATTCTTTTATGCCCAAAAACAAACCCATTATCAATAAAAGAAAATCGCTCAAAGACTTGCCTGCAAGTAGTGTGGAGTCTGACGCTATCAGTAAAGATTTAAAGAAAAGAGGATTTAAATTTTTTGGAACGACTATTTGTTATGCATACATGCAAGCAATGGGCATGGTGAATGATCATTTACTAAGCTGTCATTGCTATTGATTTAAAGCGCTGTAGATGGATCCCAAAATACTTTTTTGAAATTAACAATTTGATCTTGCGAAATTTGATGCCCCTCGGAAATTAATAACTCTTCCATTAAGTTTTCGCCTGGGAAATGATGTTTGCCAGAAAGCATTCCATTTCTATTGACTACTCTATGTGCAGGAACATCTAACATTTGATGAGAGGCATTCATGGCCCAACCTACCATTCTTGCTGCATTTTTGGCACTTAAATAATTGGCAATTGCACCGTAAGAAGTTACACGCCCTTCGGGTATTTTTTTTACTACCGCATATACCTGCTCAAAAAAATTATTTTCAGATTTATTCAAAACTAAATTTTAAATAATTAATATTTTTACCAACTGCTAAATATTTTTTTTCGTAAGTGGTTTGAATTTGCAGTAATTCATCTAGCATTTCATC
>CAJBBN010000098.1 GCA_903951325.1 uncultured bacterium
AATCGGCAATCTTTATCAGATAAATAAGCCTTTACCAAAATCATGTCTTTGGTTGGAATACCTTCTGTGATACAAATAATAACTTTAATGCCACCATTTGCTGCTTCCATAATTGCATCTGCTGCAAAAGCTGGAGGAACAAAAATGATAGAAACGTTTGCGCCAGTTTGCGCAACCGCATCTGCTACTGTATTAAATACTGGTTTCTCCAAATGACTTGAACCACCTTTTCCGGGCGTAACACCACCTACTACATTTGTGCCATAGGCTAACATTTGACCAGCATGGAAGGTGCCTTCGCTACCTGTAAAACCTTGTACAATAACTTTGGAATCTTTGTTGACTAAAACACTCATTGTTTTTTATGATAAATTATGCTGCAAAACTAATAAAATTTAAATAATCCAAACTATTGATTTCGATATTTTATATCGCCTTAGTATTGAATTGCAAGGCAACCAATTTGCTATATATTCCGCCCATTTGAAGCAATTCTTGGTGATTGCCCATTTCTGCGATTTCGCCCTTATCAATAACTAAAATTTTATCGGCATGCTGAATGGTTGATAATCGATGTGCAATCACAATACTGGTGCGTCCTAGCATGAGTTTTTTGATGGCTGTTTGAATCAGTAATTCTGTTTCGGTATCGACCGATGAAGTGGCTTCGTCTAAAACCAAAATTTTTGGATCATACACCAAAGCCCTAATAAATGAGATGAGCTGTCCTTGACCAACCGATAAAGTAGCGCCACGTTCCATCACATTGTAATCATAATTACCCGGCAATTGCATAATAAAATCGTGCGCGCCAACTTCTTTAGCCGCAGCAATAACTTGCGCTCTAGAAATAGCTTTATTTTTTAAGGTAATATTTTCGTGAATAGTGTCGGAGAATAAAAAAACATCTTGTAAAATAGTAGCAATACTACTGCGCAAAAAAGACAATTCGTATGCTTCAATATTGATGCCGTCTAATGTAATACTTCCCGAATTAATATCGTAAAAACGATTTAATAAATTAATAATGGAAGATTTTCCTGCGCCTGTAGCCCCTACTAATGCTAACGTTGAGCCAGCAGGCAGATCAAAAGAAATATTTTTTAATACATAATTTGCCTCGTTATAGGCAAAAGAAACGGATTGAAATGCAATGGCACCTTTAAGCTTATCTGGTTGCAAGACTCCTTCGTTTTTAGTTTTTAAATCGGTATCTAGTACTTTGAAAATTCTTTCTGCACTTACCATGCCCATCTGTAAAGTATTGAACTTATCTGCCAATTCTCTGATGGGTCTGAATAGCATATTTAGGTACATAATAAAAGAAACTATTACGCCTAAAGAAACTGCATCTTGCATCACTTCTTTAGATCCATACCAAACCAATATTCCTATTGAAGTAGCAGACATTAATTCTACTACCGGAAAAAATATGGAGTAATACCAAACAGATTTTATATGCGCTTCGCGATGACGAAGGTTAATAGCTTCGAAATTTGCTTGCTCTTGCTTTTCGCGATGAAACAACTGAATGATTTTCATACCCGAAATATGCTCTTGTAAAAAAGTATTGAGTTTGGCTACTTCTGTTCGCACTTCTTGAAAGGCAACTTTGGTTTTTTCTTTAAAAACATAGGTTGCAAGCAAAAGAAAAGGAATGGTACTTAAACTAATTAAAGTTAATCGCCAATCTACATAGAGCATAACCGAAACCAATACCGCAATTTGTAATATATCACCGATGATAACAAGTAGTCCTTCCGAAAAAATATCTGCAATGGTTTCTAAGTCGGAAACACTTCGAGTAACTAAAGTGCCAATTGGCGTATGATCGAAATAACTTAATTTTAAACTCAATAAATGATTGACTATTTTTTTACGAAGATCTAAGATGGCAGATTGACCTAGCAAATTAGTAAGTAGCGTGTGATAATATTGCACCAACATTTGTATGATTAAAACCAATAGCATGGCTAAAACCATCCAAATTAAAGCCAGCAAATTTGCTTCAAAAATAAAATGATCGATGGCGTATTGAACCATGTATGGTCTTACAGGCGCAATTACCGCAAGCACAATTGTTAAAAAAGCCGCTTTGTAAAATACAATTTTATAAGGCTTCACAAATTGAAAAACCCTTGTTAATAATTTTGTATTGACGATTTGTCCTGTTGCCATTTTTGGTTTTGATTATAATTCGTTAGACAAATATCCTACAGGATAATCTACCGACACTAATGCTAAACCATTTGCAGGTACCGATGTTCCGGCCTTTGAACGATTTCTACTTTCTAAAATGATTTGTAAATCGGCTAAGTTAATGCGCCCAATTCCAACATCTAATAATGTTCCAACTATGGCACGCACCATGTTTCTTAAAAACCGATTGGCAGAAATTTTAAAAATAAAACCTTCTGGTGTTTGCTCCCAATAAGCATAATTAATTTTACAGATACTAGTACCTGAGCCTGTATGCGCCTTGCTAAAACATTCAAAATCTTCGTGCTTGATCAATAAGGCCGCAGCTGCATTCATCAATTCGATGTCTGGTTTATTTTTAAAATGAAAGTAATAACTCTGTGCATCTATAAATGGATTCTTAAAAAAATGTATGCGATATTCGTAGCCGCGAGCCGTTGCATCAAATCGTGCATGCGCATCATCATGAACCAATACAAATCTTTTAGCCACAATGTCTATGGGTAACATGCCATTTAAATTGGTAATTAAATTGGCGGTAATAGTTTTTGTAGTATCGAAATGCGCATAAAATTGACTTGCGTGCACGCCCGCATCTGTTCGGCCACAGCCCAATGTATAGATTGGTTCCGACAGCAAGGCACTCAATTTTTGATCTAGCACTTCCTGCACAGTAATTGCGTTTGGCTGCAATTGCCAACCGTGATAGGCTGTACCTAAATAAGCTAATTCTAAAAAATAGCGCATCTTATCTAATTCGATCTGCTGCCCTAACTTTTTCTTCGTCTTTACGAATCGCTTTTGCAGCCATTGCCGTAAATAAGATTGCAACACTTGGCAAGGCAACGCCTAAACCCATGCGCACTTGTGTAATACCCGCCGCCGTAATTTGCTGTTGCAAAGAAGACAGTAAATAAATTACAAAGGCAAATTGCGCAATGACTAAAATTCTTGCAATACCTACTTGCCTTTTTCTATTGTTAAATTGAAAAATGGTAAACAATAAAAAAAGTGAAAGCGCAGCAGCAATAAACATGCGTACAAAATTAAATGTTTGCAATTCGTAAATTTCTGTGCTTACGTTTTTTACGTAACTACCTTGAATGGTAATTTTAGCGTCTACTAATTGTGCATTGGCAATTTGTTGATAGTGATAAATTGGCACAAAAAATAATACCATTAGCGCAATTGCTGCTAAGAATAAATAAAGTGTTTGAACTCGTTGTATCATGATTATTTAAAAAAGTAAAATTAAAGGAATTTGACGAAAAAACACGCCTAACAGTAATTTTATTAAACAAAAAAAGAGCAGGCTTTAAACCTGCTCTTTTATTATTAAAGCGAATGGATTACCATTTACCGCCTCTTGAATCTTTGTCTTTGCGTTCTCTTCTAGGTGCGCCGCTTGAAGAATTCGAACCGCCTGTGCTTCCAGCACTTGACGATCTTCTTTCTGAAGAATAGCCTCTGCTTTCGCCGCCTCGACTATCTGAACTTCTGCTTTCGCCACCACCGTAAGATCTGCGTTCGCCGCCGCCGCCGCCATACGATTTGCGTTCTCCGCCACCATATGATCTGCGTTCGCCGCCACCGCCGTAAGATCCTCTCGAACGACTTCTTCCTCTATCACCACCACCGCTATCTTGTGAAACTTCAATTCTTACATTTCTACCTTTAAAATCTACGCTCTTAAATGCAGCTTGTACTTGTTCTAATACTTCGTTTTCTACTTCGAAGAAAGAATACACACCTTTAATATCAATTTTACCAACAAGGTCTCCTTTGATACCAGAGGTATTACATACAAAGCCTAATAATTCGCCT
>CAJBBN010000099.1 GCA_903951325.1 uncultured bacterium
ATACAGGATTTTCTTTAGTGGAAATTCAGTCAATATTGTTACATGCTCACCCAAGCACTACTATGGTTTATTTAAAGAAACGTCAACCAAGTAAACTTGCAAACAACACACTAAAGTCGTTTCATGCAGTTATGGATGCTAGGTAAAGATTTTTTTATTTTTTGTATGGAGAGTCATCGGGCGAGAGCCTGGTGGCTTTTTTTGTTGCAGATTTGCGATTGTGTCAGATTCTGTTTAAATTGTATATTAGAAGTTAATAATAAACAAATGGAAAATATATTATCTGAACTCTCTACAGATGGGTTAAAAATAAAACTAACTGATGAAAAGTTATTTATAAACACCCAAAGCTCTAATGAAACTATTGCTTTACGTTCCATAAATGGGATAGGCATTGTTGACCTATTAGATGAATATAATCAGGAGTTAACTAAATGGAAACAATCAAATGATAAAGAAAAAATATCAAATTTCTTATTTATTATCGGAGCGATATTTCTATTAACTGGAATTGATGGTTTAGGGTGGATTATAGGGCTGGTATTAATTGTTATAGGTTTAACACAAAGGGTTTCATCGGTTAAAAAGCCTACATTATTATCATCAGTAAGAATAATGATGAGTGGAGGTAATAGAGATTTTAAATTTGACAAAACATCTAGCAATAGTTCTGATATAGCAGACTTCGTTGCAAAAGTAGAATCAACATTAACGGCTTTTCATAAAAACAACTAAATGGGTTTTTGGGATACATTTGTAAAAGTATGGCAGGTTAGAACTTCCGTTCAAATTCAAGAGGATTTTGAGAGAGGTTATCGTGAATCTATAGAACGTAGCAATACATTAAGAAACATGCCAGATATTATAGATGAATTAGATAATAAGAATGAAGCTTGGGATGAGATTTTAGAAAAAAAAAGGAACAAATTGTAATTTAAATATAAAAAGCCACGCCCAAAAAGGTGTGGCTTTTTACTTTTAATGCACCTTGCAGTTGACCTTGCAGTTCGACCCCTTTTTACCTCAAAAACCAAAAATAAAAACCCTGTTTATAAATCGTATAATACTACTAATCAGTATTTTACAAAATAAAAAAGGGACAATCATTAAAATAGATGTTTCCTAAACATTTGATACCAGTTCGATTCTGGTCGGAGCCACTTCTTTAAAAATCAATCACTTACCTTTTATTTTCTTGGAGTTTTTACTACGGGTTTGCAGTCAACATTGCAGTACATTGCAGTTGATTGGTGGTTTTGGTCGGGAACTTGGGTTTATTTGGAGTTAGGTGGCAGATGTGGGCTATAAAAAAAATTGATGTTTTGGCTCGCATTATATATATTTACTAATCAAACTATTAAAAATGAAATTCAACCCAAAATCAATTTGTTTAATTTTTGCTACCATCTTTATTAGCACAATCAGCCTAGCACAAGTTGGTATTGGAACAACTTCGCCAGATGCATCCGCAAAATTTGAAATAAGCAGCACTTCACAAGGATTTCTCCCACCCCGTATGACCTATGCTCAGCGACAAGCAATTTCGAGTCCTGCAACTGGACTAATGATTTATTGTACAGACTGTGGGACAGGAGGTCAAGCGCATGTGTACAATGGAACGGAATGGACTAATATGATAGGTGGCACAGCCATAACCCAACCTCCCACGGTTGCCTCAACAACTACTGTTTCAAATATTACGGGGAGTATAGCAACAAGTGGCGGAGTTATTACAAATGACTTTGGAAGTACGATTACGGCAATGGGAGTTTGTTGGAGTACCACACCAAACCCCACTACTGCTGACTCCAAAACAATTCAAAGTGGCACCACAGGCTCTTTTACAAGTAATATTACGGGTTTGACACCTATTACCTTATATTATGTAAGGGCCTATGCCACCAGTGCTGGCGGAACCAGTTATGGTAATCAATTGAGTTTTACAACAAATAGCATAGGCACATCCTTCCAAGGAGGAATAGTTGCCTATATTCTGCAACCTGGAGACCCTGGTTATGATGCTAATACGGAGCATGGTTTAATTGCAGCAACGAGCGACCAATCCACTGGAGCAGAATGGGGTTGCTTTAGCTTTAGTGCAGGATTAAATGGAGCAGATGGAATAGCCATTGGAACAGGAAATCAAAACACGATTGATATAATGGCTGGCTGCGGCACAGCAGGCATAGCAGCACGCCTCTGTGGCGATTTAGTATTGGGTGGTTACAGCGATTGGTATCTACCCAGTAAAGATGAGTTAAACAAGTTGTATCTAAACAGAGTTTACATTGGTGGTTTTACTAGTAACCACTATTGGACTTCTAGCGAAATTGACGGTTTTTACGCAAATTATCAGGACTTTGCAAATGGTCAATTCACATATGGAGACCGAAGAGATACAAAATATGTACGCGCCATTAGGGCTTTTTAGTAGCTTAAAGATTCTACAAGAACAGAGATATTATGTGCAACCCTATTTGACAAGACTACCCCCGATTAATCCTTTGACAATTTTAACGGTCTTATATTAATTCGTGACCCAATGAAAAAAATATTACTTCTAACAATTATCGCTTTAACAAGTTTATTCCAAGCGACAAAAGCACAAACCCTTTACTTCCCTCCACTAAGTACTACGGCTACTTGGGATACCATTTCTCCTGCTTCTTTAGGTTGGTGCACAAATGAAATTGATGCTTTATATGATTATTTGCAGCAACAAGACACTAAAGGTTTTATTGTATTAAAAGACGGCAAAATAGTTTTAGAAAAATACTTTGGAACTTTTACGAAAGATAGTTTATGGTATTGGGCATCCGCGGGTAAGACAATTACTTCCTTTTTAGTAGGCAAAGCACAGGAAGAAAATTATATATCAATTACAGACACTTCATCAACATACTTAGGTAAAGGCTGGACGAATTGCACGATAACCCAAGAAAACAAAATCAAAATCAGAAATCAATTAACAATGACTTCGGGCCTTGACGATGGTGTGCCAGACAATCATTGCATCATTGACACTTGTTTAAACTATTTAGCTGACGAAGGAACTCGTTGGGCTTATCACAATGCTCCATACACACTTTTAGAAAGCGTATTAACAACCGCAACTGGCACGCCCATTAATACTTACACACAAACAGAACTAAAAAGAAAAACTGGCATGACTGGTGCTTGGGCTTATGTTGATTACGACAATGTATTCTTTAGTAAAGTTCGAAGTATGGCTCGTTTCGGTTTATTAATGCAAAATAACTGCATCTGGAATAACGACACTTTACTTTACGACACCAGCTATGTTCATCAAATGACAAACACTTCTCAAAGTCTTAATCTATCTTATGGCTATTTATGGTGGCTGAATGGAAAATCTTCCTATATGCTTCCAACCTCTCAGATAGTTTTTCCAGGTTCTTGTGCTCCTGCTGCCCCGAGCGATATGTTCGCGGGTCTTGGAAAAAACGGACAGATTGTAAGTGTTTCAAAAAGATTAGGATTAGTCGTAGTTAGAATGGGTAATCAGGCAACAAGCGGTGAAGTTCCAACTCAATTATGTAATACTATTTGGGAAAAACTTAATTCCGTAATGTGCAACTTAACATCAATTAATGAAACTTTACCGAATACAACAACAGTTTCCATTTTTCCAAATCCAGCAAATTCCGAAATAAATATTGTC
>CAJBBN010000100.1 GCA_903951325.1 uncultured bacterium
GGCATTGCCCTTTATGTACTTGCTATTAGAATAACAGCCATTGTTAATCCCAAAGCGAAATTATGGTTAGCTGGCCGAAAAAATATTTTTGAGCGCATTACCCTCAGCTTAGGCGAAAACGAAAAAAGAATTTGGTTTCATTATGCTTCCCTAGGCGAGTTTGAACAGGGCCGGCCTGTTCAAGAAAGCATTCGAGCGCAATACCCAGACCATAAAATGGTGATGACTTTTTTTTCGCCTTCGGGATATGAAGCTAAAAAAACACATGCTGCAGCAGACTATGTATTTTATTTGCCGATGGATGGTGCGCAACGTTCGAAACAATTCATCAATTTAATTAATCCAACACAAGCCTATTTTACTAAATATGAATTTTGGTATTTCTATTTTCAATATTTAGCTCAAAAAAATATTCCTTTGTTTTTAATTTCAGGGGTTTTTAGAAAAGAGCAAATATTTTTTAAATGGTATGGTGGCTTTTTTCGCGAAATTTTAAAACTAGTCCACTTCTTTTTTGTACAAAATGAAAGCAGTAAAAATTTATTAAACAATATTGGCATTGATCAAGTAATCGTAACCGGAGATACTCGATTTGACAGGGTTACAGCCAATGCAGCTAAACAAGATCAAAACGAAATAATAGCCCAATTTATAAAAGGTAATGATATAATACTAGGTGGTAGCACTTGGAGCCCAGATGAAAAAATAATTGCATCGCTATTAAATAAAAGTAATTTCAAATTCATTATTGCACCACACGAAATTAAAGAAAGTAGATTGCAAGAAATCGAAGCTACTTTTAATCATGCATGCATTCGTTATAGTCAAGCTAATGAAATCAACATTTCTGAAGCTAAGGTTTTAATTATCGATAACATAGGTATGCTGAGTTCGCTATACCAATATGCAGGCATAGCCTATATTGGCGGTGGATTTGGAGTAGGCATTCATAATACCTTAGAAGCAGCGGCATTTGGCAAGCCGGTTATTTTTGGACCTAATTATAACAAGTTCGAAGAAGCAAAACAACTCATTGCAATTGGTGCAGCTAGCAGCATACACCATACCGAAAGCTTTATAGCTGCTATTGATCAGCTATATTTAAACGAAAGCAATTACCTTGCCGCCTGCGAAAAAAGTCGACAGTTTATTGCCAGCGGAAAAGGTGCTAGTGAAAAAATCATTGCAAAAATTAACGCACTGTTAAATTTCAATGATGATACCAATCGTCGATAATAAGCTACCCGATTTATCAGAAAGTAATTTGGTTTTATATTTACTTGGATCGTTAGGGTCTATTTGTTTGTTACCCGCTGCATCTCTGTCTAAAACAAAAATTGGTTTATCATCCAATTGTACATTGGTTAAATTAGTGATGTCAATAAATACATTCAAATTCCATTTCTTGAAATTATATTTTTTATCGATGCGGGCATCTAATTGATAAAATGCAGGTAAGCGATTGGTGTTTAATTTGCTATTATCTAAAAAGCCAGCAGGGTTTGCATTATAGTTCGCAATTACAGAAGAAAATTCTTTATTGAAAGGCGTATAAGGCGCACCACCAGCAGATCTTAGCTTCAAGCCTAATTCCCAATTTCTCTTCAATATTTTACCTGCAGTTAAACTCACAATATATTTTGAATCCCAAGAAGAAACAACCGCTTTGTTATTTTTATCATTGAATTCGCTGCGCACCAAAGTAAGCGCAACAATACCATAAAACCCTTTGTTTAATTTTTGTTGTGCTAAAAACTCTACACCATAACTTCTGCCTTTGGTTAAACCCGCAACAGGCTTATTTCCTACTACACCAAAGTCAATGCCTAAATTGGCTAAAGGAATGGTATCACCATTGCTCAACAACATCGGGTAATTAGCATAACCTTTGTAAAAACCTTCTACTGTAAATCTTAAATTAGAAAGCGTATTGTATTCTATACCGCCAACCAATTGTTTAACCGAAATATACTTCACATTTGTATTGGTTAAATTTCCGTTTGTATCTCTGTAACCCAATACCGTATAGGCTGGCGTTTGGTAATAAATTCCGGTATTAAAATTTAAACTCCATTTATCGCTTAAAGCATATGCCGCAGAAAAACGAGGAGATAATTGATCCAATGGATTAGACATGCCACTTGCAAAATTATTACCATCTAATCTTAAGCCTCCAGATAATTGCAGACGATCATTCACAAAACCTTTTGCTATTTGTGCAAATGCACCATAACGAATTAAATTTAAAGTGGATATATAATCGATTAATCCAAATGGATTTAATTGATAGGTATCGTTAGTATAGCTTGCTTGTTCTGCGCTAATACCATAATTAAATTTATAGCCTTGGTGTCGGCTGGTATTTTCGATACGAACTTTGTTTTCTATTTCGGTCGATGCATAATTTAATAGCATAACCGAATCTTCTGAATTCTCTTTATACTTTTTAGTGGTATTTTTTAAATAATTTCTACTGAGCACCACCGTTGAATAGCCATGCGCTTTGTAGTGCTTATAATTAAGACCTATGGTATAATTAGATTGTAAAAATACAGGTAAGGTTTCTAATTGAAATTTCTGGGTTTCTGTTTCGTTCGCATCTAAATTCAAAGAAAAATCATCTAAGGCACCTAAACCAATAAAAGTAATTTCATTCTTATCATCAATTTTAGACTTTACTTTAAATTGAAAATCGTTATACTCTGGTAAGAATGGTAAGCCTATGGCACGAAACAAAAATTGCAAATAAGATTTTCGATACGAAGCCATGTAAGTTGTTTTGCTATTGATTGGCCCTTCGGCTACCAATGCTAAATCGCTTGAGCCAAGTGTCATCGAGGCAAATTGTTTATCGTTGCGGCCATCTTTAAATTTAAAATCAAAAATAGAACTCAAGGAATTGCCTCTATTTGCTGGAAAAGCTCCCGAATAAAAATCTACTTCGCGTACAAAATCTACATTGATTAAACCCACTGGACCACCGGTAGAGCCTTGTGTTGCAAAATGATTGATGTTAGGAATTTCGATTCCATCTAAATAAAATTTATTTTCGTTGGGCGCACCGCCTCTAATAATAATATCGTTACGGAAAGTGGCGCTCGATGCCACGCCAGGTAAAGATTGAATTACTTTAGAAATATCTCTTCCGCCTCCAGGATTTCTTTTAATTTCAGACACGCCAATGGTTCTTAAAGAAACTGGACTTTCTGCAGGCTTATAAAAATTCTTTGCCGTTACTTCTACCGTATTAATATTTCTCGAATCTTCTTCTAATTCAATATCAACAATACTCGCTTTTAAATTATTTACTTGAATTTCGTAGAGTACTTTTTTCTTAAATCCAATTAATTTGAATTCGACATTATAAAATCCTGGTTTTAAATTTTTCAATTCAAAAAAACCATCAAAGCCAGTAGTAGTAGCCACCGTTGTGCCTTGAATAACCACCACTACGCTTGGCAACACCTCATTATTGATGGCGTTTTTTACTTTACCTTTAATAATACCAGATTGAGCAAATGATTGCAAGCTTGCTATTGCTATCAGCAAGATGAATACAATTTTTTTCATAAAATATTTTTTAATTTTTTTTGGCGTATTGTTCTGCAAAATACTTGAATGGCACAAGCAGCATTCCGAAAGATTCTCCGTCGTGCTTCTCTAAATATTTATGGTGCATTTTATGCCCACGACGAATGGCTCTTACATATTTATTATCCCAATCTCTCCAAATTTTAAATCTTTGGTGAATAATAATATCGTGTACTAAAAAATAGCAAATGCCATATAATAAAATACCTAAACCAATATAAAAACGAAAGTCGTTATGAATAGATCCTGTAATAAAACAATAAGAACTTGGGCAAGCAAAGATTAAAAAGAAGGCGTCATTTTTTTCGAAAAAACCAGGTTCTTTTTGATGGTGATCTTTATGTAAATACCATAAAAAACCATGCATCACAAATTTATGCGCCAACCAAGCCACCAATTCCATTATGATAAATGTGGCCAATACAACTAATATATTTATAATCATGATTTTATAAACTTTGTAATTTATTTTTCACTTCCTCCATTAACCACATAGGCGTAGAGGTAGCGCCACAAATGCCAACCGTATCGTTTGCATGGAACATAGTCGCATCTATTTCAGAACTTGCCGATACAAAATAAGTATTCACATTGTGTTGCCTACAAACATCATATAAAATTTTCCCATTAGATGATTTTCTACCAGAGACAAAAATAATGCGATCGTAGTTAGTTACAAACTTGCGCAACTCTTCGTCACGATTAGAAACCTGACGACAAATGGTATCGTTGGCTCTTACATCAAAACCTTTTGCAATCAATTCGTTTTTGATGGCATAAAATTTATCGGTGCTTTTAGTAGTTTGCGAATACAAAGTGATTTTTTGAGGCATGCTCGCAAAGTCGAGCTCTTTGATATCTTGAAAAACAACCGCTTCGTTATTTGTCTGCCCTTGCAAAGCAATTACTTCGGCATGCCCATGCTTACCATAAATATAAATTTGTTCTTCGTCGTCGAAAGAATTTTTTACCCTATTCTGTAATTTAAGAACTACCGGACAAGAAGCATCTATTAAAGTAATATTATTTGCTAAAGCAGTTTGGTAGGTAGCTGGCGGTTCACCATGCGCTCTAATTAAAACAGTTTCGTCTTTTAGGTTTATTAAATCTTCTTGCGAAATTATTTTTAAACCTTTCGCTTTTAAACGATCCACCTCTTCGTCGTTATGCACTATATCGCCAAGGCAATATAAATAACCTTTTTCGGCCAGTATTTCTTCGGCCATTTCAATGGCGTAAACAACCCCAAAGCAAAAGCCAGATTCTTGATCTATTGTAACAGCAAGATTTAACATATTTCGATTTTATCAAAAATACTAAGCTAAGGGCATTAAATGCTATAAAATTCGAAAAAAACCCAAAAACTTACCTATTTAACCATTTTTATTGCCTTTTGTTTGTCCCAAACTAGGCATTCAATAAATTATTTTTCATTAAATATTCGGCAATTTGAACCGCATTGGTTGCCGCACCTTTTCTTAAATTATCCGAAACAACCCAACAGTTTAGCGTATTGGCTTGCGATTCATCTCTTCTTAGTCGGCCAACAAAAACTTCGTCTTTATCGTTAGCCGTTAAAGGCATTGGATAAATTAAATTAGCTGGATCGTCTTGCAAAACAATACCCGGCGAATTGGCTAAGATATTTTTAACAGTAGCCATATCAAAATCATTTTCGAATTCAATATTGATGGCTTCTGAATGACCTCCCATTACTGGAATACGAACAGTGGTAGCAGTTACTTGAATGCGGTCGTCTTCCATAATTTTTTTGGTTTCCAAAATCATTTTCATCTCTTCTTTGGTATAACCATTTTCGAGAAAAACATCAATTTGCGGAATTACATTTAAATCTATTGGGTATGGATAAGCACGCTCCCCTTCAATGCCAGCGCGCTCATTCATGAGTTGCTCCACCGCTTTAACACCTGTTCCGGTTACCGATTGATAAGTAGAAACAACTACTCTTTTAATTTTATATTTTAAATGCAATAGCTTTAACACCATTACCATTTGTATGGTCGAACAATTTGGATTCGCAATGATTAAATCTTTTTTAGTTAATACATGTGCGTTTACTTCTGGTACTATTAGTGCAATGTTTGGATCCATTCTCCATGCCGATGAATTATCGATAACCACCGTACCAACAGCTGCAAATTGCGGCGCGTATTGTAAGGAAGTATTTCCACCTGCAGAAAAAATAGCAATGGTCGGTTTTTGTGCAATGGCCTCTTCCATGCTGCAAACTTGATGCACTTTGCCTTGGTAAGTCATTTCTTTACCCACACTTTTAGCAGATGCAACCAATAGCAATTCGCTTATTGGAAAATTTCTTTCTGCCAAAACAGCTAATATTTTAGTGCCAACTAAGCCTGTGGCTCCTACAACTGCAACCTTCATATGAATGGATTAAATACGAGGTAAAAATAAAAAAAAATACTTGCATGGCCTTATAATAGCTGATTAAAAATCCTTCATTTATGCAATTTCAAATAAGGGCTAGAGTGCCTACACTTGTTTAAAATAATAGCAACAGCAATCATGGGATGAAAAAGATATTGTGGATTTTAGGATTGTTTATTCATTCGCTGGTTTTTGGGCAAGTGCAGGATGATTTTAGTGATGGCGATTTGAGTAGCAATCCGCAGTGGTTGGGAGATACGGCAGCATTTTATGTGAGCGGTATGGGGCACATGCAAACAAAAATGTCGACAAAAACCGATACTTGTTTCCTAACTACTGCATCCACAATTAATTTAAACACCACTTGGGAGTTTCAAATTAAACTTTTATTCGACCCCTCTACTAGTAACTATACTCGCATCTATTTAATTGCCGATGCCGCTACATTAGACAAAAGTCTGAATGGTTATTTCTTGCAAATTGGCGAAAGTGGCAATACCGATTCGTATGATTTGTACCGGCAAAAAGGAAATAGCCTGATCAAAATAATTGATGGCCCGGCAATGCCTCGACTCAAAACCGATACGCTTTCTACAAAAATAAAAATCACTCGCGCAAGCGATGGAGGGTGGTCGCTGTTTGCCGCCAACGATACTGCTAGTAATTATCAGGCATTAGGAACTGTTTCTGATTCTTTAAATATGAGCAATCTGTATTTTGGCATATTGGTCAGGTACACCGCAACAAGAAGCAATTTATTTCAATTTGATAATATAAAAATTTACCCCAGCAGTATCGATTCTTTGCAACCAAGGGTAATGAGTTGCTTTACAAAAAATAGCCATCAATTAATTGTGCAATTCAACGAAAGTATGGATAGCACTGCCATTCAAGATTTAGCTAATTTTGAATTAGACAGTCAACAATTGGCCATTTCGGCGCGTTGGCTCAATTTTTTTAGCCTTCAAATTCAATTTAATGACAGCATAAATTATGGCAAACATTTTTTGAGGCTGAAAAATTTAAAAGACCTTTCTGGCAATTATTTAATCAGCAGTGATAGCCAAATAAACTTTATATTCAAACCAAGCATCGCCGACAAATTTCAAGATTTAGTGATGAACGAAATCTATCCAGACCCAAGCCCAAGCATAGGTTTGCCAAATGGCGAATTTATTGAAATCTATAATACCCAAGCTTATACTATTCAATTACAAAACCATAGCATTAGCGATGGCAGCAGTACCTATACTTTTAAAAAGGACAGCCTTTTACCAGGGGCTTATTTAATTTTATGTAATGTAGCCGACACATTAGCTTATCAAGCTTTTGGTAAAACCATTGGTTGTACTATTTGGCCAACACTCAATAATACTTATGATCATCTTACTTTAAAAAATCCAGCGGGGATTATAATAGACAGCCTTACTTACCACTTGAGTTGGTATAGAGAAGCTAGCAAAAGCAGTGGTGGCTATAGTTTGGCCAAAATAGACCCTTATAGCATTTGTAAAACAGCAGGCAATTGGAATGCCGCTACAGAAATTATTGGCGGCAGCCCGGGCGGTCAAAATAAAATTGCAAAATTTCAAACAGATACTTTAGCCATAACGCTAAGCAGCATAAATGTCCTGAATAAAAATCAACTCGCTATTCGATTCAATAATAAAATAGCCCCACAAACTTTTAATGCGATACAATTTTACATCGCCGATAGTAATCAACATTTATTTTTTCCAGTCGATTACTTTTTTGATTGGACCTATTTAGACTATTTAGTCTTAACATTTGATGATCCAATTGATAAAGGTTTGTTTCAATTTTATGCAAAAAATATCATCGCATTCGATGGCAGGGATTATAATATCATCCAATCATTTGGCAAAAATATTCCGTTTCAAACACTTCGTTTAAAAATAAGCGAAATAATGGCAGATCCAACACCTGCCATAGGTTTACCCGAATTAGAATTTGTTGAAATAAGTAATCCGACAGCGATAGGTGTGAGTGCTTGTCAACTTTATTTTGGAAATCATAATAGTAAACAAGCTTTTCAAATAGACAGCTTAGCCCCTTTTTCATTTGCCATTTTATGTGAGCGTAGCGATACCAGTGCATTTTTAATATATGGAAAAACCATTGGCATTACTAGTTTTCCATCAATAGGTAATAGCAATGACACCCTATACTTATTTGACGAAAAGTTACACTTAATTGACAGTGTTTCTTATAAAATCAATCAATGGGAAAGTAATAAAAGAGAAGGCGGTTATAGCTTAGCGCGTTTGAATGATTATTATGATTGTCCTAATACAAAATTATGGCATAGTAGTTTAACTGCAATAGGCGGAAGTCCGGGAAATAACAATCTGCTCGAATTAAACCAGCTTGCTGCATTTCAAGTAAGCCAGCTCGAATTAAGCGAACAAGAAATAAAAATCACTTGCACAGAAAGCATAGACAACACAGCTTTCGATTGGAATACGATACAATTAATTGGCTTGTCCAATACCTTGATTAATTATGAATTTAGCAATAATCGCCAAACACTCCATTTGTTTTACCAACAAGCATTTCCAATGGCTACCAAGTTTGACTTGCAAATAAACACTTTACAAAATTGTATGGGCGAAAAAATAGACAGTACTTTTTCTGTATTTATCTCCGATAGCGTATATAATAATCAAGTCATCATCAACGAGCTATTATTCAATACCAGCGATAGCCTTCCCGAATTTGTGGAATTATACAATCGATCTAATCAAATTCAGAATTTAAAAAACTGGAGTATTGGTGTTCGAAATGCTAAAAACGAAATCAGTTATACCAAGAAAATTTTAGATCCTTATTTTTTATACCCCGCACATTATGTTTGCATCAGCACCAATGCGCCCTTGTTACAAAATCATTATGGTTTTAAAAGTGTCAACGATTTTATCACCAACCCCGAAATGCCTACGCTTACTAACGAACAGGGCACCGTAGTGCTACTTTCACCGAAGCAACAACTCATCGACGAAGTTTATTACGCCGATCAAATGCATTTAAGTTTAATTACCAATACCAAAAATGTTTCGCTCGAAAGGCGTTCCGAAAATAGGAGCAGCAAAGACCTTGCTAATTGGGGGTCGGCCGCAGCAAATTATGGTTATGCCACACCCGGATACAGCAACTCCAATCATCAATATTTTTCGGAAAAGGAATTTGGCTTAAGCCTTAACCCTAAAATAATTTCACCCAATGCCGATGGCTTAAATGATATTTTGACCATCAATTACGCATTTCCCTATCCAAATATCCTTGCCAATATTGAAATTTATAATCGAGATGGTCAGCTCATTGCAACAATTGGCAACACCCTATCTTTAGGTCAAAAAGGAAACTTTATTTGGGAGGGCATTGCTAATGGCCAATATGTTCCTAATGGTATTTACATTTTACGCTTTAGTTTGTTCGATGAAAAAGGCTTAATTAATAATTATAAAATTCCATTTGGCGTTCATTATTAGCGCGAGCAAATCTTGTTTTTATTGGTCTCTGCGCATAGAAAATGCTGAAAATTAGACACAAACAAATGCTAGGGTATTCGAAAAGAAATATTTCCTAAATATTGCTTAATTTCGAATACAATACCATTAAAAACATGAAGGAATCTATCCTAGTTATTGGCTCAAACGGACAAATTGGAACCGAATTAGTCGCAGATTTGAGAGTAATTTATGGCCCTCAAAATGTTGTCGCTACAGATATCAGAGAACCAGGTTATGAAATGCTTAATGCCGGACCATTTGAAATTTCAAATGTGCTCGACAAACAAAATCTTCAAGCTATTTTTGAAAAATATAAACCCACGCAAATTTATTTGTTAGCTGCATTGCTTTCGGCAACAGGCGAACAAAAACCAAAAATGGCATGGGAATTAAATATGGAAGGCTTAATCAATGTATTAGATTTTGCCATTACTTACCAAACTAAAAAAGTGTATTGGCCAAGTTCGATAGCCGTGTTTGGGCCCAACTCTCCAAAAAACAATACGCCACAATATTCGGTCATGGATCCAAATACGGTTTATGGTATCAGTAAATTGGCGGGCGAGAGATGGTGCGAATATTACTTTTTAAAATATGGTTTAGATGTAAGAAGCTTAAGATATCCAGGCTTAATAGGTTGGAAATCGGCACCGGGTGGCGGCACCACAGATTTTGCAGTACATATTTTTCACGAAGCATTGAAAAATAATACTTACGCCTCTTTTTTATCGGCGCAAACCGAATTACCGATGATGCATATGGAAGATGCGATTAAAGCAACCATTGGAATTATGGATGCGCCAGCAGAATTAATCAAAATTCGTTCGAGCTATAATATAGCTGGAATGAGCTTTACGCCGCATCAATTAGGCGAAGAAATTAAAATTCATTTACCAGATTTTACATTGACCTACCTCGAAAACGATCCGCGTCAAGCCATTGCAGATTCGTGGCCAAAAAGTATCAACGACGATTTTGCCAGAAAAGATTGGGCTTGGCATAATCAATACGACTTAAAAGCTTTAGTCAAAAATATGATTGACAATTTAAAATAAGCCCTATGACTTTTGAAGAATTTTTTGCGAAGAAAAAAATCAATCTCGAAACTTTGAAAAGCAAAGACGCTGTTTTATTCCAAGAATTAAAAAGTCATTTCGAACAAATGGGCGAAAAAAGTTTCGACTACACTAAAAAATATTTATTCAACCCGCTGCGCAATCAGTATCCTATCGAGGCTTAATTGTTCGAGACGCTGCGCAATCAATATCCTAACGAGGCTTAATTGTTCAAGCCGCTGTGCAATCTTTATTCAATAGAATCGCGAG
This sequence comes from uncultured bacterium, assembly GCA_903951325.1. Lineage (GTDB taxonomy): Bacteria > Bacteroidota > Bacteroidia > Sphingobacteriales > Sphingobacteriaceae > CAIKLP01. The sequence goes on from CAJBBN010000100.1 coordinate 10,853, forward strand.
CCCGAACAACGATTTCGCGCTTAATTATTTTTTAATTTCCTGAACTAGCATTTCATAAAAAGAATTATAAATAACTCCTTGTATTTCGGTGCGCAAATTCATTTCTAACATTTTTTTATTCTCTGTAGAAGGATATACTCTGTTTGATAAAAATACATACACCAAATCATATGCAGGATCTACCCAAGTACAAGTGCCTGTAAAGCCTGTATGCCCATAGGTTTGCGCCGATACCGCTAAGGCCGTAGGACTCGTTTTAGCAGGATCTGTTTCGGGTTTATCAAAACCCAATCCCCTTCTACTATCTGCATGGTATTTAGCAGTAAACAGGTTTACCGTTTCAGTTTTAAAATATGCTTCGCCACCATAGTTTCCTTTATTGAGCAACATTTGCATAATAATGGCTACATCATTTGCATTGCCAAACAAGCCAGCATGACCCGCCACACCACCAAACATAGCAGCCGTTTGATCGTGCACATAACCTTGTACTAATTGCTTTCTAAAGCTAAGGTCATTTTCGGTAGGCATAATATTTGCCATAGGAAATTTACGATAGGGTAAATATCCCAAATAATTCAAGCCCAATTTTTTATAAAATGTATTACTGATAAATTCATCAATTGGTGTTTTGCTTTGCGCCTCTAACACTTCTTTTAAGAAATAAAAACTCAAATCGGAGTACACATATTTCCCTGGGTTTTTTAAATCTGAATTGAGTATTCGTTGCTTCATGCTTGTAATGTAATTTGCATTTAAAAATAAATGACTGGCAACCGGAACAGCAAATACACCAGAAGAATCTGTAGACAGCACAGCTGTTTCCAAGCCTTTTACATTTTGAATGTCTTTGTAAAAAGGAATAAATGGCGACAAGCCTGCGCGGTGCGTTAACAAGTCTGCGATAATGATATTTTTCTTATTCGAACTTTTAATTCCGGGTAAATAATTATGCAAATGACCATTCAAAGAAACTTTATTTTCTTCTACTAATTTCATCATACCTAAATTGGTCGATAAAATTTTGGTCATCGAAGCTAAATCGTATAAATCGGTATTGACTACCAAATGAGCAGAATCGTAAGTACTATAGCCAAAAGATTTTTGATACACCACTTTACCATTTTTAGCCACCAATACTTGACAGCCAGGAATTGCTTTAGCGGCAATGGCCTTAGCAATTAAATCGTCTATGCCGTTTAATTTCTGCGCATCCATGCCCACTTCTTCTGGCTGGGTATATTTTAAACGAATGCTTTCGTTGAGTATATAACCATCGCCTAGTTGAAATTTAGTAGATGCCGTAACAGGCATAGATCCTTTGGCCGGAATTCCACCAAATATAAGCTGAGCAGCACTTGTACGCGTATAGGAATTTTCTTCGTAAGCCAATACAATGGGCGCATGGTTTTCGAAATTTCTTAAACTATAAGCATTACCAAATACCACCAACACTACATTTTTATGCGCCGATAGATTATTTAAAAAATCAATTGTTTGCTTAGACAAAGAAAAATTCTTTGATTCGTTTCGGCTCATATCGTGCAAGCCAACTATTACCGTATTATAGTTTTCTAAGTTTTTATTTAAAAAATCGAAATCGTTTAAGCTCGCGTCTTTCTTTAAAGAAAACTTAGCCATAGGCGCATATAATTCGCAAGTCGTTAAAAAATCATTATTGATTTCGGCCCCAATACTAATACTGGCAATGTTGCTAGCCGCTAAATTTTTTAAAGGAATGAGGTTGTTTTTGTTTTCTAATAAAGTAAGTGCGTTTTCGTATAATTTACGACTCATTAATTTAGCTTCGTTGCTATTTAAATCGGCAATTAAGCCTTCCATTACAATCGGTTGGTAATGCGAAAGCCCTACCTGAAACTTAGCAAATAAAACCTTTCTAGCCTTTTCATCTAATTCGGTTTGGGTAATTTCGCCAGTCAACATGGCTTTTTTAATTTCAGCAATAGCAACGGGTATATTCTCGGAATACAAACACATATCATTACCCGCTAATAAAGCTTTTACATCTACTACGCCCGGCGGAAAATTTGCCGACACGCCTTTCATGTTTAAGGCATCGGTAATAATCAGTCCTTTAAAATTTAATTTATTTTTCAATAAATCGGTTACGATTGGTCTCGAAATAGATGCGGCCGAATTCTTTGAACTATCGTATGCCGGTACAAATAGATGCGCCACCATAATACTTGACAAACCACGATCAATGAGTTCTTTGAATGGATATAATTCTAAGCTATCTAATTCTTCTTTACTGCGATTTAATTTAGGCAAGGTTAAATGAGAATCTTTATCGGTATTCCCATGACCCGGAAAATGTTTAGCAGTTGCTATTAAGCCATTGTCTTGCAAACCGCGCATGTATTCTATACTCTTAGCGGCTACGCGGTATTTATCTTCACCAAAAGAGCGATCGTTAATAACCGGATTGCGTGGATTATTGTTGACATCTACTACTGGCGCAAAATTTAAATGAATGCCCATTCGCTTACATTGCCTTGCAGTTTCTACGCCAAAATCATAAATCAGTTGGTTATCGTTAATCGCGCCCAAAGCCATTTGTTTAGGATATCTTACGGTACTATCTAAGCGCATCGACAAGCCCCATTCTCCATCTATAGAAATCAATAAAGGTGTTTTAGCAAGGGATTGGTAATAATTGGTGAGGTTTGCCTGGCGAACTGGGCCGCCTTGAAAAAAACACAGGCCTCCTATTTTATAGTCTTTGACCAATTTGGCAATTTCTTTCACATGCAAGGAATCTTTGTTTGAAAAGGCTGCAACAGTGAATAATTGGGCAATTCGTTCGTCTGGCTGTAAGGTATTCATCACCGAATCGACCCATTGATTGGCTTTGGCGGTATCTACTACCTGTCCATTCACAATGGATGTGGAGAAAAAAAAGGAAATTAAAAGTATATAGCCGGTTTTTAGCATAATAGGTGCCCGAAAATTTTTATATTTTTGTCTGATGGCGATAAATTTATAGGTATTTCCTGAAATAAATAAATCAAAAAGCCTGTTAGAGACCTAAAGTTCTCAACATAGCTAAATTTTTAAATAACGATGTCGAATATAATTCACCTTTTACCCGATGCGGTTGCGAATCAAATTGCAGCCGGCGAAGTTATTCAACGACCTGCATCGGCTGTAAAAGAGCTGATGGAGAATGCCGTTGATGCTGGAGCAACTAGCATAAAGGTGGTATTAAAAGATGCCGGACGCGCACTTATTCAAATCATCGATAATGGATCGGGCATGAGCCCAGCAGATGCAAAACTTTGTTTTGAAAGACACGCCACTTCTAAACTAGCAAGTGCAGACGATTTGTTTAAAATAAAAACAATGGGCTTTAGAGGCGAAGCCATGGCATCTATTGCGGCTATTGCACAAGTAGAACTAAAAACCAAACGCGCTGAAGATAACACTGGCACATTAGTGCGCATCGAAGCTTCTCAAATAACTTTGGTCGAGCCCTGCAGCAGCAGCGATGGCACGAGCATCTCTATTAAAAATTTATTTTACGTTACTCCAGCAAGACGCAATTTTTTAAAATCGAATTCGGTTGAATTGCGCCATATCATTGACGAATTTCAAAGACAAGCACTTGCGCACCCAGACTTATTTTTTAGTTTACACCACGATGGCAATGAATTATTTCATTTGCCTGCTGGTAATCTTAAACAAAGAATTACGGGCATCTTTGGAAATAATTATGCCGAAAGAATTGTACCAGTTGAAGAAAGCACCGAACAGGTGAGTATTGAAGGGTATATTGGTAAACCTGCTTTTGCTAAAAAAACCAGAGGCGAACAATATTTTTTCGTCAACAATAGATTCATCAAAGACAATTATTTAAACCACGCCATCAATAATGCATTCGATCAATTATTGGGCGATAATAGTTTTCCATTATATATTTTATTTCTTACGGTAGACCCAACACATATTGATGTCAATGTGCATCCTACCAAAACCGAAATTAAATTTGAAGACGAAAAATTAATCTATGCTGTTTTAAGAGCGGCTGTTAAAAGAGCTTTAGGAAAATACAATATTAGTCCAAGCATCGATTTTAATACCGAAACCAGTTTCGGAAATTTGAAGCCTTTTGATCCACTTAATGACGAAATTAAAATACCTACCATACCGGTTAATCCAAGTTTTAATCCATTTGGAACGGCTGCAAACCAAGGCAGTAGTGCTTCTTCGAGTTATGCTGGGCAAAGTTATGCTAAACACAAAACAGATATTGCTGGTTGGGAAACACTGTATCAAATCGCAGATTCTAATGTGAATAGCCAATCGCAATTAATTGCCGCTACCAACGACGACATTCACCATGTAACGGCTACGCGAAACAATACCTTTCAAATTCATGGTCAATATATTTTAACACAAATTAAAAGTGGGATTATTTTAATCGACCAACAAGCCGCTCACGAAAGAATCCTGTTTGAAAAATTTATTGCCGCATTAGCAAATAATCAAGGAAGCGCTCAACAAAGTTTATTTCCGCAAAGCATTGCACTTAGTGCAGCCGATTTTGAATTATTTCAAGAAATATCGGAAGAACTAAAAGCCTTAGGATTTGACATTCGCGAGTTTGGCAAAAATACGATTGTAGTACAAGGTTATCCTTCGGAAATCGAAAGCGGTAACGAAGAAAAAATCATTTTAGCTTTACTCGAAAACTATAAACAACAAGCATCCATTACCAAATTTGACAAGAAAGAACAACTCGCCAAATCCCTTGCCAGACAAGCGGCCATCAAGTCGGGTAATATTTTAAACACAGAAGAAATCAATCAATTAATCGACGAACTTTTTGCTTGCGAATTTCCTCAAGTAGGCATTAGCGGTAAAGCCAGTTTTATCAAATTGAGTTTAACAGACCTTAGTAAATTATTTGGGTAAATACATATGAACAATTTTAGACCACAAGGTTTTTCTTTACTCCTAAGCGTTGTAAAAAATTTACTCATCATTAATGGATTGGTATTTATAACCACTTATGTGCTACAAAATACCATCGGAATCGACCTAAATAATTACTTTGCCTTGTATTTTCCTGGCAGCGAATCTTTCAAGCCACATCAATTAGTTACGCATTTATTTATGCACGGAAACTTTTTTCATTTGTTTTCGAATATGTTGGCACTTTGGATGTTTGGCGCAACGCTCGAAAATTTTTGGGGCGCTAAACGCTTTTTTATATTTTATTTTGTGACCGGATTAGGCGCTGCTTTATTACATACGGCAGTTCAATATGCAGAAATCATTCCTTTACAAAACGCGATCAGCGATTACTTGAGCAACCCTACTCCTGCTAGTTTTGAGGCTTTTACCTTTCAACACGTACCCAGTAATTTCAAACCGGTTTTTGTACAATTAGTGGATGCTTGGAACGCAAATCCTAACTCTATTTCTATTAAAGACAATACCATTACCATTGCTAAAGAATTAGCAAACATTCGAATCAATGTGCCAACCGTTGGCGCTTCTGGTGCTGTATTTGGATTGCTACTAGCCTTTGGTATGTTGTTCCCCAATACCTTAATTTATATTTATTTCTTTTTCCCACTCAAGGCTAAATACTTTGTCGCGCTATATGGTGCATTCGAATTATATAGTGGTATTCAAAATAATCCAAGCGATAATGTGGCGCACTTTGCACATTTAGGTGGTATGCTATTTGGTTACCTCCTCATAAAATACTGGCAGAAAAATCAATTTAGACAATATTAAAAATGAATCTGATACTGTCGGCTATTAAACAAGCATTTGCGGATCAAAAGAATCCAATTAACAAATACATTGCCATCAACGCCTTTGTATTTGTGGCTTTGCTTATCTCTGCTGCTTTTTATTTCTTAGGCGATATTCCCAATCCATTTAAGATGTGGGTAATGCAATATTTTTCTTTAACAGCCAATTGGAAGATTTTTGTTTTCAAGCCTTGGACTTTTTTTACCTATGCCTTTATTCACGAAAAACTTTTTCACTTAATATTTAACATGCTTGTTTTTCATTGGTTTGGAAATTTAATCATTGAGTATTTGAATAAAAACCGCATGTTATTTATTTTTTGGGCAGGCGTATTGGGTGGCGGTATTTTGTATTCTTTATTTTTTGATGGCAATCAACTCATAGGCGCATCGGCAGGCATCATGGCGCTCGTCATTGCAAGTGCTACTTTATTGCCTAATTACGAAATCGTGTTGGCCATTTTTGGTCGTATTAAATTAAAATATGTAGGCATGGCCTATTTGGTCATAGACTTATTGAGCATGATGGGTAGCAATGCTGGCGGCAGCATGGCACACCTAGGTGGCGCATTGATTGGATTCCTCACAATCAAACAAATTCAAGCAGGAAACGATTGGTCGAGTATTGTTATTAGTATCAATTCCTTTATAGACAAAATATTTACGCGCAAAAATAAATTAAAAATTGTACACCAAAGTAAAGAGCAAGCGCAAACGAGCCATGCAACAGTATCGCAAGCCGAAGTAGACCAAGTGCTCGAAAAAATTACCAAATCTGGATACGATAGCTTAAGCAAATCAGAAAAAGAATTGTTATTTAAAGCAAGCAAAAAATGAAAAAATCAAAAAAAAGATCTTTCTTTTATTGGGCCATATTTATCATTAATTTTTTTGTGGCCTTTGCATTATTAGCTTCTTATGCTTCGCCATGGATTAGCCCGACTTTATTTTGGCCCATTGCCTTTATCGGTTTAGCTTATCCATTTATTTTTTTATTGAATATTATTTTTGCGATATATTGGATACTGCGTTTAAGATGGGTAGCCATTGTTTCGATCAGTATGATTGCCTTAGGTTATCAAGTGCATCCAAAAGTGTTTGCCTTTCAAATGCCTAGCCCAGTTGAAACAAATTCTGATTCTACTTTGCGCATCATGAGCTATAATGCACATAGTTTTAGGCCCATCAATACCAATAAATACGATAAAAAATCGAAGCATTCGATGTTAGAATTATTACTTTCGGAAAAGGCAGACATTATTTGTTTTCAAGAATTTTATACTCGCAAAAAAGGAGAATATGCTATCAAAGATTCTTTACAAAAATTTAGCGAATTAAAATATTACCGTTACCAAACCATCGACTCTATCGAAAATGAATTGATGTCTCAAGCTATTTTTTCCAAATACCCGATCATCAATTACCAAAAAATTCCATTTTACGAAGGGCGCCATCCAAACATGTGTAGCTACGCCGATGTAGTTATTCAATCGGATACCATTCGCATCATCAATGTACATTTACAATCCATCAGTTTTAAACCAAAAGATTATAATTATTTTCACAAAGTTACCACCGAAGCCGAAACC
>CAJBBN010000101.1 GCA_903951325.1 uncultured bacterium
CTGAAGGAAGTCACGTTTTGAGAGCAAAAATTGATATGAAATCTACGAATATGTTGATGCGAGATCCTTTAATGTATCGCATTTTACACCGCCATCACCACAGAACAGGAAACGATTGGAAAATCTATCCAATGTATGATTATGCTCACGGTGAAAGCGATTATATCGAGCAAATTTCTCATTCTATTTGTACTTTAGAATTTGTAATGCACCGCGAATTATACAATTGGTTTTTAGACCAGATTCAACCTGAACTTGTTTCAGGTTCCCCAGAGATTCCGAAACAAGTTCGGAATGACAAAGCGTTGGTTTTCTCACCCGAAGCAACCGCTGTTTTTGATGCTGGTCGTGCGTTATGGAGCTACTATCATTCGCAAAAAGAGGTTAATGTAAATGCGAGTTTATACGACATAAGAGAATATTTTCAAGGTCGTAATATGAGTGGAAAAATGAATACAAAAAGTGATGATATGTTATATATGTCTCTTATAGTTAACTTAAGAACTAAACTTAAAGAATTGGGAAATGAAATTTTACCTAAAGTTTATATATATGGTTTTTTATTAAGATAATCAGCAAAAGTCAATATTAGAAATAATTTTATATGAGTTTTATTATAATAAAGAAAAAATCAGTTAAATGCCAATACTAGATAAAAAATTTCTTGAAATTCTTAAAAAGAAATTAAGTTTCGGAAGTACAAGATCGATTCTAATCAACTGTATACCAGGGAAATTGGCTTCAAGAATGTCGGTTAGTGATTTAGATATTATTAAAAAAGGCTTATCAATAGAATTTATAAATAAGTTGACAACAGAATTAAATTTCGAATTTAAATTTTCAATAAAATATGATGAAGTTAATAGGAATTTATCAACTGAAGTAGATGACATTGATCAAAATATTAATAATAAAAAAACGAAATTAGAAAAAAGAATAACATCAATAAAGTATGATCATGAAGATTATTTAAAAGAACATGGTGTTGAAACTTTTGGATTTGGGTTTCCTATTTTAGTAAGAAGAAATCCAAATGATGTAACAAAGATAATTGCATCACCATTATTTATTTGGCCTTTGGAAATCAAACAAACTTTTAATGCTGCAAAGGAATGGATAATTGTTAGAAATTCTGAGTCGGGAATTAAAATTAATGAAGCATTAAGGTCGTATTTGAAAAGTGAAAACCATATAGATTTACCGAACATTCCAGAAGACATGCTTGATGATGGTCTTATGGAAAAAACAGAAATTGAAGATTTCATAAAATCACTAGAATATAAATTGAATCTTACAAATGCTAATCAAATTAACTGGGATAATCTAGATATTATACCAGATAAAATTGAAGTAAGCAATGAGAGTGTTGGAGAATCTAGAATACTATTTAATGGCGTGTTTGGAATATATAAAAGTCAAAAACAGAGTTTAATTAATGATTTAGAGTCACTTATAAAAACAAAAGATGAGGTAGAAAATATACAGATTGATAATTTAATATGGGAGCACAAAAATAGTACAATAGATGTTGACCCAAGTCAAAATTCAGTTGTAAGATCTTTATCAAATAATGATAAGATAGTGATCCAGGGTCCTCCAGGAACAGGTAAAAGCCAAACTTTAACTGCAATTATAACAACAGCACTTTCAAATAAAAAGAAAGTATTAGTAGTATGTGAGAAAAGGACTGCCTTAGAGGTTATTTATTCAAATTTTGTAAAAAAGTATCCATTTCTAAGTAATTCAATTGCAATTATTGAAGATGTAACAAAAGATAGAAATTCTATTGTAAAAAATCTTAGAGATAAGGAAGCATATACTCAATTTAAATATGTTGGACAAAAAGACAATAATATAAAATCTGATACCGAATATTTTGAGAAAATTATTTCTGAAGTAGATCAAGAGTATAAAAATCTTAGAGAATTCATTCACGAAGATAAAAGATGGATTGATTTAGTTTCAAAATGGATGTCATACAAAGTAAATAGTGATGAAATTTTAAAGTTTGAAAAGCTATCTAAAAATATTAATATTGATTTCACAACAATCTCAAACGCTTCTGTTATTGATACAATTAAAAAATCAGAGAATTACTTTATCAAAGGGGAAACTTTTTGTGTAAAATATGATGATTTATTTTTAAGCGATTATCAACATGACTCTTCGGGTCAGACTATTATAAAATTAAAGGCATTAAAATATGAATTAGAACTTGAATTTGAACAAATCAATAAATTAATAAATAAATACATCGAATATGTTAATATATATTCAAAATTTTTAATTGATGA
>CAJBBN010000102.1 GCA_903951325.1 uncultured bacterium
AACAGCTTTAAACTTGGGTAATTGGGCATCTATGGCTATTACCGTTGTAGCTTCTTATTTTATTGTAATGTATATGTTGCCTGATGGTATTATTTCTTTACGTGGAGTTGAGTTTACCAAAATGGGTGTATTCGGTGCTATATTAGTTGGTACTGTTGTAGGTGCTGTTATGAGTATCGTTACTGAATATTACACTGCAATGGGTAAAGCCCCTGTAATGTCTATCATTCAGCAATCATCTACTGGACATGCTACTAATATTATTGGTGGTTTATCTGTAGGTATGAAATCTACCGTTATTCCTATTTTAACATTGGCTGCTGGTATTATGGGTTCATATTACTGTGCAGGTTTATATGGTGTTGCCATTGCAGCAGCAGGTATGATGGCAACTACTGCTATGCAATTAGCGATTGATGCATTCGGACCAATTGCTGATAATGCAGGTGGTATTGCTGAGATGAGTCAATTACCTCCAGAAGTTCGTGAGCGTACAGATAATTTAGATGCAGTTGGTAACACTACAGCCGCTACTGGTAAAGGTTTTGCCATTGCTTCTGCAGCATTAACATCATTGGCTTTATTTGCAGCATTTGTAGGTATTGCAGGAATTGATGCCATTGATATTTACAAAGCAAATGTATTAGCAGGTTTATTTGTTGGTGCCATGATTCCATTTATTTTCTCTGCATTGTGTATTCAAGCAGTTGGAAAAGCAGCGATGGATATGGTACAAGAAGTTCGTCGTCAGTTTAGAGAAATTCCTGGAATTATGGAATACAAAGCTAAACCAGAATACGAAAAATGTGTAGCTATTTCTACCAAAGCATCTATCCGCGAAATGATGATGCCAGGTGCGATTGCTTTGATCACTCCAATTATTGTTGGCTTTATTTTCGGCCCTGAAGTATTAGGTGGTTTGTTAGCAGGTGTAACTGTTTCTGGCGTATTGATGGGAATCTTCCAATCAAATGCTGGTGGTGCTTGGGATAATGCTAAAAAATCTTTCGAAAAAGGCGTAATGATTAATGGCGAAATGTTCTACAAAAAATCAGAACCACATAAAGCATCTGTTACCGGTGATACTGTAGGTGATCCATTCAAAGATACTTCTGGACCATCGATGAATATTTTAATTAAATTAATGTCGATTGTTTCTTTAGTAATTGCACCATACATTTCGGTAGGTGAAACAGAAAGCAAGGAAATGAATTGCTATGCACATACAGAAATGTGTGTAGGCATGGATTCGGTAGACATGGGTAACTGTGATTTATCAAAATGCATGAGCATGACTCCTGAAGCATTTGCTGCTTATTGCGATAGCATGAAATGCACACCTGAACAAAAAGCAGCTTGCGTTAAAATGATAGAAGCTCATAAAGGCATCGATATGTCGGAATGCAGTGGAAGTTCGGAAGCTTGCAAAGACATGGCAAATTGCAAAGACAAAGCTAGCTGCAGTGCTAAAACCGAAGCAAGTAAATCAACAAACGATAAAAAATAATCTTTAAGAATAAATGAAAAAAGGAGCGCCTATCAGCGCTCTTTTTTTTTGCCATTAAGCCAACAAAATGGTATTTAAGCTATGTTTTTTGCTTAAAATTAATTAAGTTTGAAAATAGATCCATTCAATCTTTATGAAATATACTAAATCAATAGAGAATTTATTAAAAGAAGCCAATGCAACTGGCGAAGGTAGCCTTAAGCGAACGCTAGGTAGCTGGAACCTAATTGCATTAGGAATTGGCGCAATTATTGGCGCAGGTTTATTTGTTAGAACTGCTGCTGCTGCCGGTGAAGCCGCAGGCGCTGCTGTAACTTTATCGTTTATTGTGGCTGCCGTAGGTTGCGCATTTGCTGGTTTGTGTTACGCAGAATTTGCTGCCATGATTCCAATAGCAGGAAGCGCATATACTTATGCTTATACCACTATGGGCGAATTAGTCGCTTGGATTATTGGCTGGGCTTTAATTATGGAATATGCACTTGGTGCAGCAACCGTTTCTATTGCTTGGAGCGAATATTTAAATAAATTATTAGGTGGTGCCATACCCTATGAATGGTCCCATTCTCCTTTCGAATCTTTAAACGGAGTTTCTGGTATTATTAACTTACCTGCACTTGTTATATTATTCGTATTAACCATGGTATTGATTAGAGGTACGCAAGAATCTGCTAAACTCAATGGTATCATTGTATTTATTAAAGTTGCCATCGTATTATTATTTATTGTTTTAGGCTGGCAGTTTATTAAACCAGAAAACCATACACCATTTATGATTCCAGAAGGAACACCTGGTCACGAAGGATTTTTTAAATGGGGATGGGGTGGCGTATTAGGTGGTGCAGCGATTGTGTTTTTTGCATTCATTGGTTTTGATGCAGTTTCTACTGCAGCACAAGAAGCAAAAAATCCAAAAAGAGATATGCCCATTGGAATATTAGGTTCTTTAGTTATTTGTACTATTCTTTATATTTTATTTTCACATGTATTAACGGGTGTAGCCAATTGGAGCGAATTTGCTGATCCAGCTAAAGGAAAAGAAGCTTCTGTTGCCTATGTTATTTCTACTTACATGAGTGGTTATAGTTGGTTGGCAACTGGCGTAACCATTGCTATTTTAGCAGGATTTTCATCTGTTATTTTAGTGATGTTATTAGGACAATCCCGTGTATTTTATACCATGTCTAAAGATGGTTTATTACCAAAAGTATTTTCAGAATTACATCCAAAATATAGCACACCACACAAAAGCAATATGATCTTATTTGTTTTAGTAGGCTTATTTGCAGCATTTGTACCAGGTAGTGTTGCCGGCGATTTAACTTCGTTTGGAACCTTATTGGCATTCGTATTGGTGAGTGCAGGTATCTGGATTTTAAGAGTAAAAAGCCCAGAATTAGAGCGACCTTTTAAAACACCATTAGTACCGCTAGTGCCTATTTTAGGTATCCTCATTTGCGGTGGAATGATTGTTGCACTAGATTATACTACTTTAAAAGTAGCAGCCATGTGGATGATTTTAGGAATTATCATTTACTATGCATACAGTAAAAATCATAGTAAAATTCGTAATTCAGAGAAATAAATAACACGAAATTAATATTACAAAGAGCCAGTATTTTTATTTTTGAATACTGGCTCTTTTTTTAATTAAACAATATGAAAAATACAATCTTACATTATTTCAATTTCAAAGAAATCATTTCTGTCACCATGATTTTATTTGCCATTATTGATATTGTTGGTGCCATACCTATTATCATTCAATTGCGTAAAAAAGCGGGCCATATTCAATCCGAAAAAGCATCGATGGTTGCTTTAATTTTAATGATTTTATTTTTATTCTTAGGAGAGCAATTACTTGCCATTATTGGCTTAGATGTTAAATCATTTGCCATTGCTGGCTCTTTGGTTATTTTTATTATTGCACTAGAAATGGTATTGGGTGCAAATTTTTTCAAAGATGAAATTCCAGATTCTGTTTCGATTGTTCCATTGGCCTTTCCAATTATTGCAGGTGCGGGTACTATGACCACCCTATTATCATTAAAAAGTGAATACGAAACACAAAATATCATTTTTGGAATTATTATTAATATGATTTTTGTTTATGCCGTATTAAAAAACACCTTAAGACTCGAAAAGCTGCTTGGCAAAACAGGATTAAATATTCTAAGAAAAGCATTTGGTATCATCTTGCTAGCCATAGCCATTAAGCTTTTCAGACACAATACAGGTTTATAATTGAATTTATTTGAAGGTTAATTTATTGTAGAAATTTTAAATTTTTAATACCTTCGTACATCATAAAAATAGTATGGGAAGAGCATTCGAATTTCGTAAAGAACGCAAAATGAAACGTTGGGGTAAAATGGCTAAAACATTTACCCGCATTGGCAAAGACATTGTAATGGCTGTGAAGGCTGGTGGCCCAAACCCCGAAACCAATGCGCGCCTTCGTGTCGTTATTCAAAATGGTAAAGGCGCAAATATGCCGAAAGACCGAATTGAGTCTGCTATTAAACGTGCCTCTTCGAAAGACGAAAAAGATTACGAAGAAATTGTATACGAAGGCTATGCGCCACATGGTGTAGCCATTTTAGTAGAAACCTCTACCGATAATATCAATAGAACGGTTGCCAATGTAAGAAGTTATTTCACGAAATTTAATGGCAGCTTAGGTACTTCTGGTTCTTTAAATTTTGTATTCGAACGTAAAGCAGTTTTTAGAATTAGTGCCGAAGGTTTGGATCCCGATGAAATGGAATTAGAATTTATCGATTACGGTGCCGAAGAAATTGAATTAGATGAAAACGAAATTATTATCTATACCGCTTTCGAAGAATTTGGAGCTATGCAAAAAGTGTTAGAAGAAAAAGGAATCAATATTATCAGTTCGGAATTACAAAGATTCCCCTTGAGTACCGTTGCAGTAACAGATGAACAACGTGCAGAAATCGATAAATTAATTGATAAAATGGACGAGGATGATGATGTAAACGAAGTTTACCACAATATGGCTTAATGCTTTAGGAAGCGGGCCACAAACATAGTATCTGCTTTGCTTTCGTATCCTTTAATCAATTCCATCTTTTCTAATTTTAGCGGTAAATTTGCTAAGAAATACGCAACTGCCTCTTCGTTTTCTTCTTTAAAAACAGAGCAGGTAATATAAACCAATGGGCAACCTGGTTTCAAAAATTGAACCGCATTTTCGGCAATGGTTCTCTGCAAATAAATAAATTTCTCTAATTGCGATTCTTTAAATTGACTCAACATTTCTGGCGTTCTAGACCAAGTACCCGAACCAGAACATGGCGCATCTAAAATAATACCATCCATACTATCTTTTTCAATCGAATTAATTTCTGCTAATAAATCAATCTCTCTGCGTCGAAATTGAGTAATGCCCGCTTGCTTAAACCTAACTTCAAGATTCAGTAAGCTAGAAGCTCTATTATCGGAAGCTAAAATATGAACAGTAGGTTCCAAAGCATGTAACAATAGGCTTTTGCCGCCACTTGCGGCGCAACAATCCCACCACATTTGCTTTGGCTTTGGTTGAAAATAATTGGCTGTGTATTGCGATGATTGATCCTGAACCTCATACAAATATTCGGTATTCAATAATTTTGCAGCATTGGGCAATCGATAACAAGATTCCTTTTTTTCATAAGGTATTTGCGCTTCGTTTAAATAGGCCTCCAATTTTTGCTCCGCTCCTTTAATGGCCCTAATAAATAAATCGGGTTGTATTAATTGCGAACTGATAAAAAGTGATTGGTCAATTGAACTAGAAAGATGTGCAGTAAAAGGAAAAATATCGTTTAAATTAAATTCGGGAAATAGCGAAGTTAAATAAGCCGCTTTTTCGGCAAGGCTATTTGTAATTCTTTCTTGATAATCGGGTTTAAAATAAGCCAGCATATCATCTGGGCTATTAGCAGTTAGAAACAAAGCCACAAAAAGCCTTTCGTCTGATTTAAGACCCGCTAAGCAATTGCCCAATCTAAAATAGGAATAGATTGCTTTTGATAAATTTTTTCGATCTCGCGAGCCCATTTGCTTGTTACGCTTGAAATATTCGGGCAGATATTTGGTAACAGGTCTATCTTTCGGAAATTCAGTTAAAAAAGCATTAAAAATTCGCAGTCTGTTTTCAACTATCATTTGATGGGGTATAAATCATTTTCGCAGTATTGCAAAATATGAATGGCCGAATTTTTTAATCCTAAACCGTTTTGATTTTGTAAATTAAATTTACTTGCCAAACCTTCATATTGTGGCAAAAGATTTTGCGCTTTTATATTTTTGAGCATTGGCAATAAATACATCGCTTGATCAAAGCCTTTAAAAGCCATCTCCTGTGGTTCTGTAAAATATTCGTCCCTAAATTTTTTCACAAAAATATTCACCGCAGGAAGGTTATAATCTACAAAATAAGCAGTCGTTAAAATAACCTTATACTTTTGCAGCAATGCAGGTTCTATGGTTTGAAAATCAATCCATTTAGGATGCACCAGTAAAGTGATTGCGTAATTATTCTTATACTCTTCGAGCTGTTTGAATAAAGTAATAGCAAATGCTTGATCGGCATTGGGTACTAAAATATAATTTTCCTCGTATTTAGATAAATTTGCTTCAATGGTTTTTAAACCCGCTTTAGCAACAATGATTTCTTTTTTGATAATGCCCTTAGCTATTGAATCTATTGCATTTGAGAAGGTCTTTGAATACCTCGATTCTGCTAACAATCCACTTCTAACCACCAAATATTTTTTTATTTGCAAATGGTTTACCGCAAATGCAGCCATTTGCATGGCATGAGATTCTAAGGTATTATTTAACATGATGATGTTTTTGTTTTTTAAAACATCAACGGGTAGTGGAGAAATTGGAGAGATTATTTTTTTATTATTTTTTTTCGAAAAAGCATTGATCAGGGCTAATTCTTTAGGATAAAATGGCCCGAAAATTAAATCCGCATTTTGCAAGGCATTGGTTTTGCAAATATTTTCAATGGCCAAAGAATCATTTTCTGTATCAAATAAATTTAGCGTTGTTCCATAACCTAAGCTGGCTAAGGAATCTAGCCCTAATTTAAATCCACGGTAATAATCAATGGCAAAATTAGCATTGTCAAAATCTTTTTGCAGCAAGTTTGCCGCAGGATCTATTTGTTGAAATTGAAAGGGTAATAACAAAGCAATGTTTGCTTTATTTTTTTCATAGCTGTTTTGCTCCGACTGCGCTTGAGCAGCTGAGCAAAAACATAGCCATAAAATGACTACAAATATGTGTTTATTCCCATTCAATGGTTGCAGGGGGTTTAGAACTTATATCATAAACCACACGATTAACGCCTTTTACTTGATTGATGATATCGTTCGAAATTTTTGCTAATAAATCATAAGGGATAGGCGACCAATCTGCCGTCATTCCATCAACAGACTCTACGGCTCTTAAGGCAACTACGTGTTCGTAAGTCCTTTCATCGCCCATTACACCAACCGATTGAACTGGTAAAAAGATAGCACCTGCTTGCCAAATTTTATCGTACCAACCCGCATTTTTTAAATGATTGATATAAATATAATCGGCTTGTTGTAAGATGTCTATTTTTTCTTTAGTGACTTCTCCTAAAATTCGAATGCCTAAACCAGGCCCAGGAAAAGGATGTCTGTTTAAAATTTTATCGTCTATGGCTAAAGCTCTTCCAACCCTGCGCACTTCATCTTTAAATAAAGTATTCAAGGGTTCTACTACTTTTAATTTCATGAAGTCGGGTAAGCCGCCTACATTGTGATGCGATTTAATGGTTGCCGAAGGACCTTTAACCGATACCGATTCGATTACATCGGGATAAATAGTGCCTTGTCCTAACCATTTAACATTTTCAATTAAATGTGATTCTGCATCAAAAACATCGATGAAAACTTTTCCGATGGCTTTTCTTTTTTGCTCTGGATCCGATAATCCTTTGAGCTCAGCATAAAACAATTCTTTTGCATCAACTCCTTTTACATTTAAGCCCATGTGCTCATAAGAAGCCAATACTTCTTGGTATTCGTTTTTGCGAAGTAATCCATTATCAACAAAAATACAATGCAGGTTTTTACCAATGGCTTTGTGTAATAAAATAGCGGCTACCGATGAATCTACTCCGCCCGATAGACCAAGCACTACTTGATCATTTCCGAGTTGAGCTTGTAAGGCAGCAATAGTGGTTTCTATAAAAGCGTCTGGCGTCCAATCTTGTGAGCAAGCACATATATCGACTAAAAAGTTTTGCAATAATTGTTTGCCATCGGTTGAATGTGTTACTTCTGGATGAAATTGTATGCCGTAAATATTTGTATTACTTACATGAAACGCAGCAATCTTAACAGAATCTGTACTGGCAATAATTTCAAAATTGGCAGGTATCTCCGAAATGGTATCTCCATGCGACATCCACACTTGAGATTGAACAGGAATACTTTTCATTAATTTATTAGTAGACTGTACCTCTAGTAAATTTGCACGGCCATATTCTCTAATTTTAGATGGCATTACCTCACCACCCGATTGTTGTGCGATTAATTGAGCACCATAACAAATACCTAATACAGGGTAGTTTGCTGCGATCGCTTGAAAGTCGACATTAGGTGCTTGGTCTTCCCGAACAGAATGTGGGCTTCCCGATAGGATTACTCCTTTTACTGATTCGTCTAAAACTGGAACATGGTGAAATGGATGTATTTCACAATAAACATTTAGTTCTCTAACTCTACGCGCAATTAATTGGGTGTATTGTGAACCAAAATCAAGAATGATAATTTTCTCCTGCATGCGCAAAGATACATTTTCGAAATGAAATTTGGGATTGCAGCTACTAGGAAATTTGATTTTTTTTATAGCCCTGCTTCAAGCTCATATTGAACGGTTTCTACGCCAAATTTTCGTAAAAATGCGACTCCTTCATCGACGGATAAACCTTTGTATTGTGCATAAGAAGAATGGAAATAAACTTTTTTTATGCCCGACTGAAAAATCAGGCGCGCACAACTTATACATGGCGATAAAGTACAATACAACGTAGTTCCCTCTAATTGCGAACCATTTTTTGCAGCATATAAAATGGCATTTTCTTCGGCATGTAAAGCCAGCGAGCAACTGCCTTTGGTATCTCTTGGACAGCCTTCTATTGGAAATTCTTCGTCGCAATTATGTGTACCAGCAGGCGGGCCATTATAGCCAATAGATATGATGCGCGTATCTTTTGTTAATACCGCCCCTACTTGCGCTTTTACACAGTGAGAACGCTTAGCCAAATCGAGGGCTAGGTTCATGAATATCTGATCGAATGCTGGACGAGTTTTCATAAGGTTATAAGGGCAAGTTTAAGAAAACTCTCCTGAATTTGCTACAATAAATAAATTATTTAAATATTAAATGGGCTAAAAATTGGGTATTCTTAATTATTTTCACAAATTTACAAGACTATACTTCATAAATGATACAATTATTATTAGGTGCAATTGGTGCAGGACTGCTCATGACAATTATGACAGGGCCGGCATTTTTTTCGCTGATAAGAACAAGTATTCAAAAAGGATTTCTAGCAGGTGCCGTTTTTGCCATTGGCGTTTTTTCGGCCGATTTAATATTTGTCAGTATTACTTTATTAGGCGCTAAACTTTTATCGGTTGCACAAACTTATCAAAACTACATAGCTATTATTGGCAGTGTGTTTTTAGGAATTATTGGCTATAGATATTTTAGCAAACCAGCTGGCCTAATAGAAGAAAAAGGTAAGGAAATTACCTTAAGCAAATTGAAAATTTTTGCCTATTATTTCAAAGGACTCTTTATGAATTTATTGAATCCTGGAATGCTATTTTATTGGATAGGATTAGTAAGTTACCTCAGCACCAGTGCTACTTATAGCCAAGATGAAATAAAAATATTTTTGATTACTTGCATGGGAACGGTTTTAAGTACCGATATTATTAAAGCCTATTTTGCTGCAAAAATGCGTCACCTTTTTAACCCAAAAGTAATTCATTTAATGAATAGAATTGTTGGCATTGCACTGATGCTTTTTGCATTTGCAATTATTGCCAAATTATTTCTCCTAGTTGCTTAACTAATAAGCACGCTTATTACTTCCTTCTATAAAGTTTATAAAAGCATTGTTCACCACTTTCATGCCGCCTGGTGTTGGAAAATCGCCAGAAAAATACCAATCTCCAGTATGCCCTGGACAAGCCATGTGTAAATCTTCTATGCTTTGGAAAATAACTTCTACCTCAGCATGAATATCTTTTGGTCGAACTATTTCTGCTATTTTTTGAGAGATTTCTTCTGGGCTAAATGGCTTGTATATTTCTTTAACAAAATTCTTAATTTGATCACTCGGTAATTTTACTTGTGATTTACAATTATCATACACTTGTTGAATCAATTGATCCATTCCTCTTTCTTTTAGCAAGGCAATAGTTGCCGAAAAGGCAACAAACTCAGCCATTCTAGACATGTCAATTCCGTAGCAATCGGGGTACCTAATTTGAGGAGCCGAAGAAACAATAATTATTTTTTTAGGACCTAATCGATCTAAAATTCTTAAGATACTTTGCTTTAAAGTAGTTCCTCTTACAATAGAATCGTCTAAGACTACTAGGGTGTCTACGCCTTTATTTACTACACCATAAGTGGTATCGTAAATATGTGCAACCATATCTTGACGGTCTTCGTCTTGGGTAATAAAGGTGCGCAACTTGGCATCTTTCAAAGTAATTTTTTCGACACGGGGCGCCATACTCAATAATTTTTCGAGCGACTCGTTTGATAAATCTTTTTGAAAATTTAATATTTTTTCTTTTTGATATTTTCTGACATGCTTATGTAAGCCTTCTACCATTCCATAAAAAGCAACTTCTGCTGTATTTGGAATATAAGAAAATACCGTATTGGTTAAATCGTTGTCGATGGCCGCTAAAATTTTGGGCACCAACATGCGGCCCAATTGTTTACGTTCCTTATAAATTCCTGCATCGTTACCGCGCGAAAAATAAATACGTTCAAAAGAACAAGCCTTTCTTTCTGCTGGCTCTATAAATTGATGTTCCGAAACCAAACCGCTTTTTTTAATAATTAAAGCATGACCTGGTTGGATTTCTTTGATAGATTCTAAAGGCACATTAAATGCTGTTTGAATAGCTGGTCTTTCGGAAGTAACCACCACCACTTCTTCGTCTTCGAAATAAAATGCCGGGCGAATACCCGATGGATCTCGCATCACAAATGCATCGCCATGCCCAACCATTCCACAAATGGTATATCCACCATCCCAACTTTTAGCAGAGCGCGTAAGTATAGAAGGCACATCAATGTTTTCTTCTATTAACTTAGTAATTTCAATATTACTGTATCCTAAAGTTTTATAATGATCAAAAAGACGTTGGTTATCGTCATCTAAAAAATGTCCGATTTTTTCTAATACGGTAATGGTATCTGCTTTTTCTTTAGGATGCTGACCCAATTCGTAGAGTTGATTCAATAACTCATCTACATTGGTCATGTTAAAATTACCTGCTATAATTAAGTTTCTGGTAATCCAATTGTTTTGTCTTAAAAAGGGATGACAGTTTTCAATGTTATTATTTCCGAACGTACCATATCTTAAATGACCCAATAATAACTCACCTATATAAGGCGCATTGGATTTAAGCCATTCTGCATTTTGATAATCAATGGGGTTTTTTGCTTCAACTTCTATTAACCTATTTTGAACATGTTCGAAAATTTCTGCTACCGAATTTTTAGAAGTAGAACGATGCCTACTAATGTAACGATCGCCGGGCGAAGTGTTGAGTTTGATAGTTGCAATTCCGGCGCCATCTTGACCCCGATTTTGCTGTTTAGACATCAATAAAAATAATTTGTTGAGGCCATAAGTAGCCGAACCATATTTTTGCTGATAAAATGCTAAAGGTTTTTTTAATCTGATCAGTGCAATTCCGCACTCATGCTTGATACTATCGCTCATCGTTGCTAGCTAAGATGCAAATATAAACATTTCTCGCTTTTCTCAAGCCGACTTTTTAGAAAAAAATAGCTGAATTATAGGTTAAAGCAAGAATTTTAAGCAATAATGCTTTGTATATAACTGATAATGTTAGAGGGCAAAATTCCGAAATAAATAATGGCCAAAATCAAAGGCAATACCAAAAAATATAAAATACTTTGTTCTTCTTTATTCACCTTAACCCAAGT
>CAJBBN010000103.1 GCA_903951325.1 uncultured bacterium
GGTCCGAATTTACCGATACCAATTACCACCTCTTTATCTTCAAATAAGCCAACATGTTTAGGCAACTTGAATAATTCCATAGCCTCTTCTAAGCTAATGGTTTCAATCATTTGACCTGTCCGAAGACTTGCATATTTAGGTTTAATGTTATTTTCTTCGTCTGCTTCGCCTAATTGTACAAATGGCCCAAAACGACCAATTCTAACTGATACCAACTTACCAGAAACAGGATCTGTTCCTAAATCTCTATTGGTATTCGCTCTTTCAGCATTTTCCATAGTATTCTCTACATCCTTGTGAAAAGGGGTGTAGAAATCTTGGATCATTTTAGTCCACTCGGTTAAACCTTGTGCAATATCATCGAATTCTTTTTCAACTTTAGCCGTAAAATTGAAATCTACAATATGCTGAAAATGCTGTACTAAGAAATCGTTTACCACTGCACCAATATCACTTGGAAATAATTTAGATTTTTCGACGCCAACATTTTCAATTAATTGGGCTTGCGTAATAACAGCATCTTTTAAATTAATTACGCGGTAATTTCTTTGTTTACCTTCTCTATCTTCTTTTAAAACGTATGCTCTTTTTTGAATTGTTGCAATCGTTGGTGCATAGGTAGATGGTCTGCCAATGCCTAATTCTTCTAGCTTTTTCACTAAACTCGCTTCGGTATATCTGGCAGCCGCTCTAGAGAATTTTTCTGTAGCATTCATTTCTACCAATGTCAAATTTTGCTTTTCGGTTAATGGCGGTAGCATTTTATTATCTGCTTCTGCCTCCCCTGCAAGTTCTAATTCATCGTCGGTAGATTCCATATAAACTTTTAAGAATCCATCAAAACGAAGTACTTCGCCTTGCGCAATTAATTCTTCTTTTCTTGTTGATATAGCAATTTTAGCTGTTGTTTTTTCGAGTTGTGCTTCACTCATTTGCGAAGCAATAGAACGCTTCCAAATCAAATCATATAAGCGCACATCGGCAGGATCTCCTGAAATAGTATGTTGGTCAAAATAAGTCGGGCGAATGGCTTCATGGGCTTCTTGCGCACCTGCAGATTTTGTTTTGAATTTTCTTAAAGTATGGTATTTTTCGCCGTATGCCGATAAGATTTCGTTCTTTGCCGCGGTTAATGCGGTATCTGAAAGGTTAACTGAATCGGTACGCATATAAGTAATCTTACCAGATTCGTATAATCTTTGCGCAACTTGCATGGTTCTGGCTACAGAGTAACCTAATTTTCTGCTGGCTTCTTGTTGTAAAGTAGAAGTAGTAAAGGGCGCAGCTGGCGATTTTTTTCCTGGCTTGACTTCTAAACTACTCACCATAAAACTTGCCGCTTTACAATCGTTTAAAAACTTTTCGGCATCACCAATGATTTCAAAACGATCGGGATGTTCTGCTTTAAAAATTATTTTTTTAGTGTCTTGTGCATGAAAATAAGCAACTACTTTAAAGCTTGCTTGCGCATTAAAAACATTAATTTCTCTTTCTCTTTCTGCAATTAATCTTAC
>CAJBBN010000104.1 GCA_903951325.1 uncultured bacterium
AGAGGTGATGCTGCAAACTTCTCCAAAAGATTTACCTGCCTTGTATTTCGCTAGTTTTGCCATTCTAATAGCAGTGATTGCTAAATCTGCGCAGTTTCCATTACATGTTTGGTTACCAGATGCAATGGAAGGGCCTACGCCTGTTTCGGCGCTCATACATGCTGCTACTATGGTTATTGCGGGTGTGTACCTCTTGTTAAGAATCGCTTTCTTTTTTCCGCCAGAGGCTTTATTATTTCTAAAATATATTTCAATTATTAGCATCGTCATGGCTTCCTTATTTGCAATTGCACAGCAGGATATTAAAAAAATATTAGCTTACTCTACTATTTCGCAAATCGGTTTTATGCTTTTCGCTATTAGTATAGGCAATCAACCGCTCGCTTTATTTCATTTATTAACGCATGCTTTTTTTAAAGCGGCCTTATTTTTAACAGCAGGTGTTTTTATTCACGAAAAAAAATCACAAGATATACGCAACTTAACAGGTGCTGCACAGCAATTGCCCATTGCATTTATTGCTTTTAGTATTGCGGCCGCTGCCTTAATTGGCTTGCCATTTACGGCTGCTTATTTTTCTAAAGAAGCCATTTTGTTTTCGGCTATTCAACAACATGGATTAGATGTGTTTAATATATTACTGCTTTTTTCTGTGTTATTAACCAGCATTTACATTGCAAGAATTTGGTTTTATTTGTTTGTAAAAAAAGATTCAAGTAATGCACCACAAGTAAAATCAGTGGCAATGAATTTGCCAATAATCGTATTGGCCATAGCCTCTTTATTTGTGGCCTTTTCTGCTAGTCCATTTCATTTGCAAGCGTTTTGGTTTACAATGGGTACCGAAACAATTGCGCCTATGTTTAGCATAGGTATTATATTATTGAGTATCGCAGGCATTTTAGCTGTCAAATTTATTCCAGCAATTTTATTGATGGACGAAAAAAACACTATCATATATTTCCTTAAAAACGGTGCTTTTATAGATCGTTTTTATGAATTTATATTTGTAAAACCAATACAGCAAATAGCCGCTTTATTAAAATGGTTAGACAAGCATATTGTAGATGGACTAGTGAATGGCATTGCAAATTTTACTATTGTCATTGCCAAATGCTCCGACTGGTTTGATCGAAATATAATTGATGGATTGGTTAACTTGATTGCACTCATTGCTAAACGAATGGGAGATATTATTCGCATTGCTCAAACAGGTAGAGTGCAAACTTATTTTTTATTGGCATTGATGTTGATGGCAATAGTAGTATGGTTTATTTATTAACTTATTAAAGATATAAAATGAATAATTGGTTGTCTGTTTTAATTTTCTTACCGATTGCAGCTGCATTAATTTTGTTGCTATTACCTAAACGTGCGTCAAATGTGTTTAGGCCGGTAACTATTGTTATTAGTCTATTACAGACTCTCATTGCAACTTATTTATATACCCAATACTTAAAAAATCCACAAGGTTATCATTTTGTTGAACGTACCGATTGGATTAATTTAAATTTGGGAACTTTTGGGCGTTTAAATATTGATTATTTTTTAGCTGTAGATGGTTTAAGCATTGGCTTGTTATTGTTGTCGGCATTTGTAATGCTTATTGCAGCCATAGCTTCTAACGAAATTAAGAAAGATCCAAAAGCATATTACACCTTGTTTTTATTATTGAGTGCTGCTATTATGGGTGTGTTTTGCGCACTCGATTTTTTCTTGTTTTATGTATTTTATGAATTGATGTTATTGCCAATGTATTTCTTAATTGGTATGTGGGGTGGTCCAAATAGAGAATACGCTTCTATTAAATTTTTCTTGTACACATTATTTGGATCTATATTTATGTTACTGGTAATGATCGGACTTTACTTTTCGGTTATCGATCCAGTTACAGGCGAGCATACTTTTAATATGCTGTATATGATGGATGCGGCAAACTACACGAAAGACAGTTATTTCTCTATTTTCTCTTCTGATGCATTGCTATTTAATTATCCAGTAAGGTTCTTAGGATTTATTGTTTTGTTTATTGCATTTGCTATTAAAATTCCTACCATACCATTGCATACATGGTTGCCCGATGCCCATGTGGAGGCGCCAACACCTGTTTCTATTATACTTGCAGGGGTGCTCTTAAAAATTGGTGGTTATGGAATTATTAGAATTTGCTACGGAATTTTTCCAGAGGCGGCTATTTATTTTTCTTATTGGATTGGATTAATTGGCGTTATTTCAATTTTATATGGTGCATTTATTGCGTTGGCATCTACCGATTTAAAACGCATGATTGCCTATTCATCGATTTCACATATGGGATTTGTTATTTTAGGAATTGCTTCGCTTACTTCGGAAGGAGTGAACGGTGCTATCTTTCAAATGATTAGTCACGGGGTGCTTTCTACGATGCTATTTTATTTAGTAGGCGTTTTATATCTAAGGGTTCAAGACCGCGAAATTGCTGCGTTCAGAGGATTGGCACAACCTATGCCTCGTTATACTTTATTTGTAGTAATTGCATTTTTTGCTTCTTTAGGCTTACCTGGCTTATCTGGTTTTATTGGCGAAGCGTTTACGCTTATCGGCGCATTTAAATCGGCATCTGTCAACGCCTTATTGCCAAGAGGCTTTGCCATATTAGCTTCGGTTGGCATTTTAATTGGTGCGGCCTATTTCTTATGGACTTTGCAGCGTATGTTTTTTGGAGCACCGCGTTTCAAAGGGGCTCAAGAGTGGCATTTAAAACTAAAAGATTTAACAGCAACGGAATATCTAGTATTAATCCCATTAGCCTTAATCACTATTTTATTAGGTATTTTCCCTTCTATATTATTTGATGCGAGTAATAATACTATCAATGCATGGGTGCACGAAACTTGGATACATGGTATTGCGAATTTAAAAAGCATGCAATCTTTATTAAAATTTTAAGCAGATGGAATTGTATCAAACTTTACAATCTTTAGTGACGAGCAATAATCTGAGTTGGAAATTTTTAATTCCAGAATATAGTTTATTGTTTTTCTTTTTATTGGGTTTGTTCATTGATTTATTTTTCAAAAATAAAAAATGGCTAACTGGCTTAATGATAGCAGGGATTAGCTTTTCGGGGGTTTTAACTTTTCAACAAATTTCTTCTAGCATTGAAATCCATCAGCTGTTTAACGGCATGTTGGTTTTAAGTAATAAAATTATTGTGTTTAAATTATTGATTACATTGGTGGTATGCTTGTTTATTATTTTTGCAAACACCGATGATCGCATCAAAAAACAAAACACAGCAGAATATTTTTATTTAGCGCCGCTTTTTTTAATTGCATTAAATATGCTCTGTATGTCTGCGCATATGTTAACTATCTATTTAAGTGTAGAAATGGTTTCGCTATTTTCTTATGGCTATGTTGCCTTGTCAATAAAAGATAAAAGCAATGCCGAATCTGGCATGAAATATATTTTGTTTGGTTTATTAGCTTCGGCTCTTTTATTGTACGGAATCTCCTTGATGTATGGCTTCGCAGGCACCCTGTCTTTGCAAGATCCAAATTTCTTAGCATGGTTTGCTAAAGCACCAATGCCGATTATTGCTTTGAGTATTGGTTTAATCATGGCTGGATTTTTATTTAAAATAGCTGCAGCACCTTTTCATTTTTATGCACCCGATGTTTATCAAGGAACTTCGGCTACTACTTTAATTTTATTAAGTGTGGCTCCAAAAATTGCAGGTTATGCATTGTTTGCCAATTTTCTTGGATTCTTTTCCTTTAAAATTTTCAATCAAATTTTATTTTGGCCCATGTATAATTGGGAAACTTTTTTAAGTGTAATTGCTATCATGACCTTAATCATTGGGAGTTTTGTGGCATTGTCTCAAACAAATATTAAGCGTTTAATGGCTTATGCTGGAATTGCACAATCTGGTTTTCTTTTAATGGGTTTAATTGGCTACACCTCCATAGGCGTGGTTGCTTTGCTGTTTTATTTACTGGCCTATTTAATAATGAATACGGCGGCATTTATGCTTATCAGTTATTTTGAACAGCAGCACGAGGCATATGATTTAGCAGATTATAAAGGTTTGGTTCGAAAATCTCCATTGGCTTCGATTTTATTGGTTGTTGTTTTTGCATCCTTTATTGGTTTGCCTCCGCTTGTTGGCTTTACCGGAAAATTTTTATTGTTTTCAGCGAGTTACCAGGCTTATGTCGCTTCTTCCAATCCAGCTATTTTAATTACCATCTTTACTGCAGCAATTGCTTCTATCGTTTCTTTGTTTTATTATTTTATTATTATTCGAAACATGTTTATGCAAGAAGCTACTTGGGTTAAGGTGAATAAAGAAGAACAAAGTATTTTATATTTTTTGGTATTGCCTTTGATTTTGGCCATTATTTATTTCGGAATTTTGCCCTCTAACATTATCAGTTA
>CAJBBN010000105.1 GCA_903951325.1 uncultured bacterium
CCATTGGGCTGAGTTATCATTTTGGCAGCAAAAACTATCGTTTTAAAAAACAAAACACTTGCCCTGCTCAACAATAAAAAGAAATATTTTATTTAATAAAAATAGAAATAACAAAATAAATTAGCGCCGCTAATACTGCAGAAACAGGAATGGTTAGAATCCAAGCCCATAATAAATTAACCGTTACGCCCCATCTTACTGCAGAAACTCTTTTAGATAATCCAACCCCAATGATGGAGCCTGTAATGGTATGGGTAGTAGATACTGGAATTTTAAAATGCTCTGTCATAAATAAAGTAATGGCACCGGCAGTTTCTGCAGCAACACCTTCTAAAGGGGTTACCTTAGTAATTTTAGAACCCATAGTTTTTACAATTTTCCAACCACCAGACATGGTACCTAATGCAATTGCAGAATAACAAGCTAAAGGAATCCAATTGGGTAATTCAAAAACTTTTTTACCATTTTCTAAATGCGTATTAATATGTAACCAAGTTGGCATTTGACTCAAATCTGCATTTGCGCCACTTGTATATACTACAATCGCAGCTGCAATTATCCCCATTACTTTTTGCGCATCGTTACCACCATGACCTATACTAAATGCCGCGGATGAAACTAATTGCAACTTTCTAAACCACCACTCTGCTTTACTTGGAATGGCGTATTTACAAATATGAATAATGATAACCGTTAAGGTATAAGCTAATATCATTCCAATTATTGGTGCAAGAAAAATAAAGGCAGCAATTTTTCCAATCACTTGTAAATTAACAATGGTAATGCCCCCATGCGCAATAGCCGCGCCAGCAAAACCACCAATTAAAGTATGAGAAGAACTAGATGGAATGCCAAACCACCAGGTAAGTAAACTCCAAAAAATGGCTGCAACAATTCCGGATAATATAACCACTAAGTTAATTTGAGAAGTGTCTACCGCTTTGGCAATAGTATTGGCAACATTGTGTTCTTTGAAAATTAAAAAAGCAACAAAGTTAAAAAACGCAGCCCAAATAACTGCTTGCGTAGGCGATAATACTTTAGTGGAAACAACGGTTGCAATGGAGTTTGCAGCATCATGAAAACCATTGATATAATCAAAAATTAAAGAAAGTGCAATAACGGTAAAAAGCAGTGTTAAACTCATGTTTAAATTAATTAAGCATTTTTAACAATGATTGTTTCCATTACATTGGCAACATCTTCGCATTTGTCTGTTGCTCTTTCTAATGCATTTAATACTTCTTTGTTTTTAAATAATTCAATAGCATTGGTTTCATTTTTAAATAATTCAGCAACCGCCATATCAAATACATAATCAGCTTGATTTTCCATGCTATTGATACGCACACAAGAATCGGTTACATTACGAATATTTTTTAAATCTCTTAATTCAGAAATTCCTTTATGAATGTCTTTACAGCCTTGGTGAATTAAATCTGCCAATTTTTTCATTGGCTCGGTAACTGTTGTTAAATTGTATAGATACATTCTATTTGCAGAACCATGAACATAATCAGCAATATCATCAATTGCCGATGCTAATGCATGTATGTCTTCTCTATCAAATGGGGTGATGAAATTTTTACTTAATTCCACAAATATTTCGTGGGTAATTCTGTCTCCTTCGTGTTCCAAGTCTTCAATTTCTTTGATCAGGCCTATGCGATTATCATGTTCGTCGATCTCAAAAACCTCTTTAAGTTTTGCAGAAATTGCAATTAAGTTGCTACTCGCTTGTTCAAATAATGGGAAGAATTTTTTATCCTTCGGAACGAAATACTGGAAAATAGAATTTAAAGACATAAATTTTTTTTACTAAAATAAGAGAACAATGTTAGTTAATTGTTAATGATTGCGAATTTAAACAGATTTTTGTACGAAACGAACAGAACAGACAAAATAATGTGGCTATTTTATTAATTATAAAACTGAGTATCAATTAATTAAAAATTAATTACTAGCAAATATTTATTTGGTAATTCCAGTTTAAATTCAAAAAAATAATACCTTTACCAAATAACGTGGGTTTGGATTGGATGGATTTACTTCAATATTATAAAACCGACGACCGAATAATCAAATTAGCTGGGGCACTTTCAGATTATAAATGTGCCAAAATTCACTTAAAAGGCTTGATTGGTTCGTCGGATGCAATGGTTGCTTTGGCTTTGTATAATATACAAAAGCAGGGGAATCTATTTGTCTTACCCGACCGAGAAGAGGCTATTTATTTTCAAAACGACTTAGAAAATATTTTTGGCCATCGCGTATTATTTTTCCCTTCGTCGTATAAAAAACCATTTGACATTACGCAATTAGATACCAGCGCAGTATTGCAAAGAGCAGAAGTATTAAATGAGTTAAAATACAACACGGCCAATGGAAAATTAATTGTCAGCTATCCCGAAGCAATTGCCGAAAAAGTTATCGACCAGCAGGTGTTGGCCGCAAATACGCTAGAAATAAATTTAGCAGAAAAAATATCGATAGAATCTATCAACGAATTTTTATACAGTTTTGAATTTGAAAGAGTTGATTTTGTATACGAAGCAGGGCAATTTGCCATCAGGGGTGGAATTGTAGACATTTTTTCTTATTCCAATGAATTACCCTATCGAATTGAATTTTTTGGTGATCATATAGAAAGCATTCGAACATTCGAAACCGAAAATCAATTGTCAATTGAACAAATAAATTCATTGACAATTGTTCCAAATATTCAATCAAAGCTAATAAACACTAATACCGTATCCTTTTTAAATTACATCGATAAACATGCTAACCTATGGATAAAAGATGTACAATTTACTTTAGATATTATCAAAACAGGTTACCCTAAATCAATTGAAATTTTTGAAGGCTTAAGCACAGAGGATAAAAATTTACATCCGGAATTTTTAGATCCTCAATATGTTTTTCAAAATAACAAAGATTTAGAAAACGCTTTTGATAAAATTAATTTAATTGAATTTGGTAAGCAATACTATTACCAGCCCAGCTTGTCTTTGATGTTTAACATGAAACCGCAAACATCATTTAATAAAGATTTTAATTTATTAATTCATCATTTAAAAAAGAATGAAAGTGATGGTTTGGTAAATTATATTTTTGCAGAACAACAAAAACAGATAGAGAGGCTTTACAGTATTTTCGAAGATATCTCGAGTGCTGCTATCAAAAAAGTTAAGTTCAACCCGATTAACACTGCCATTAGAGAAGGATTTTTAGATTACGATACTAAAATTGCTTGTTATACCGACCACCAAATATTTGATCGATTTTATAAATATAAAATCCACAAAAATTATAGCAAATCTCAAGCATTAACGCTCAAAGAATTAAGGGCATTAAAAGCTGGAGACTATGTGGTTCATATAGATCACGGCATTGGTAAATATGCGGGATTAGAAAAAATAGATGTAAACGGAAAAACGCAAGAGGCCATCAGATTGATTTATGCCGATGGAGATTTATTATATGTGAATATTAATTCACTCAACCGTATTTCTAAATACAGCGGCAAAGATGGCACTATACCCAAAACACATAAATTAGGAAGCGAAGCTTGGGAAAAATTAAAAAAGAGCACTAAGAAAAAAGTAAAAGATATTGCGCGTGATTTGATAAAATTATACGCAGTCAGAAAAGCACAAAAAGGAAATGCATT
Source organism: uncultured bacterium (assembly GCA_903951325.1). Taxonomy (GTDB): domain Bacteria; phylum Bacteroidota; class Bacteroidia; order Sphingobacteriales; family Sphingobacteriaceae; genus CAIKLP01. Next base: position 3,671 of record CAJBBN010000105.1, read on the forward strand.
TTCGCCTGATACTTATTTGCAAAATGAACTAGAAGCTTCGTTCATGTTCGAAGATACTCCAGATCAAATTAAAGCAACCATCGATTTTAAAAAAGACATGGAATCGCCACATCCAATGGATCGCTTAATTTGTGGTGATGTAGGTTTTGGAAAAACGGAGATAGCTATAAGGGCTGCATTTAAAGCCGTTTCGGATAGTAAGCAAGTAGCTATATTAGTACCGACTACCATTTTAGCCATGCAACATCACAAAACTTTTAAAGAAAGGCTAAAAAATTTTCCATGTAATATTGAATATGTTTCGAGATTTAGAACTGCAAAAGAAATTAAAGAAACATTAACAAGAACAACAGAGGGTAAAGTTGATATTCTTATTGGTACACATAGAATTGTGAGTAAAGACATCAAATTTAAAGACCTTGGTTTACTTATTATCGATGAAGAACAAAAATTTGGCGTAAGTACAAAAGAAAAGTTAAAGCAATTTAGGGCAAACGTTGATACGCTTACTTTAACTGCTACACCTATTCCGAGAACACTACATTTTTCTTTAATGGGTGCACGCGATTTATCTATTATCAATACGCCACCACCCAATAGACAGCCAGTAAACACTGAGCTTCATGTGTTCAATGAAAAATTAATTCAAGAAGCCATTGAGTACGAAATTGATCGAGGCGGTCAGGTATTTTTTATTCATAATAGGGTACAAGATATTATGCATATGGCTGGTTTGATTCAAAAACTTTGTCCATCTGCTCGCATTGGTGTTGGACACGGACAATTAGAAGGAGATCAACTTGAAGATGTGATGTTAAAATTCATGAGTCATGAATTTGATGTATTAATTGCAACTACCATTATTGAATCTGGTTTAGATATTTCGAATGCCAATACCATGATTATTAATAATGCGCATTATTTTGGATTGAGTGATTTGCATCAAATGCGCGGCAGGGTTGGTCGTTCGAATAAAAAAGCGTTCTGTTATTTATTAAGCCCTCCACTTTCGGTCATTACACCAGAAGCAAGAAAAAGATTAAGCGCCATTGAAGAATTTTCAGATTTAGGCAGTGGTTTTAATGTTGCCATGCGCGATTTAGATATTAGGGGTGCAGGAAATTTGTTAGGTTCTGAACAAAGTGGATTTATTGCAGAAATTGGTTTTGAATTATATCACAAAATTTTAGATGAAGCCATTCAAGAATTAAAAGATGCGGAATTTAAAGATTTGTTTGCCGAAGAAGTGGCACGACCACATGTTAGCTTTTGTCAACTAGATACCGATTTAGCTTTATTGATACCCGATGAATATGTAAATGCTATTGCAGAACGATTAAATTTATATACAGAATTAAATAAAATAACAAATGAGGTAGATTTGTTATCATTTGAAAAAAATATGATCGATCGCTTTGGACCAATCCCTTTACAAGTAGCCGAATTGCTTAATGCCATTAGGCTTCAGTGGATAGCTGTTTCGCTTTGTTTTGAAAAAATAACCTTAAAGAAAAATGTGCTAAGAGGATATTTTCCTGCAAATCCAAGTTCAGGATTTTACGAATCTGCTAAATTTCAAGCCATCATCAGTTATGTTCAAAATAACCCTAATGGAATTAAATTAAAAGAAAATAAATCAGTTTTAATTTTACAACTAGATCAAATTCACTCTTTAAGTGCTGCAATTAATACACTTGAAAAAATTAATCAAAAAAACTAAACATGGATGTAAAAATAATCAACCAGAAATGGTTAAACCTTTGTACTAAAATCGCAACAGATTTTGACACCGATACCCCAGATATTAAAACCATCTTATTTTTAATAGGTGTACAAGAGTTAGGTCAAGGACCTAAAAAGTTTACTAAAAGACAAAAAGAGGAGTTAATGCACATAGCCAATTGTAGGCTGTTAAGTGAAATGGGCTTTTATGAATTAGAAGGACTAGATCAAGATGGTTGGCCTCACTGGAAAATTGTTAAAGCAATACCTGCTTATACGCTTATAGAGCAAGAATACCTTTTAAAACAATTAATCATTCACTATTTCGAAGAATTAGCAGAATAGTTAAATTAGCAAAAGAAAAATAATAGACATGAAAAAAATAAGCAGCCTAATCCTCGCAGTTTTACTATTTGTATCAACAGTAATTGCAAACCCTAAAAAAGAAAAATGTACCTATATAAAATTTGAAACCACCAAAGGGGATCTCATTTTAAAACTGTACAATGAAACGCCAAAGCATAGAGACAATATGATTGATCTTGTAAAAACGGGTTTCTACGATAGCATCTTATTTCATCGCGTGATTAAAAATTTTATGATACAAGGTGGCGATCCAGATTCAAAACAAGCCTCTGCGCAACAAAGCCTAGGAAATGGTGAAGCAAAAAATAGAGCCTTAATCCCTGCAGAATTTAACCCAAATTTGATTCATATAAAAGGAGTGCTTGCTGCCGCAAGAGATAACAACCCAGAAAAATCGAGTAGTAATTGTCAATTTTATATTGTACAAGGTAAAACATTTAAAGATACCGACTTAGATATGATGGAACAAAGAAGTGGTTGGAAATACACAGCAGAACAGCGCAACAGCTATAAAACAGTAGGGGGTACGCCACACCTTGATAATAATTATACGGTTTATGGCGAATTAGTAAATGGATTTGAAACACTAGATGCAATTGCTGGTGTAAAAACCGCTGCTGCAGATAGACCCGAACAAGATGTAAGGATTATTAAAGGAACGGTATTAAAAAAATATAAAAATAAAAAAAGTAAATGCTTTTTGTTTAGTTTATAAAAATGAAGATTATCTCCTATAATGTAAATGGTATTCGTTCGGCAATGAATAAAAATTGGTTGGCTTGGTTACAAGCAAGCCAAGCAGATGTGATTTGCTTACAAGAAATTAAAGCTACCCCAGAGGTAATTCCTGCAGAAATAAAAATGCTAGAAGATATGGGTTACCATCACTATTGGTACCCTGCCGTTAAAAAGGGATATAGCGGAGTGGATATATTTTCAAAAATAAAAGCAAAAAATGTGAGCTATGGATGTGGTCACGAGCTATATGATCAAGAAGGTAGAATCATTCGTGCAGATTTTGAAGACTGCTCTATTATGAGTGTTTATATACCTTCTGGCTCTAGTGGAGAAGATAGACAACAAGTTAAATACGAATTCTTAGACTTCTTTGAAAAATATATTCATGAATTAAAATGGCAGTATCCAGATTTGATTATTTCTGGTGATTACAATATTTGCCATAAACCAATCGATATTCATAATCCAAAATCAAATGCAAATTCTTCTGGATTTTTACCTGCAGAAAGAGATTGGATGGAAAAATTTATTAATAATGGATTTGTAGATTCATTTAGACATTTTAATTCCGAACCACATCAATATACTTGGTGGAGTTACAGAGCCGGTGCCCGTGCCAAAAATTTAGGTTGGCGAATCGATTATCATTTAATATCTGATTCTTTAAAAAGCAGATTAAAAAGAGCAACTATATTAGCAGATGCTAAACATTCCGATCATTGTCCAATTTTGATAGAATTATCATGAGCATAATCATTACCGATATTCAAACATTATACGGCATTCAACAAGCTGGAAGAGGGGTATTTAAAGGCGCTGAGCTAGGAAATGTAGAACAGCTAAGCAATGCTTGGTTGAGTATTCATGATGGCTTGATTAGTGGTTTTGGAAAAATGGAAACGATAGCTGCTGATGTAGATTTGTCTAGCTTTAAAGAAGTAATGAGCGTAAAAGGTAAATCTATTTTACCTACTTGGTGCGATTCACATACCCATATTGTTTTTGCCGGTAGTAGAGAAGATGAATTTGTAAGCAGAATAAAAGGAGTGTCTTACGAAATGATTGCGAAAAATGGTGGAGGAATTTTAAACTCTGCTAAAAAATTAAATGAAACATCGGAAGAAGAATTATTTGAAAGTGCAAGCGCTAGATTACATACACTCATAAAAATGGGTACAGGTGCTATAGAGATTAAAAGTGGTTATGGCCTTTGCTTAGCTGGAGAAATAAAAATGCTAAGGGTCATCAAGAGATTAAAAGAAAACTTTGAAATACCAATTAAAGCTACATTCTTAGGCGCTCATGCCTTTCCAGCCGAATACAAAAACAATCATCAAGCATATATTGATTTGATCATCAATGAAATGTTACCTGCTATTCAAAAAGAAAATTTGGCAGACTATATAGATGTTTTTTGTGAAAATGGATTTTTTAATGTCGAAGAAACTAATCAAATTTTAAAAGCAGGAGCTTTACTTGGTTTAAAAGCTAAAATACATGCTAATCAATTAAATTATTCGGGTGGCATACAAGTTGGCGTTGCCAATAATGCTATTTCGGTAGATCACTTAGAATGCGTTGGTGCAGAAGAAATCGATGCATTAAAAAACAGCAATACCATTGGAACCATTTTGCCTTCGGCTGCATTCTTTTTGGGAATAGCTTATCAACCTGCAAGAAAAATGATTGATGCTAATTTAGCGCTTGCGCTAGCAAGCGACTACAATCCTGGCTCCTCACCAAGTGGCAATATGCCTTTTATAATGGCTTTGGCTTGTACACAATTAAAAATGACTCCCGAAGAAGCTTTTAACGCGCTTACTTTTAATGCTGCGCATGCAATGGAACTTGCTAGCGAATTGGGAAGCATTACCATTGGAAAAAAAGCAAATTTAATCATCACTAAAGCAATTCCTTCTTTAGCATTTATACCTTATGCATTTGGATCAAATTTAATTGATCAAGTTTTAATTAATGGTAAAAAATATGAATAACAACTTTCATTATTACAAAGCAAAAGAATTAGATAAATATTTTTCGGTAAGAGTCGATGAAATAAAAATTGGTGAGCAAGTGCAAACCATTGATTCGACAGATCCTATTGTTGCTATTAAAAACTCCAGTGCTAAATATATTTTAATTGGTATTCCAGAAGATATTGGTATTCGCGCAAACCTTGGAAAGCCAGGTGCTACAACAGCTTGGGAACAAAGCCTTTCGGCATTATTATCCATGCAGTCTAACCAATTTTTAAATGGAGAAGAAATTTTAGTATTAGGCTATTTTGATTTTACCAATTTGCTTCAGCAATCAGAAAATAAAAGTATCGCCGAATTAAGAGAAACAACTGCTCAGATAGATAAAGTTGTTTACCAATTTATTCAATCGATATATCAAAACGGAAAAGAACTAATTGTAATTGGTGGTGGTCATAACAATGCATATGGTTTAATTAAAGGTATTGCAAAAGCAAGTGCCAATGCAATCAATGTTATTAATATAGACCCGCATTCGGATTACAGAAATAAAGAAGGCAGACACAGTGGAAATGGATTCAGATACGCCAAAGAAGAAGGTTACTTAAAAAACTATGCACTATTTGGTCTTCACGAAAGCTATAGCCCCGCAAGCGTTACAGCCGAACTGTTAAACAATTCCGAAATCAGGTGCTTTACCTACGAAGAAATAAAAATAAGAAATAAATATACCATGCTCAATGCACTCGACTCTGCCATTGAATTTATCAATGATGATTTATGTGGCATTGAAATTGATTTAGATGGCGTCGAAAATATTCCGGCAAGCGCAGCAACTCCTTGCGGATGGAGTACGGCAGAAATTAGAAATATGTTACACCATGCTTCGAGCAGATTAAGTGTTGCCTATTTACATTTAGCCGAAGGCGCAGCAGAATTAAATCCTAAAGTAAATACGGTGGGAAAATTAAATGCTTATTTAATCACCGATTTTATCAAAGCAAGAAACGCTTATCTATCGAAAAAATAATGTTGAGTGGGCGTAATGCAACTACTCAGAGGCAAATCGCTTTCATTGCAATCTGTTAAATTATTGATTGGCTCGAAATAACTTAGGCCCAATTTGATCACATCAGATTTACAATGTCCTAAAAAACGATCGTAAAAACCTTTACCATAGCCTACCCTATTGCCTTTGAGATCAAAAGCAAGTAATGGACAAATAATCATATCGATGATCATAGGTTCTATTGCTGCTAAATTAATAGGCTCTGCTATTCCTAAATTATTTGTAGCTAATGGGGTGTCTGCATTAAAAAACACCGCATCCATTTGTCCATTATCAAAATTAGCTTTGGGTATAGCCAAATTAATTTTCGGATAGTTTTCCCGAATGAATTCGATGATTGGATAAGTATTACATTCGTTTTGAGCATTGATCGGCAAATAAATATGAATACACTTAAGTGCAGTTAAATCTATTTTTTTAAACTCCACTAAAATGGCTTGGTCTAGCAATAATTTTTCTTCCAAAGAAATGCTTTTCCTTTTCGTTAAAAATAGGGCTCTTGCTTCCGACTTTAACATTTATTTTACTCGCTCTACATAATCACCATTCCTGGTGTCTATTTTAACTTTATCTCCTTCGTTAATAAACAATGGAACCTTAATTTCGGCCCCGTTAGAAACAGTTGCTGATTTAGTTACATTGGTTGCCGTATCGCCTTTAACAGCCGGTTCGGTATAAGTAACCAATAACTCTACATGGGTAGGCGCTTGGGCTGTAATAGGCTCATCGCTTTCGAATGCAACAATTAAATTCATTCCTTCTGTAACAAATTTTGCTGAATTGCCGAATAAGAATTTAGGAATATTAAATTGTTCGAAAGTTTCATTATCCATTACGACAAAGAAATCACCATCTTCATATAAATATTGATAATCTTTTGTTTCTACTCTACAAATTTCTACTTCTTCGTCTGTACGAAAACGATATTCTACCAACTTGCCTGTTTTTACATTTCTCATTCTCGCTTGATAAAATGCTCGCAAATTTCCGGGCGTACGGTGAATGATTTCTTCTACCGCAATTAAATTACCATTGAATCTAATAATTGATCCGTTTTTTATTTCTGACGCTTTTGCCATAATTATTTTTTTTCGATTTACTAATTTATTATTTAGACTTATAGTCTGCAATTAATATTTGCTTATTACAAAATGAATATTCGTGTGCTTGATTAGAGGATACAAAAATAGTTCTATTACCTAACATGGTATCTATTAAATTTAAATACCATTGCGTGCCTTGCTCGTCTAAGTTAGTGGTAGGCTCATCGAGTAGAATGCAATCCACATCACTATATAAGGCTAATGCAAGCTTTACTCTTTGTTTCATACCAGACGAAAAATACCTTATTTCTTTATTCGTTGCTTTGTTTAATCCAATTAAGGTGATTAAATCTTCTGCTGTGTGAAAGCCTAATTTTTTTTTAAAGGAGAAATGAAATTTAATTAATTCCAACAAGGTCATTTCTTCTGGCAATTCTAAATAAGGAGCTGCAATAGTGATGTGTGTGAAAAAAGATTCGATGGCTATGGCAGTATTCTTTTTACTGAAATGAATTGCACCCGCATTGGGACTGAGTATTCCTGAAATTACTTGTAATAAAGTAGATTTTCCAGAACCATTTGGACCAATAATGGCAACGCGGTCTGCTGGATTTGAAGTAAAGTCTATGCCTTTAAAAATCCAATCTCTATTGAATTTTTTACCAAGCCCACTTAATTCGATTCTCATACATTTCGACCTATGCCTTTCATAATACCCTCTTTAGAGTTTTTAACGAAAGATAAAATTTGATCTTTGATTGGAGAGGAAGGTATTTCGGATTCAATTTGTGCTAATGCATTCGAGGTGCTTAAACCTCTAACGAATAAAATTCTATAGATGTCTTCTATTTGGCGAATGTGATTTTCTGTAAATCCTCTTCTTCTTAAGCCAACAGAATTAATACCAACATAACTGATAGGTTCTCTTGCAGCTTTAGTAAAAGGAGGAACATTTTTTCTAACTAATGTGCCGCCTGCAACAAAACTATGTGCACCTATGGTTAAAAATTGTCCAACAGCAGCCATACCCTCTAATATTGCGTAATCCTCTATGGTTACGTGTCCTGCTAAGTTTACGCTGTTTGCTAAAATAATATTATCGCCTAAAATACAATCATGGGCAACATGGGCATAAGCCATAATTAAACAATTTTTTCCGACAACCGTTTTATATTTTTCGGTGGTCCCTTTGTTGATGGAAACAAATTCTCTGATAGTGGTATTGTCGCCAATCTCGGCTGTAGTATTTTCGCCGTTATATTTTAAATCTTGTGGAATAGCAGAAATTACTGCACCCGGAAATATTTTACAATTCTTACCAATTCTGGCACCTTCCATAATAGTTACATTGGATCCTATCCAAGTACCATCGCCAATGGTTACATTTTTTTGAATAGAAACAAATGGATCGATGGTTACATTTTCGCCAATGATTGCTTCTGGATGAATATAGGTAAGGGATTGATTCATGTTGCTAATTTAACTTCTTCTTACTATTTGTGCCATTAATTCTGCTTCCATTACAATTTTATCACCAACAAATGCAATTCCTTTCATTTGACAAATTCCCCTACGAATAGGAGCCGTTAAATCACATCTGAAAAGAATAGTATCGCCTGGTACAACTTTATCTTTGAATCTTGCATTTTCAATTTTCATAAAATAAGTCCAATAATTTTCTGGATCTGGTACGGTATTTAAAACTAAAATTCCGCCTGTTTGCGCCATTGCTTCAACTTGTAAAACACCCGGCATTACTGGGTTTCCAGGAAAGTGTCCTTTAAAGAACTCTTCGTTCATGGTTACATTTTTTACACCCACCACATGCTTAGAAGACAATTCAATAATTTTGTCGATTAATAAAAATGGTTGACGGTGTGGTAAAATATTCATGATGCCTATTGTGTCATAAATTGGTGGCACATTAGGGTTATAAACTGGAATATTTTTTTTCGCTTTATCTTTTTTAATTAATGCTTTGATTTTTTTAGCAAATGCAACATTGGCTGCATGACCAGGTCTTGCGGCCATCACATGCCCTTTTAATGGCATTCCAATTAAAGCTAAATCGCCAATTACATCTAATAATTTATGTCGAGCAGGTTCGTTTTGATGACGCAACTCTACATTGTTTAAAATACCTTCTCTAGCAACTGCAATTTTATCTCGATTAAATAATTTAGCAAGATGATCTAATTCTTCTTCGCTTATCACTTTATCAACTACAACAATTGCATTATTTAAATCTCCGCCTTTAATTAAATTATTTTTTAAAAGCATTTCTAATTCGTGCAAGAAACAAAATGTTCTGCAAGAAGCAATTTCTTTTTTAAATTGTGAAATACCCGACAAACCCGCATGCTGACTGCCTAATACAGGTGAGTTATAATCTACCATTACCGTAATGCGATAGTCATCGATGTATGGCATCGCTACCATTTCTACTTGACGATCAGATTCTGAATAAGTGATATTGGAAGGAATTACAAAATATTCTCTATCTGCATCCTGAATATCGAAACCAACTTTTTCTAACTCTTCTATAAAAATAATAGAGCTGCCATCCATAATAGGAGTTTCGGGCGCATCGATTTCAATTAAAATATTGTCGAGCTCTAAACCGGCTAATGCAGCCAAGGTGTGCTCTACAGTAGAAACACTTGCTCCGTTTTGTGTAATTGTTGTTCCTCTAGAAGTATCCGTTACATTATCTACATCGGCATCAATAATTGGAGAACCCGGTAAATCGATGCGTTGAAATTTAAACCCATGATTTTCTGGCGCAGGCTTAAAAGTCATGGTCACTTCTTTACCTGTATGTAAACCAACTCCTTTTACAGTTACAGGAGCTTTAATGGTAGTTTGTTTTAGATTCATTAGCAAGGATTATTCCCGCAAATGTATCTAGAAACTGCCTTTATACAAAATGTTTGAACGATTAAATTATGAACCCTTTTGCTTGAGTTGCTGTTCTAGCTCCTCAATGCGTTTTTCGAGCTCTGGAAGCCTGCGATAAACCGCTTGATTTTTTAAAGAATCGCGGAAAAGAGCTAGTGGAGAACCTCCCCATTGCTTGTTTTCGAGCGTTACGGTTTTGGTTATACCAGATTGAGCCGCTATTTGAGAGCCTTTAGCAACATGAATATGGCCTGCAACACCAACCTGACCTCCCAATACCACATTTTCGGCAATATGCGTACTGCCTGAAATACCCGTTTGAGAAGCGATTACTGTGTTTTTACCAATTTCTACATTATGTGCTATTTGAATTAAGTTATCGAGCTTTACACCAGTTCGAATAATGGTAGAACCCATGGTTGCACGATCGATACTGGTATTGGAACCAATTTCAACTAAATCTTCAATAATTACATTTCCAATTTGAGCAATCTTTTGATAAGTGCCATCGGCTTGCGGTGCAAAACCAAAACCATCACTACCAATTACCGCTCCAGCATGAATTATTACTCCCTTTCCAATAATACAGTCTGAATATATTTTAACTCCTGCAAAAAGAGTAGTATCATCTGCAATAGTTACATTATCTCCAACAAAAACTTGCGGATATAATTTTACATTATTTCCAATCGTTACATTATTTCCAATGTATGCAAAGGCGCCAACATAGCAATTAGCGCCGATTGTAGCCGATTCACTAATAAAACTTGGTTGTTCGATTCCTGATTTATGTAATTTGATGGTATTATATTTATCAAGCAAAACTGAAAAAGCAGTGTACGCATTGTCTACTTTTATAAGCGTTGCTTTAACTGGTTTTTCTAATTTTAAAGATTTATTGACGATCACTATTGATGCTTGTGTATCATAAAGAAAATGTTCGTATTTAGGATTAGAAAGAAAAGATAGGGTTCCCTTTTCTCCTTCCTCGATTTTAGACAACGCATTAACCACCTCGGCTGGATTTCCATCCAACTCGCCTTGAAGCATTAAACAAATTTCTTGAGCGGTAAATTGCATGATACAAAGTTAAAATTATCCATTAAAGTTACAAATCTGAATAGCAGGAATATTATTTAGGATAACAAATAAAATATTTTTCAACTGTTTTACTCAAAGCAGATAAATTTAAATTATCTGAGGCATCTGCAATATCAATTAGACCTTTAGATTTTGTTAAGATATTTATTTTACCCACCTCCATGTTGTAGGCATTGTTGGTAATCTTTCCCGAAAAAACAAAATAATCTAGCTCTTCAGATGTAAGTGGAAACGAAATAGTTAATTTGTCTTTATGCGCTTGAATGCTTTTGGGCGTAAATGCTTCGTTTTGCATTTCGATCGTAAATAATTTTCGGTCGATTAATAATTTACACAGTTTAGCTAAAATAGGGTCTTCGTGTTCGGCCCATACTTTAATAGCAGAAAACAAATCACTATCATCTAATTTCATAAATGCATCGAGGTATAACTCGTTTTCATAAAATGCTTCGGTACTGATTTTGTTTGCTAATAGAAGATTAAACGAAGGGCTTGCAAATAGCGGAACGCCTTTGTTTGCAATAGCTTTAGCACGTTGAAATATTTTAACTAATAATTGTTCTGCAGCAATTACCGTTTTATGAAGATACACTTGCCAATACATTAATCTACGAGAAATTAAAAACTTCTCGATAGAGTAAATTCCTTTTTCTTCTACAACTAATTCATCATTTACAACATGTAACATTTTTAAAATACGATCGAATCCGATTACCCCTTCAGAAACACCTGTATAAAAACTATCTCTATTTAAATAGTCTAATCTGTCCATGTCTAATTGACTAGACACTAATTGATGTAAAAATTTCTTCTCGTATTTATTTTCAAAAATGGCAATGGCTAAGCTTAATTTTCCATTAAAAGTTTTATTTAAGCGATGCATAATTAATACAGACAATGCTTCGTGCTGTACACCAGGCACAATGCAGCTTTCTAATGCATGGGAGAATGGGCCATGTCCAATATCATGTAACAAAATAGCGATAGTTACCGCCTCGGCTTCTTCTTCTGTAATAGCAACCCCTTTGTTTTTCAAAGTTTCGAGTGCAATACCCATTAAATGCATGGCTCCTAAAGCATGATGAAAACGGGTATGCAATGCGCCAGGATATACTAAATGGGTAAGTCCCAGCTGTTTAATATTTCTTAAACGTTGAAAATAAGGGTGTTCTATTAAATCGAAAACGGTTTCGTAAGCAATACTCACAAAGCCATAAACAGGGTCGTTAAATAATTTCTTCTTGTTCAATGGAATTAGGATAATAAAATGAAGGTAAAGTTGTTAAATTTAACAATAAGAAAAAAGAAAGATGCAAGATACGATGATATTATGGGCAGATGATGAAATTGACCTTTTAAAGCCCCATATTTTATTTTTAAATGAAAAAGGATACCAGGTAAAAACAGTTACCAATGGTGCAGATGCAATAGATTTAATAAAATCTAATTATTTCGATTTGGTTTTCTTGGATGAAAATATGCCTGGTTTAACTGGCTTAGAAACACTGGTTGAAATAAAAAATTTCAATTCCGAAATTCCCGTTGTACTCATTACCAAAAACGAAGAAGAATATTTAATGGAAGAAGCCATTGGTAAAAAAATTGCAGACTACTTAATAAAACCCGTTAACCCGAAACAAATTTTATTAACCATCAAAAAAATTCTTGATAATAAAAGGTTAATTACAGAAAAAACCGCCTCTGCTTATCAACAAGAATTTAGAAATTTAGGTAGCCAACTCAACGATGTGCAAAACATAGAGGAATGGATGGATGCTTATCGTAAGCTTGTATACTGGGAACTAGCACTTGAACAATTAGAAGATGCAGGGATGCACGAGATTTTAACATTACAAAAATCAGAAGCAAACGCCTTGTTTTCGAAATTTGTAGAGAAAGATTATTTGTCTTGGTTACAACAACCCGATAAAGCGCCCATGCTTTCGCATAGTGTTTTAAGAAAAAAAGTGTTCCCAAATTTATCAGATACACAACCTACCTTCTTTATTTTAATTGATAATTTAAGATATGATCAATGGAAAATAATTGCGCCATTGGTAAACGAATATTTTAGATTAGAAGAAGAAGAACTATATGTAAGCATATTACCAACGGCTACGCAATATGCTCGAAACGCAATATTTTCGGGCATGTTACCAAACGAAATGGAAAAACGTTTTCCTAAGTTATGGAAAAATGACGAAGATGAAGGAGGAAAAAACTTACACGAAGAGGAATTTTTAATTGATCATTTACAAAGAGCCAGAAAAGAAATTAAAAGTAGTTATCATAAAATAACCACAAACGAACAAGGAAAAGATTTAGCCGAAAATGTACATCATTTATTTAAAAATAATTTAAATGTAATTGTATACAATTTTGTGGATATGTTATCGCATGCAAGAACAGAGATGGATATGATCAAAGAATTAGCCCCCGACGAATCTGCCTATAGATCACTTACTTATTCTTGGTTTGAGCATTCTCCATTACTAGAAATTATTAAAAAAATTGCGCAAAAAAATGCAAGACTAGTAATTACAACCGATCATGGAACTATTAGAGTTAAAACTCCAAGTAAAGTAATTGGAGACCGTTCGGTGAATAGTAATCTGAGATACAAACAGGGTAAAAATTTAAACTATGTAGCAAAAGATGTGTTTGAAATCAAAAATCCATCGGACGCATTTTTACCTAAAGTCAACATGAGTCAAACCTATATTTTTGCGAAAAACGACACCTACTTTGTATACCAAAACAACTACAATCATTTTGCAAACTTCTTTGCGAATAGCTTTCAACATGGTGGAATTTCTTTAGAAGAAATGCTTATTCCTTATGCTAGTTATACTTCTAAAGTATAGTATTTTTTTTCTATACTATAATTAGAATTTTAAGCTCAAGCCCAGCAATATGGATCTCGTAGCTTGTGGGTAATAATAAACAGCAGTTGTTTTTTCGCCTCCAACCA
>CAJBBN010000106.1 GCA_903951325.1 uncultured bacterium
AAGTTGTAAATTCATGTTTGGCTTACAAGCTAAAAGACCTACCGTATAAGGGTTTTCGGGTTGTTTAAAAATAGCAGGTAAGCCAGCCAATGGGGCTTGCACCGTAAAAATATCGGCTAAGTACATTTGAACCGGATCGCTTGTCTTTTCGCCTAATTTAAAAGCGGTAGTTGGCGTGGTTGGGAGAATAATTAAATCGTAATTCGATAAAATTTCGTTTGATTTTTCTTGAATGATGCGACGCACTTTTTGTGCTTTGGCATAATAAGCGTCGTAATATCCTGCGCTCAATACAAAAGTACCTAACATAATTCGGCGCTTTACTTCTTCGCCAAAACCTTCGGAACGCGAAAGTTTATAAGTAGATTCTAGATCGGTTGCGTTGGGGCTGCGGTAACCAAAATGTACGCCATCGTATCTCGATAAATTCGAAGAAGCTTCGGCGGTGGTTAACACATAATAAGTAGGAACGGCATATTTTAAATATGGAAAACTTACTGGCTCTACCGTATGACCGTCTGCTTGTAAGGCTTTCACGCGGTTATACATGGCCGCTTTTATTTCTGGATCGATGCCTTCGGTTTCAATTGTTTCGGTAATATAAGCAATGCGCATATTTTTTTTCGGCGATTGCAAATTAGAAAAACTGCTAACCGCTTTAGAAGAAAGCGTAGCATCAAATTCATCTTTACCGGCAATCACTTCTAAAATTAAAGCGGCATCTTGTACATTTTTAGTAACTGGGCCTACTTGATCAAAAGAAGAAGCGTAGGCAATAATGCCATAACGCGAAACCCTTCCGTAGGTTGGCTTTAAGCCCACCAAGCCGCAAAACGCTGCTGGCTGGCGAATAGAGCCGCCAGTGTCTGTTCCTAAAGAAGCTAAACACATATCGGCTTGCACCGATACTGCCGAACCACCCGAAGAACCACCCGGTACTAAAGAATTATCTGCAAAGTTTAATACATTGCCATAATGAGAAGTTTCGTTCGAAGCACCCATCGCAAATTCATCACAATTTACATGACCAATAATAATGGCATCTTCTGCTAAAATCCTTTCAACAACGGTCGAAGAATAAATAGAGGTAAATCCTTTTAAAATTTTAGAAGAAGCAGAAACTGGATGATCTTTATAACAGATCATGTCTTTGATGCTGATCACCATACCCGCCAATTTACCGGCTGTACCGGCTTTCAGCTTGGCGTCGATTGCTTCGGCACGCTTTAGCGCTTCGTCGGCATATACATGCAAAAACACATTGAGGTGTTGATAGGTTTCAATTCTTTGAAGATAGTAATTGACCAAAGCAACCAGGGTTGTTTCGGAAGACAATAAGTCTGCGCGTACCTCTTCTAAGGAATGATAAGTTCTCAATGTGTTGGAAAAATTAGGAAGGAAATTAAACTAGTTTTGGTCTTTTTTATCTTTCATGCTGTCTTCGATGTCGTTTTTAACACCATTCGAAGCATCTTTAAATTCTCTGATTCCTCTACCCATACCACGCATCAATTCAGGAATTTTTTTACCACCAAATAATAAAAGTGCAAGCACTACAATCAAGATCACTTCTTGACCGCCTAGGTTAAATAATAATAAAGTTGATGAATTCATTTTGTTCAATTTAGACCCAAAAATAACAAAAAAAAAGAAGAAAACAGGGCTTTTTTAGCTTAATTAGACTTCGACACTAACCAATCTTTAGGATTCAATTTTTGCATGCCTTTCCAAATTTGAAGCTCCACGGTTGTTAATTCGTCTTCGGTATTGGCCTGTCCAATATTTTGTTTAGTGCTTACTTTTTGTCCGTTTTTAACCGATACCGATTTTAAATTGGCATACACCGAAACATATTCTCCATGCCTTATTAATACCGCGTTTAATCCTCCTGGAATTTGAATCACACCAGAAACTGTTCCATTAAATACTGCACGCACCGACGCGGCTCCATTTGTTTTAATATCGATGCCATTATTTTGTACCATCACGCCTTTAATTTCTGGATGCTCGTGCGTACCAAAAAATTCTACAATGTTTCCTTTTTCTACTGGCCAAGGCAAGCGACCTTTGTTGGCCATAAAATTTTCCGATAGCTTTAATGCTTCGGGCGTAAGTGTTAAATTACTCGATGCGGTTTTGCTACTGGTTGGCATTTCTTTACCCGCTGCTTTGGCTTCTGCTTCTGCTTTTTTACGCGCGGCTTCAATTTCTTTTCGAATAATATCTTGAATCATGCGATCCATTTTACGCGCTTGATTTTGCTTTTCCGTAATTTGTTTTTTCAAGCTCGATTCTTTGGCCGTCAATTGGTTAGCCATTTTCAGCTGTTGCTCTTTTTCTTTACTCAGGGTAACTTTTTCTTTTTGCTCTTCTTGCAATAAGCCAGTCTTCACTTTTTTATTGCTTTCTAAATTCGTTTTTATATTTTCTAATTGCTGCTCTTTTGAT
>CAJBBN010000107.1 GCA_903951325.1 uncultured bacterium
AGCAATGAATTTTATTTTCAAAGAATCCGATGGATTATAAGTAGCCGTTAAAGCGCCCAATGTACTTTGGTATTGATCAATTTCTTGACCTTGAAAAAAGATAGACAAACGCAATACTTCGTTGAAAGTACCAAATGTGGTTTCTCTACTTTGAGGCTTCACGATGTAATTATTACTATTGAAATTTCCCATAAAAGAAAGCTCCCAATCGGTCGAAAGGCTATAGTTTACATAGGTTTGCAGGTCGGAGAAATTAGGCTGGTAATCGCCATCTATATCTAAAGAACCCAATACATATTTAGTTGATTTTTTTCGGTAACCCAACAAATAAGATAATCGACGATTGCGATTGGTTCCTTCTAAGTTAATAGATTGATTTAATAAACCGGCAGAAACACTACCCGCAAAGGCCACAGGCTTTTTATAAGTGATGTCTAAGACAGAAGAAAGTTTATCTCCATATTTAGCATCAAATCCGCCAGCCGAAAAACTCACCGATTTAACCATGTCTGAATTGATGAAACTCAAGCCCTCTTGTTGTCCGGAACGAACTAAAAAAGGACGGTAAATTTCCACATCATTTACATACACTAAATTTTCATCGAAATTTCCACCCCTCACATTATATTGCGAACTCAATTCATTATTGGATTGCACACCTGGTAAAGTTTTTAAAATGGCTTCAAAATTTCCAGAAGCAGAGGGTAAACTAGAAAGTAATTTGGCATCTATTTTCGAAATTCCAGCTCGCCTATCTATATCACTATTTACTTCTACTTGCTTGATGGCAAAACTAGATTGTGCAAATTGATGACTGATTTTTTTTTGTTCAGCAGGTTTTAACCTCAATTCAATTTTATGCGATTCGTATCCTAAAGAATTAAACTGCAAAGTAAATGAGGAATCTGCTGGCACTTTTAGTTCGTAATGGCCGAAGTCGTTGGTTTTGGTGCCAATATTAGTTCCAACTATGGAAATGTTTACTAAAGGCATGGTTTTGCCCTTTTCATCGGTGATGGTTCCAAATAAATTGGCATTGCGTTGCGAAAACCCCAAATTGGCGAGGCAAACAAATAACAATACAAAGGGGAGTTTTGGAAACATGAAATACTTAACGAATTTTTTTCAATTCTGTTATCATTTCCATTGGATTTTGTGCGCCAAATACGGCATTTCCTGCAACTAGCACATCTGCACCAGCTTTAATCAATGCCAAGGCATTCTGATGTCCTACACCACCGTCTATTTCTATAAGTACCTCGGTATTTAATTGATTAGCTAAAGTTCTGAGTTTAGTAATTTTTTGATAAGTGTTTTCGATAAACTTTTGACCTCCAAAGCCAGGATTTACACTCATAATACATACTAAATCTATTTGAGGAAGGATATCTTCTAATACAGAAATTGGGGTATGCGGATTGATTGCTACACCGGCTTTCATTCCTAATTCGTGAATGGCTGCAATGGTTCTGTGTAAATGAGTACAAGCTTCGTAATGAACCGTTAATATAGCGGCTCCAGCATCTTTAAATTGTTGCAAATACCTATCCGGATCAACAATCATTAAATGCACGTCTAAGGGCTTTTTTGCATGATGTTTAATTGCGGTAATAACTGGAAATCCAAAAGAAATATTTGGTACAAATACCCCATCCATAACATCAACATGAAACCAATCTGCTTCCGATTGATTAATCATTTC
>CAJBBN010000108.1 GCA_903951325.1 uncultured bacterium
CATGGATAGGACCTTACAGTCACTAAGGAACCATTTGGATTAGCCATATATTCATCCACAATTTCAGGAGATATAGCATATACATCTGCAAAATCTTTCCTTAAAAATGCGTCTATTTGTTCTCTTGTTTTTAAAGAATTAAAAGATACTTCTCCTTCAAAAGGAAAAAATAAAGTACAAGTAAAAGTGCCATCTAAATTTGGAAGCGCAATTAACATGTAATTATTTCGAGGCCAAATATGTAATGCTTCTTTTTCTAATAAATAAGTTCCATTGGGTCCAGCCGGAATAGTTAATTCTTTATAGCCTTGATCTAAATAGCTCTGACTATATTCAAATCTTTCTGATTTGGTCTGTAATGCAAGCCTAGCAGCAGAAAATGCACCATCTGCCGATAATATTAAATCCGATTGAACCGAAGATTTTTCTTTAGTTTGTTGGTCTTCAAAATGACAAATACCATTTTTAATATCTACATCAATGCAATTTTTTTCGAATGTGATATGAATATTTGGATCTGCATCTGCTAGCTCCATTAATTTTTTATTTAATCCACCTCTGGATACAGAATAAATGGCTTCGCCTTCTTTACCATAAGGTTGATATTGTACATCGCCGTTGGCTTGGTGTAATACACGACCATACATTGGAATACCTACTTTTCTAATTTCGTCTGCTAAGCCAATAGCTGCTAAACCATTGAATCCTCTATGACTCAAGGCAAGATTAATAGAGCGACCACCTGCATATTCTGCTTTTCGCATATCTGGTCTTTTCTCGAATATGGAAACTTGATAACCTCTTTTTGCTAAATACATCGAGAGTAAAGAACCAACTAATCCGGCTCCAATTAAGGTTACTTTTTTATCTATTGACATCATTTTTTAATTAAATAATTTGACCAAATTTATAAACCTCTTCAAACGAATTGTATAGCGGCACAGGCGCAAAGCGCAATACTTCGGGCTCTCTCCAATCACCTATAATACCTTGTGCTACCAAGTTATCGAAACTTTCTCTTCCGCCTTCTTTACAGATCATAGAGAGCTGTGCACCTCTTTCGTTTGCTTGTAGCGGTGTAATAATTTGGTATTTTTCGTAAGCTAATGATTTATTTTTTTCTTCAATTACAAACTGCATAAAGCTAGTAAGCGCCAAACTTTTGGTTCTTAAATTTTCAATACCTGCTTGATCAAATAAATCGAGTGCGGCACGGTGAGCGGCCATTTGTAAAACAGGCACATTACTTAATTGCCAGCCTTCGGCACCAGGCTCAGGAATAAAGCCTTTTTTCATTTGAAAACGGGTACTTTCTTGATATCCCCACCAACCAGCAAAACGAGGGGTTTCGGGGTTATTGCCATGTTTTTCATGTATGTAAATACCTGCAATCCCACCTGGGCTCGAATTCAAATATTTATAAGAACACCATGTTGCAAAATCTACTTTCCAATCGTGTAATTGTAAAGGAATATTTCCACAAGTATGCGCTAAATCAAAACCACAAAATGCACCTGCTGTATGGGCTGCTTCGGTAATTTCTGCTAATGGAAAAAATTGACCAGAGTAATAATTTACACCACCCATCATCACCAAAGCCAATGAATCTGAATGCTTTGAAATGGTGGCTAAAATATCTTCTTTTCTTAAAGTGTATTCTCCTTCGCGCGGTACTAATTCTATAATAGCATCTTCGGGTTTAAATCCATGGTGCATTACTTGCGATTCCATGGCATATTGATCGGATGGAAAAGCAGTGCCCTCCATAATAATTTTATATCGTTTGGCAGTGGGTCTGTAAAAACTCACCATTAATAAATGAAGATTAACGGTCAGTTGGTTCATGGCTACTACTTCGGAAGGCTTTGCCCCAACAATTTTAGCTAAACTTTCTTGGGTGGTTTTTTGATAATACATCCAAGGCGTATTGGTTTTAAAGTGTCCTTCAACACCATAATTTGCCCAATTAGCCAATTGTTCGGTTATATATTTTTCGACACTTTTTGGTTGTAAGCCTAAAGAATTACCGCAAAAATAAATAACATCTTGTCCATTATGTTGCGGAAATAAAAACTCATTTCTAAACGATTTTAATGAATCTGCTGCGTCTAGTTTTTGCGCGTATGCTAAGGTATTCTCGTGTTGCATATTATAAAAATTGTTCTTTTTTCAAGCCTAACCAAGCTAATGCGGTCCCATTAAATAATCTTTCTTTCATTTCATCATTATATGGCATGCTATCAATTAATTTCCCAGGGCTTAATTCACCTAATGGAAAAGGATAATCGGTACCTAATGCTAATTGATTAGGGCCAACTAAATCCATTAAATAATTCATCATTAATGGATCGTGTACTAAGGTGTCAAAATATATTTTTGATAAATAATTGCGGGGATTAATTGGATTATCTACCGCTACTAAATCGGGTCTAACATGAAAGCCATGTTCTATTCTACCAATAGTTGCAGGAAAAGAACCACCACCATGCGCAAATGCAACTCGTAGATTTGGGAACTTTTCAAATACCCCACCAAAAATCATAGAACAAATCGCTAATGATGATTCTGCGGGCATTCCAACCAGCCAAGGCAACCAATATTTAGCCATTTTATCTTTGGCCATCATGTCCCAAGGATGCACAAAAATAGCTGCACCTAATTTTTCTGCTTCTTCATAAAAAGGAAAAAAATGAGGGTCGTTTAAATTCATATCATTGACATGCGAACCAAATTGAAAACCAGCAAATCCTTGCGTTTTAAAACATCTTTGTAATTCTAAAATGGCTAAATCGATATCTTGTAAAGGAATGGTGGCAAGGCCTACAAATCTTTTGGGATATTTGTCTACGATACCTGCAATATGATCGTTTAAAAATTCGGAAAGCACCAAAGCATCTTTTGCTTTAGCCCAATAAGAAAACAAAACAGGAATGGTAGATAATACCTGCACATCAATATGATGGTGGTTACATTCCGTTATCCTAGTTTCGGGATCCCAACAATTACTTTGAATTTCTCTGAAAAATTTATCATCAATCATCATTTTTGCACAACAAGGCTTGTGATGATCTAGACTTATGAACCCGCCGTAACCAAAGCGTTCTGCCCAATTCGGCATTTTCTCTGGAATAATATGGGTGTGAATATCTATTTTTAACATGTATTATTTTTTAACAGGCGCTTGCATCACTGTTCCACAATGATTACAAACTCTATTGGTTTCTGAAGAATAAAATTTTTCCATCACAGGTGGCAATTGTTTTACAATGTCTGTTAATTCAAAATATTCTTCATATAATTTTTCGTTACAGTTTTCACAAAACCATAAAAATCCATCTATTTCTTTATTTTCTCTTACTTTTTCGATCACCAAACCAATTGTGTTTTCTGGTCTTTGAGGCGAGTGAGGTGTTTTAGGC
>CAJBBN010000109.1 GCA_903951325.1 uncultured bacterium
AAATGGCGCAAGATGCACTCAACAGATGGTGGTGGCCTTCGCTCATGATGTTTGGTCCACGCGACGAAGAGTCTCCTAATTCTGAACAAGCCATCAAATGGAAAATAAAAAGAGAAACCAACGATCAATTACGTCAACGATTTGTAAACCAAACCGTGTCGCAAGTAGAGAAAATTGGATTAGTAGTTCCAGATAAAGCGATTAAATGGAATGAGGCTAAAAACGGATACGATTTTGGTGAAATTAATTGGGATGAATTTTGGACGGTAGTGAAAGGTAATGGCCCATGCAATAAAGCAAGAATTGCAGCAAAAATTAAATCACATGAAGAAGGCGCATGGGTTCGCGAAGCGGCAAATGCGCATGCTGAAAAAAATAATAAAACTAAAGCTGCTTAAATTATGAACGATTCACAAGGAATATTATGGGAAGTGTTTATTCAAAGTAAACCAGGTCAACCTCACAAGCATGCAGGTTCTGTTCATGCACACGATAACGAAATGGCTTTGCAAAATGCCAGAGATTTATATTGCCGAAGAAGCGAAGGCACCAATTTATGGGTAGTGCCGGCATCAGCAATTGTTGCCTCATCGCCAGAAGACATTGGTTCATTCTTTGAACCCTCAAACGATAAAATTTATCGTCATCCAACTTTTTATTCTGTACCAGAAGGTATCACACACATGTAATTTTATGAATAACCAAACATCATTGTTTCAATATATTTTAAAGATTGCCGATAACCAATTAATCTTAGGACATCGTTTGTCTGAGCAATGTAGCAAAGGCCCTTTTCTAGAAGAAGACATTGCTTGTTCGAATATTGCACTCGATTTAATTGGTGCTGCAAATTCTTTATATATCTATGCTGCAGCAATTGAAGGAGAAAATAAAACTGAAGACGATTTGGTTTTTCTTCGATCAGAAAGAGCATTCAAAAATGTATTATTGGTAGAGCAACCCAATACCGATTTTGCTTATATCATGTGTAGACAATTTTTGTTTGATACCTATGATTATTTTTTTCAACAAGCATTACAAAAAAGCAAAGACGAAACGCTTGCAGCCATTGCAGCTAAAACAATCAAAGAATCGACGTATCACCTAAGACATTCCGGAAATTGGATCATCAGATTAGGTGATGGAACCCCAGAAAGCAACCTAAGATTGAAAGTTGCATTCACAAATTTATGGTGTTATGTAGAAGAGTTGTTTGAGCAAGATGCTGCAGAATTAGACCTTGTAGCGCAGGGAATTGCTGTAGATACCCAATCAATTAAAAGCCAATTTAACAGTCACATAGCAGAAATTATGCAAACTGCAGGCATGGAAATTCCAACGGGTATTTTTATGCAAAGCGGCGGAAAAAAAGGCGTACATACCGAGCACTTAGGTTTTTTATTAGCCGAAATGCAATCAGTTCACCGTTCTTTTCCAGGCGTGAAATGGTAAAAATGCTTCATTCAAAAGAGGTCTCTTTTATTTGGGATATTTTAAATGAAATTCCAGATCCAGAAATTCCTGTCATTAGTTTGGTTGAACTTGGCGTGGTGCGTGGGGTAGAATGGGTAGACACCCAATTGCAAATTACCATTACACCCACTTACTCGGGTTGTCCAGCTATGCGCATGATGGAAATGGACATAGACCAAAGCCTTCGCAAAGAAGGAATACTAGATTTTAAAATAAATATGCAATACCATCCAGCTTGGACTACCGATTGGATGAGCGAATCAACAAAATCAAAATTAAAAACATACGGCATTGCACCGCCACAGGCACATACAAAACAAAGAATTGGTGCTTTAATTTCAGATGCACCGAATGAAGTGCCTTGCCCACAATGCAATAGCGTGAATACGAAACTTATCAGTGAGTTTGGTTCTACAGCATGTAAATCTTTAATGAAGTGTAACGATTGTTTAGAAGCATTCGATTATTTTAAATGTATTTAAAAATGGAACATATTAATTTTTCGATTTTAAATGGTGTGGCTACCATTGAACTCAATAGATCAGCAGTCTTGAATTCTTTTAACCGTCAAATGGCATTAGAATTACAAGCGGTTTTAGATGATTGCGAAAGCGATGATAGCGTGAGGGTAATTGTACTCAGTGGTGCTGGAAGGGCTTTTTGTGCAGGACAAGATTTAGCAGAAGCCATTGCAGTAGATGCTCCACCTATTGATCAAATTGTAAGAGAACATTATAATCCAATTGTACTTAAAATAAGGAATATCGAAAAGCCCGTAATTGCTGCCGTGAATGGTGTTGCAGCCGGTGCTGGAGCCAATTTAGCATTGGCATGCGATCTTGTCATTGCAGCAGAAAACGCATCGTTTATTCAGTCGTTCTCAAATATTGGTTTGATACCAGATACTGGAGGAACTTATTTTTTGCCAAGGCTTATAGGAATGCAAAGGGCAACGGCCTTGTTATTTTTAGCAGATAAAGTACCTGCACAAAAAGCAGTCGAAATGGGAATGATTTATGCTTGTTATCCTGCCGAAACTTTTGTGCAAGAAGTTTCTAACTTGGCAAATAAATTAGCACAAATGCCTACCAAAGGACTTGGTTTAACAAAGCGTGCGCTCAATGCTTCAATGCATGCAAGTTTAACAGAGCAATTAAAAACAGAAGAGTTGTTGCAACTACAAGCAGCAAATACTTTTGATAATAAAGAGGGCATTAATGCCTTTTTAGAAAAAAGAAAAGCAAATTTCATTGGTAAATAAATTTGATATGATTAAAGTAATTGGAGTAATTGGTTCGGGGGCAATGGGAACAGGCATTGCGCAAGTAATTGCCACTGCTGGATTAGAAGTGTACATCTACGATTCAAATCCTGTAGCCATTAATGTAGCCAAAGATAATTTCAAAGAGTCGCTCGAAAAACTAGTGACTAAAAATAAAATTACTGCAGAAGATGCAAGCGCAATTGAAAGTAAAATTATTTTTCAATCTAATTTTAAATCTTTAGATGCTTGCGATTTAATTATCGAAGCCATTGTTGAAGATTTACAAATTAAAAAACAAGTATTTGCAGAGTTAGAAAAAATCGTTAGAAAAGATTGTGTATTAGCGACAAATACCTCTTCGCTTTCTATCGCATCTATTGCAGCAGCTTGTCAATTTCCAGAAAGAGTAATTGGTTTGCATTTTTTCAACCCAGCTACCATCATGCCTTTGGTAGAAATTGTACCCGCAATTCAAACAGCAGCCGATACTATTTTAGATGCGAGCTCATTTATTAATTTTATTGGTAAAACTGCCGTTGTTTGTAAAGACACGCCAGGCTTTATTGTCAATAGAATTGCCAGACCATACTATGGCGAAGCGATTCGCATTATGGAAGAAAATATTGCAGACATTGCCACCATCGATTGGGCAATGAAGGAATTTGGCGGATTTAAAATGGGTCCATTTGAATTAATGGATTTTATTGGTCATGATGTAAATTATAGAGTGACCGAAATTGTATGGGCGCAATTTTTTTACGACAATAAATTTAAACCATCCATTGCGCAAAAAAGATTATTTGAAGCCAATCGATTTGGTAGAAAATCGGGAATAGGATTTTACGATTACCGTGAAGGTGCAGCTACCTTAACGCCTAACAAAGATCAAGTATTGGGCGAATATATTTTTACAAGAATTATTTCCTTATTAATAAACGAGGCAATAGATGCTTTGTATTTTCAAATTGCTTCTAAAGATGATATCGAATTGGCCATGCTTAAAGGGGTGAACTATCCTAAAGGTTTATTGCATTGGGCAGAAGAATTAGGTTTTGGAAGTATTTTAGAAAACTTAGAAGAATTAAGTTTTGAATACGGTGATGAACGCTATAGGCCAAGTGTTTTGTTAAAACAAATGGTACGCGAAAATCGTCGTTTTTTTAATTAATAATTTAGCAAATGAAGAATCAAGAAAAGGCTCAACAGATTGTTGCACAAATGATGCAAGGAGATGCTTTTAGCCAGTGGTTAGGCATAGAAGTATTGATTGCAGAAGTAGGTTATGCTAAATTAACCATGAAAGTGCGTAAAGAAATGACCAATGGTTTAGCGCTCACTCATGGTGGAATAACTTATTCCTTAGCCGACAGTGCACTTGCTTTTGCATCCAATGCACACGGGCGTTTGAGCATGTCAATCGAAACTAGCATTTCGCATATTCATGCGGTAAAATGCGATGATGTTTTAACAGCTATTGCAACAGAAAAAAATTGTAGCAATCAATTTGCACAGTACGATATCGAAATATTCAATCAAGATAATATTAAAGTAGCTTTGTTTAAAGGCACAGTATATAGAACTTCAAAAGAGTGGTAATGGAAAAAAGTTTAAAAACAGCTTATTTAATTGATGGCGTGAGAACTCCAATTGGTAGTTTTGCCGGAGCCTTATCAAAAGTGAGAGCCGATGATTTAGCCGCTATAGTATTAAAAGAATTAATGCTTAGAAATCCAAGCATTGATCAATCGGCCATTCACGATGTGATTATGGGTTGTTCCAATCAAGCAGGCGAAGACAATCGAAATGTGGCACGAATGGCTTTACTCTTAGCAGGAATGCCTGTTACCGTTCCAGGTGTTACCGTTAATAGATTATGTGCATCTGGTTTATCTGCAAGTATGGATGCTGCCAGAAATATCATGACAGGTGATGCCGAATTAATGGTTGCTGGCGGAATAGAACACATGACGCGCGCACCAATGGTGATGGCTAAAGCAGAAAGTGCTTTTGCAAAAAATATAGAAATGGCCGACAGTACTTTTGGTTGGAGATTTGTCAATCCAAAAATGAAAGCACAATACGGTGTTGATCCAATGGGCGAAACGGCAGAAAATTTAGCAGACTTACATCAAATTTCGAGAGCAGACCAAGATTTATTTGCGATGCGCTCTCAACAAAAGGCAACGGCAGCAAGAGCTATCGGCAGATTCGCAAAAGAAATTATTGCAGTGGAAGTACAACAAAAGAAAGAAACAAAATTAATTTCGGAAGATGAATTTATTAAACCGCAAACTAGTTTAGCAGGCTTATCAAATTTAAAACCAGCCTTTAGAAAAGAGGGAACGGTAACCGCAGGAAATGCTTCTGGATTAAATGATGGTGCAGCAGCATTATTATTTGCATCTGAAGAGGCAATCAAAAAATATAATTTAACACCGAAAGCAAAAATAATATCTATGGGCGTAATTGGGGTAATGCCTAATATCATGGGTATTGGTCCGGTTGAGGCTAGTAATTTAGCCTTGCAAAAAGCAGGACTTAGCATCGCAGACATGGACATTATAGAATTAAACGAAGCTTTTGCCGCGCAAAGCCTAGCCTGTATTAGGTCTTGGGGTTTAGCCGATGATGATATTCGAATTAATCCAAATGGTGGCGCCATTGCATTAGGTCATCCACTTGGTATGTCGGGCGCAAGAATTTTAAATTCTGCAGCCATAGAATTACACGAAAAAAATAAAAGATATGCATTAGTCACCATGTGTATTGGAGTTGGACAAGGTTATGCAGTGATCATCGAAAAATGTTAATGATAAAAAAATGATTTTTGAATTCAATGGCTATCGCCCGGTAATTGACGAGAGTGCTTTTGTTCATCCATTGGCATCGGTAACAGGCAATGTAATCATTGGTAAAAATGTTTATGTTGGTCCAAGTGCAGCCATTCGTGGAGATTGGGGGCAAATTATTATTGAAGACGGATGCAATGTGCAAGAAAATTGTACCATACATTTATTTCCAGGAGCTACCGTTGTATTGCAAGCGGGTGCTCATATTGGGCATGGTGCCATAATTCATGGTGCGCAAATTGGCAAGAATACTTTAATCGGAATGAATGCCGTAATTATGGATCATGCGGTTATTGGTGATGAATGTATTGTTGGTGCTTTATCTTTTGTTGCTGCAAATACAATAACCGCCAATCGAAAAGTAATTGTAGGAAATCCTGCAAAAGAAATTAAAGAGGTAAGCGATGAAATGTTAGCATGGAAATCGGAGGGTACGGCTTTGTATCAACAATTACCAAAAGATTGTAAAGAAACATTAAAAGAGTGCGAGCCTTTAAGGGAGATCGAACCCAATAGACCAACGCAACAAGAAATATATAAAATCTGGAATTCAAAGAAATAAAAAAATGCAACAATTAGAAAATTATATTGCTGGGCAATGGGTTAAAGGTTCGGGTAAAGGAACAGATTTATTTAATGCCATAACTGGCGAAGCAATTTATCGTGCAGATGCCACAGGCCTTGATTTTGGTATGATGTTGGCTTATGGTAGAAATACAGGTGGACCTGCGTTAAGAAAATTAACTTTTCAAGAACGAGGTCGCATGTTGAAGGCATTGGCTTTTCATTTATTGGCAAAAAAAGATTTGTTTTACCAAGTGAGTGCGGCAACAGGTGCTACAAAAATTGATAGTTGGATTGATATTGAAGGAGGTATTGGTAATTTATTTGCTTATGCAAGTTTAAGAAAACAATTCCCCGACGAAACATTTTATGTAGACGGCGAATTAGCTAAATTATCTAAAACGGGTAGTTTTAATGGACATCATATTTGTGTGCCTAAAGAAGGCGTGGCCATTCATATCAACGCATATAATTTTCCTGTTTGGGGAATGTTAGAAAAAATTGCCGTAAATCTTTTGGCTGGAATGCCCGCAGTAGTTAAGCCTGCAACGGTGACTTGTTTTTTAACAGAAGTAGTGACCAAAGAAATTATCAATAGTAATATTTTACCAGCAGGTGCTTTACAATTAATTTGTGGATCGGCGAATGGTATTTTAGATCATGTTACTTCGCAAGATGTAGTCACCTTTACGGGCTCTGCACATACGGGTGCAAAATTAAAATCACATCCAAATATTATATCGGAGTCGGTTCCTTTTAATATGGAAGCAGATTCTCTGAATGCTTCTATTCTAGGGCCAGACGCAATACCTGGAACACCAGAATTTGATTTGTTTGTAAAAGAGGTTACCAAAGAAATTACCGTAAAAGCAGGACAAAAATGTACGGCCGTTAGAAGAATAATAGTACCTGAAAATTTATTAGAGGATGTTCAAATTGCCATTGGCAAAAGATTAGCCAGCACCACCATTGGTGATCCAGCAATGGAAGGAGTAAGAATGGGTTCGCTTGCTGGTTTAGAACAACTAAGGGATGTAAAAGAAAAAGTAAAATTATTGCAAAGCAGTCAACAATTGGTTTATGGAAATCTAGATGAAGTTACTTTGCTTGGTGCAGATCAAAACAAGGGTGCATTTATGTCGCCTATATTATTTTTAAATGAAAAGCCTTTTGAAAATACAGACTGCCACAATATAGAAGCTTTTGGGCCGGTAAGTACGCTTATGCCTTATCAACATTTAACAGATGCCATTGCACTGAGTAAATTAGGCAAAGGAAGTTTAGTTTGTTCGATTGTAACCAATGATCAAAAAATTGCAAAAGAATTTGT
>CAJBBN010000110.1 GCA_903951325.1 uncultured bacterium
CGTTTGACGAGGAAATTGAAAAGCAGTTTCTTTTAAAGCGGTCATGATGATAATATATTTATACAAATATCGAAATTTGTATGATTTAATTTATGTTAAGTAATGAACAATTATTAACATAATTATTGAATATCGCCGTATGCCTCTAAAATCTTCTTTACTAATTTATGTCTTACCACATCTTCTCCAGTAAGATAAATGATATCTATACCCGAAATATTTTTCAAAATGGTAATGGCATTGAACAAGCCAGACATGGATTTTTTAGGTAAATCTATTTGAGTAACATCACCTGTTACAATAAATTTAGCGGTTGGACCCATTCTGGTTAAAAACATTTTCAATTGCATATCGGTTGCGTTCTGACCTTCATCTAAAATCACAAATGCGTTATCTAAAGTTCTGCCTCTCATAAATGCGAGTGGCGCTATTTCGATGGTTCTGTTTTCTAAATATAATTTCAACTTATCGGCCGGAATCATATCATCTAAAGCATCGTATAAAGGTCTTAAATAAGGGTCAATTTTTTCTTTTAAATCGCCTGGTAAAAAACCTAAATTTTCACCTGCTTCAACTGCAGGTCGAGTTAAAATAATTCTTTTTACTTCTTTATTTTTTAATGCCTTAACCGCTAAAGCTACCGCAGTATAAGTTTTACCAGTACCAGCAGGACCAATTGCAAATAAAATATCGTTATGCAAAGCACTTTCGACCATTACTTTTTGGTTTTTGGTACGCGCTCTAACCACTATACCATTGGGTCCAAAAACCAAAGGCTCCGCTTCAAAATTGGCAGGTGTTGCAGGCGCTTTTTCTTTGTCGTTATTTTCCGACTGCTCCTGAACAACTAATCGAATATCTCCTTCTGTTAATTGGTTGAATTTTTCAAAATGCTCCATCAAGATTTTTATTTTCTTTTGAAAATTTTGGAGCATTTCTTCGTCACCGATGGCTTTTAAAGCTTCCCCTCGAACAACAATTCGAAGCTTTGGAAATGACTTTTTTAACAAATTTAAATTGACATCGTCGATTCCCCAAAATTCAATAGGATTGATGCCTTCTAGTGTAATTGTTGTTTCGTTCAAGATAATATGATTAATAATGCTATTTTTATAATGCTTTGTTGCTAAAATAATTAATTTTGAGCGAATCAATATTAAATAGATATTAATAAATGTCAATAATTACACTTACTACCGACCTCGGCACCACAGACTTCTATTTAGCGGCTGTAAAGGGGTCTATTTTAAGTGCAATGCCAGATGCTACAATTGTTGATATATCGCACCATATTCCTCCATATCAAATCATTCAAGCTGCTTTTTTGCTTTCTAATGCTTATTATCATTTTCCATTAGAAACGGTTCATTTGGTAAGTATTGATAATTCTTACCAATCGGATGCAAAGTTTGTTGCCTTAAAAGCCAAAGGACATTATTTTATTGGCCCCGATAATGGTTTATTTTCTTTGTTTCTAAATCCAGAAGATATTGAAAAAATTGTCAAAATAAATTTGAGGATTCAAGATGATTTTATTCATTTCCCTATCAAAGATATTTTAGCCAAATCTGCAGTGCATTTAGCTAAAGGTGGTAAAATGGAAATCATCGGCAGAAAAATCACCAACTTAAATTACAAAACAATTATTCAACCCGTTATAGAGCCTTCGATTATTCGAGGTAGTATTATACATGTTGATAATTTTGGAAATGCAATTTCAAATATTACCAAAGAAATTTTTGATACCGTTGCAAGAAATAGACCATTCGAAATTGTATTCAAAAGAAACGAAAAAATTACGAAAATTTGCAAGCATTATAGCGAAGTAACAGAGGGTGAAAAACTTTGTTTGTTTGGTATTACTGGAAAACTCGAAATAGCTATAAACAAAGGAGATGCAAGCGGTTTGTTAGGCTTAGCAATCAACGAAAAAATTCAAATTCAATTTTTATGATCACTAGAATTGTTAAAATGAATTTCAGACCCGAAGAAGTGGAAAATTTCTTAAACATTTTTCATCAATCAAAAGATAAAATTAGGCATATGCCAGGTTGTAAACATTTAGAATTATGGAACAGCCAAAGCGATGCCAGTATATACTATACCTATTCGATTTGGGACTCTGAAGATGATTTAAATAACTATAGAGATTCTGAATTATTTCAATCGGTTTGGCCAGCAACAAAAGCCTTATTTGCAAGCAAAGCCGAAGCCAGCAGTTTAAATGTATTAGTCAAATTATAACCTTAAAATTATGAACGCAAAACTAGCTTCCGCATCACATACCATTATGAATGAAATTGTGTTGCCTAACGATACCAATACTTTAAATAATTTAATGGGTGGCAGATTATTACACCTTATGGATATTGGTGCCGCAATGGCTGCTCAAAAACACAGCAATCGAATTGTAGTAACCGCATCGGTCGATAATGTTTCCTTTAAAGCCCCTATCAGATTAGGCGATGTAGTAACCATTCATGCAAAAATTACCCGCTCTTTTAATTCTTCTATGGAAATTAGAATTGATGTATGGTCTGAAAATATCCCTTCTGGACGCAAAGAAAAAAGCAACGAAGCCTATTACACTTTTGTAGCCGTTGATCAAACAGGCAGGCCCATTCCCGTACCTACCGTAAAAATTGAAACGGAAGAGGAACAAAAATTATTTGATGGTGCTCTAAGAAGAAGACAATTGCGCTTGGTATTAGCCGGTAAAATGAAAGCGCAAGACGCAACTGAATTAAAAGCATTGTTCGCTCAAGAATAGGCTAAATTAAGCCAGAAAATCAGATTTTAACATCAAGATACTTAGCAATTTATAAGTTTTAACAAAAAAAATTTGCTAGAGACGGCTGTTTTTGTACTTTTGCGGCGGAGAGTTGGCAGAGTGGTCGATTGCGGCAGTCTTGAAAACTGTTGACTGTTAAAGGTCCGCGGGTTCGAATCCCCCACTCTCCGCAGACAGATTGTCTAAAACAGTCTAA
>CAJBBN010000111.1 GCA_903951325.1 uncultured bacterium
GAAACCTTAGGAGATATTACTTTTTCTTCTCCATTAATTATCGTTGTAGATGCGCCGTCAATTTTCAAGGAAGCTAAATTAGTGATCGGGTCGAAAGCGCCATTCATGGCGAGTAAATCAATATTAATAGTATAAGGAAAGCCATTCGAAATCGTAAAATCAATTGTGCCCGTATCGAGTTTAGTTTTACTGGTATCTATCTGTTGGCCTAAGGTACGGAGCAAAGCAAATTCAAAAGTATCTTGTAATTTTAAACTATCAAAAGCAATGGAGAATGGTATTTCTGCATCGACAAATAATTTTATTGCACTGCGTTTATAGATAAAATGATCTAAAGAATTTGGATTTTGATTAATCCCAACTTTTGCTGTAAAACCCATCGTAGTTGGGAAATTAGAAATCGTTTTTCCAAAACCTTTGGAATCGTCTAATACAAATCTGTTATCTACAGCAGAGGGACCAAGTTCTGCTTTTAAAATGTTGAGGTCTCCAGTTTTAAAAGAATCTATTCGACCCGATACCCCATTTTTAGTAGATACTTTTACATTTATTAAGAATGGTAAACCTGTAGTATTATCAAAGTCTAAGGTAACCTTAGCTTCTTTTAAATTCATTGACCCCCCTTTAATATTTCTATAAAATGCAGCAGGTAATACATCTGCGGTTGTTTTAAATTCTGGAAAATCGATGGTAAAATACCTTCCTACAGAATAGCCAACTTCAAGATCCGTCATCGATAAGTTGAAATAACCTAGGCCTAATTGGGAGCCATTATTAGTACCCGATAATACATTTAGTTTAATATACATTAAACTATTACTATCTAAATTTTTGCCACGCAAATCCCAATTTGCATTGGTTAAATCGATTGTGGTAGAATCTGATGCACCCGCATTAATTTTTTCGATAACTGGCGAAACATAGGGTAATCCATTGATTTGTAATCCAGGGATTTCCCATTGTAAATTGGTAAATGCAAATAATTTATTATTTACAATTGTTAATTTTAGTTTACCGCCCGTTAAAACCAATTGTGTTATTTTACTTAACTGCAATGGCAATGTTAAATCATAGGTAAAGTCTTGTGTCTTGATGGTGTGTTTACCCCCACTCGGGTCGAAATAAAAAGGGGTTGGGATTGTTGGTATATCTTGAACCGCTGCTAATTGTTCTCCTATCACTTGTTCAAATACGGTATCTTTAAAGCCTACTTTAAAATAACCAGTAGGCGAAGTTTGTATAATTCCCGAATCTTTTTGGGTAATATTTGCTAAAGTTAAATTACCATGTGCCAATGGTAAAATATAATCTGGAGTGAAGTAAGGTTCTGCAATGCCATCATCTAATAAATTACAAGAGGATATACTAAAAGAGGCAAGCCATAATAAACATATACTTGCAATTAAATTTTTCTTTTTAAAAAAATACATAATAGGTAATTTAAGCCGAGCGTTTCTGCATTAAATATATGAAATTCGTGGGAATGCAAAAAATTATGTATTAAAATTGAGTCTGATAAGTAAAAATAGTGCCATCTGGGGCCAAAATTACTAAATAGGCTTTATCTTTTGTTTGATATACGCTAGGTTTTGCATTTCCTGGTATTGGAAAGTCTAACATTAATTTACCTCGTCTATCAAACATGTAAAATTGATTGTTTAAGTTAGAAACCACGCCTAAACCTTCCGTATTTGCATCAATTTTTAATGGAAATGCAGCTTGATTTATTTTGTTACTAAATTGATAGGTATATAATTTAGTTTGATTGTTAAATACATGCAAGGTGTTATGGTCGAGGTAAATTTGTTCTTTAAAAGAATCGCCATACACATCGGCTTGTAAAAACAAATGCGATTTTGAATACGGACCGGACTTAGCTTGTTGAATAGTTCCATCAAAATAAACACTGGTAATTGCTCCATTTTGATTGGTACTCACAAACCTATTTTTACCTTCTGCTGTATCGGCAACAAAATAGAATGGATTATTGTAAGTGCTGTTGCTGCTGTCTTTGGGACTATTGATCGTTTCTCCTTTTCTACTGATCCAATAAAATTTACCATTTTTATCATGTAAGAAAAAATAATCTTTTTTATTTATTCGAACTTGTTGAATAGGCGATTGAATAGAATCAAGGCGCCTGCCTTCCCAACCTATCAGTGGCAAACCTGCTAAGTCGTAAGCCCAAATACTTTGATTAGTACAATTTATAAAAACGCGGTATTCGTTTGTATTTTGATAATTAATTAAAGATAAAGTTTGATCGGTAGCCGCAGCTAATTTAATTGGGAAACCGGGCATCGCTTTACCATTGGCATCCATAAAATAAAGGTATTTAGCCGTATTAAATAAAATGCGGCAAGTACCTGCTTGTTTAAGGGCATGTATTTCGCCAATTAGCGCTTCTTTTATTGCAACTGTATGAATCAGTTTTCCGGCAATATTTAAAATCTGTATTTGATTACTATCATTTTGAAAAACAATTAATGGCTCTGCCAATGGTAGTATTACAGGGGCAGTTTTAGCCGCAACCGAGCTACGGTATTTCCATAAAAACTTCAAAGAATTAGGCACTTGTAGTTTTTTGGAAAGGTAAAATAGCGTGTTTACCTTTTGCTCGTCAAAAGAAAACTGATAAGCCAAACCATCGTAGGCAGACCAACTCAAAGGCTTAGTAAAATTTGTTGCCGTAAATTCGTTTAATATTCCAGCACATTTTTTTTCATTTCCAACAATAGGCAAATAATATAAATAATTATACTGCGCATTTAAATTTGCATTAAAAGTTTTAAAACGATTACTAGAAGAAATTAAATTACCAGTATTATAAGCGTCAATATACCAATGTAATTGCTTTTCAGTAGGTGCTAATAATAAACGATCTCCTAATAGACAATAATGCAATGCTTCAAAATCTGCAAAAGGAACCCCCATAGTCATTTGCATAAAATCAGGAATAGGAAATTTTGCAATCGCCCTACCTTTATAAGCCTGATATTTTGCATGATGTGCCAGTGTATTGATGCGTAAAATCTTTTTCCTAAAATCTTCCACTTGCGTTAAGTGCATCATCACTAAATCTGTAGTAATTTTCGCAGAATCAATGCCCGTGCTGATGGCGAGGTATTCTACTCCTGCACAATTATTAATCAAATCTTCTATATTAGTTTTTAACTTTTTTGATTGCGTAGCAATGGAAGCATTAAAGGCAAAGCCGCGATTTACTGTATAATATTTTTTCAGCTTAGTTCTAAATAGCGAATAATCCGATAAAATAAAATCTTGAAAGCCCATCGATGCATTTGGCACAAAAGAAATTAAATAAGAGCTAGAAGCTTGTTGTCCTTCAAAAACACTAATGAAATTCTTTGCATTATAATTTAACTTTCCTTTTAACAACCAATCGTCTTTCGAAAAATCTACACTAAAAACGCCAAAATTACCCAGTTGTTTAAAGTCAGTAAAAGTCGAAAAATAATTTTCTTTGATAAAAGTATTCACAAACTTCGGAAAATTTTGATAGTTAATATAAATCGTTGCAATTCCCGTCATCTTTGTGTTGTAGCGGTTAAACAAATTTACAAATGCTTGTTTTTTCTGAAAATTTGCAATACCTAAATGCGCTCGAATGGCTTGTTGCACTTCTTGTTCTTGAAAACTAAAAATTAAATAATTACCCACTTTTGCATAGTGTAATATAGAATCAGCTTGTATTCGGGCGTGATAAATTTTAGTGTCGACAAAATCTGTTGGAGCCGGAGCCTTTGCTAAGGAATCGTTAGATGGAATAAAACCTGCGATGTTTTCTAAAGGTCTATTACTGACATCTAAAATATAAGTTGCAACAATATGATCTGCAGTTTGAGGTTGAAAGGCAATCAATAAATTATTATTATAGATTACATCTTTAATTGCTTGGTTGTTTTTAGCTAAACGATAACAAGTTTTTATTTCTTGTAAATAAGCGGCAGTAAATAAATAAGCTTGATTATCGGCATTTTCAAATGTTTCTGCTAAGCGATCATCTAAGGTTAATTGCAATACGATTGGGGTACTACTCGAAACAAAACTAAATATCGACTCGTTTACAGGCAGCAGCTTTGACCTTTGTTGGTAATAAAAACCAATAGCCAATAAAATGGTGAATAAAATTGATAATAAGAGTATTAATCTTTTCATGTTTAAATATGACCAAAAATAGCTTGTTTCTGTAAATATGCTGATTATAATTTGATAAGTTAATTTTCAACAATTGTGATAAGCAATTGATCAGATTTTGTTAAATTTAACTTTTAATAAAACTGA
This sequence comes from uncultured bacterium, assembly GCA_903951325.1. Taxonomy (GTDB): domain Bacteria; phylum Bacteroidota; class Bacteroidia; order Sphingobacteriales; family Sphingobacteriaceae; genus CAIKLP01. The sequence goes on from CAJBBN010000111.1 coordinate 4,306, forward strand.
TGAAAACACTGCTCAAAATTGCAAGTATAACTGGCCTCTTAGGGGTAATGATTGGTGCCTTTGGCGCACATCTTTTAAAACCTTTTATGAACGAGGAACAATTAGCCACCTTTAACACCGGCAGCAAATATCACCTGATACATTCCTTGAGCATAATCCTATTAGCTATTTTATATCAGCAATTTCAACTCAAACAATTTAAAACAGCTGCGTACTTTCACTTTGTTGGCATCTTATTATTTGCTGGCTCCCTTTATTTAATTGCTTTAAAAGATTTTTTTCATATTAACCATTGGACTTTTTTAGGACCCATCACCCCTCTGGGCGGTCTTAGTTTTATGATTGGATGGGCTTTACTATTTATTGGAAGTACTAAAATTAACTTCAAAAATTAAATCCTTTGGAAATAACACAATTTGTTGAAATTATTTTACCCTTGGCTATTAGCCAAACATTTACCTATCGTGTTCCTAGAGAAATGAACGATGCCATTGCCATTGGGCAAAGAGTGGTGGTGCAATTTGGTAAAAACAAATTAACAACAGGCATTATTCAAAGCATCCATACACAAGCACCTAAATTATACGAAGCCAAATATCTGATTGAAATTTTAGATATTACTAAACCCAGCATTAATGCCAAACAATTTGCACTCTGGAATTGGGTGAGCGATTATTACCTCGCTAAGCTTGGAGAAGTAATGAACATAGCACTTCCAGCGGCTTTAAAATTATCATCAGAAACAGCCATTTATTTAAACCCCGCTATTACTGTAGATAAATCGAGCTTAAATGACCAAGAATATTTAATAGTAGAAGCACTAGAAATGCAAGAAAAATTAAGCTTAAACGACTTAATTAAAATTGTGGAGCAACAGCGCATCATGCCTATTATTAAAAACCTTATCGATCAACATATTATTATTATTGAAGAAGAAATTGAAGATCGCTACCAAGCAAAAAGAGTATCATTTATTAGCTTAAACGAGATTTATCAAAGCCCTAGCGAATTAGCCAAACTATTTGATTCCTTGGTTAAATCGAGTAAACAATTAAGTACCCTGCAAGCCTATTTAATACTGTACAAAAAAGAAAATGATGTTCTTAAAAAAGAATTAAGTCAATATGCAGGTGTTTCGGTTGCTGCCATTAAAGCATTAATAGATAAAAATATTTTTATTCAATCAGAAAAAATAGTCAGCAGGTTAAAAATAGATGACATTCCTTTAGCTGCAAACTTTGCGCTAAGCACTGCACAACAAGTAGCGTATGAGGCTATCAACGAATCGCTGAAAACAAAGAACTGCGTGCTTTTGAAGGGTGTTACCTCTTCGGGTAAAACCTTAATTTATATTCGATTAATAGAACAGGTTATTCAAAAAAACCAACAAGCATTATTATTATTACCCGAAATTGGTTTAACCACTCAATTAATTAACCGACTCCGCAAACATTTTGGAAATAAAATTGGCGTTTACCATTCTAAATTTAGCGACAACGAAAGAGTAGAATGCTGGAATCATGTGGCCGATGGAAGCTATCAAGTTATATTAGGCACCCGAAGCAGTATATTTTTACCATTTCAACAATTAGGGGTAATTATTGTAGACGAAGAACACGATGCTTCTTATAAACAAAACGATCCGGCACCTCGCTACAACGGAAGAGATACTGCCATTTATTTGGCCAGCTTACACCAAGCAAAAGTAATATTGGGCTCTGCTACCCCATCGCTCGAAAGCTATCATAATGCAAAATCCGAAAAATACGGTTTAGTAGAAATCAACGAAAGGTATGGAGGCATTGAGTTACCGAGTATTGTATTTGCCGACATGGCAGAAGAAACAAAAAAGAAATTAAGCCAATCGCATTTTAGTAGTGTATTAATTCAGGAGATTACGCAAAAATTACAAATTGGCGAACAAGTTATTTTATTGCAAAACCGCAGAGGCTATGCCCCTATTTCGCTTTGTCATGTTTGTGGTTATTCTGCCAAATGCACGCAATGCGATGTGAATTTAACTTACCATAAACAAAGCAATGAGTTGCGTTGTCATTATTGCGGAAACCACCATAAACCAGTAAGCATCTGTCCTGCATGCGGTTCTAATCATGTAGAATGGAAAGGATTTGGTACCGAAAAAATTGAAGACGAATTACAAGAATTATTTCCAACGGCTCGCATTGCCCGCATGGATTTGGATAGCACGCGTAAGAAAAATGCTTACTCACAATTACTTGCCGATATCGAAGACCAAAAAATAGATATCGTGGTAGGCACACAAATGGTTGCCAAAGGACTCGACTTCGAAAATGTAACCTTAGTGGGTATTTTAAATGCCGATGCTATTTTAAATTTTCCCAATTTTAGAGCTTACGAAAGGGCCTTTCAATTAATCGAACAAGTAAGTGGCAGAAGTGGTAGACGCAGTAAAAAAGGAAAAGTAATTATTCAAACTTTTAAAGTTGATCATCCTATTTTACAATTTGTACATAGGCATGCTTACGACGAAATGGTCAATTATGAATTGTTTGAACGCAATCAATTTCATTATCCGCCAGCTTATCGAATGATTGAAATAAACATCAAACATAAAGATATAGGTACGACCCAAAGTGCTGCGCAGGAATTAGCTAATTCACTTAAAAAGACTTTAGAAAAAAGAGTGTTAGGCCCCGAGTTCCCATTGGTTAGCCGCATTCGCAACCAGTATATCAATACCATTCTTATTAAATTTGAACGCAATGGCATAGATGCGGCCAAATTAAAACAGTTAATTGTTCAAAAAATTGATTGGATTAGAGGCGTAAAAGAATTTAAATCGGTTACTGTTGTAATTGATGTAGACCCAATGTAATTTACTTTCCTCTGCCTTGCAAAACAGTGGCAATGGTAAAAAATAAAATTTTAAAATCTACCGCAATACTCATGTTCTCGATATAAATAATATCGTATTTTAACCGCGCTAACATTTGCTCTACATTTTCGGCATAACCATATTTTACTTGCCCCCAAGAAGTAATACCCGGTCTTACTTTTTGTAAGTGTTTGTAATGGGGTGCATGCGCCATAATTTGATCGATGTAGAATTGCCTTTCGGGTCTGGGGCCCACTAAAGACATCTCTCCTAACAATACATTATAAAATTGAGGTATTTCATCTAATCGCGTGCGACGCATAAATTTTCCAAAGTTGGTTACCCTTTGATCGTTTTCTTTAGCAAGTTGAGGACCTTTTGATTCCGCATCTAGGTACATAGAACGAAACTTAATAATCTTAAACACTTTTCCTTGCATACCAATTCGATCTTGCCTGAAAAGTATCGGACCATTAGAGCCAGATTTTACAACAATGGCGGTAATTAAATATAAAGGAGAAAGTACAATCAAAAAGAAAAGAGAAACCACCACATCAATAAACCTTTTTAAATTCATTTGCCAAGTAGGCATTAAATCTGTTTTGATTTGAATTAAAGGAATACCAAATAAGTGATTCATTTTTACCGAACCGGTAATGATATCGTACATATCTGGAATTATTTTTACATCTGCTTGCGAATTTTCGAGCTCATCGATAATGGCTTTTAAATGATCGTGCTCACGAGATTCAATGGCTATAATTACTTCGTCGATTTGATATTTTCGAACAACCGCTGCAATTTCGGCATAAGTACCTAATTGTTTTAAGTGTTTTGCTAAATCATTTTGATGATTAATGGTGCCGTTTACAAAGCCTAAAAACTTATAACCTACCGATTCTTTGGCATCTTCAATTTCTTTATAAAGCTTATAAGCCTTGTCGTTACTACCTACTAATAAAGTATTGAAACCAATTACACGCTGCTTCACTAAATACTTTGTACGCGTGGTAATAATGAATCTAGGAATATAAGTTAAGAAAAACTGCAGCGTAACCAGGGTTAAAAAAGA
>CAJBBN010000112.1 GCA_903951325.1 uncultured bacterium
CAATTTCTATACCCGTTAATTCACCTTTATCGTTCGAATAGGCGTAAGGGTAATTGTTAAAATATGCAACCGTTAAATTGCCTTTTTTACTTGACCATGCATTGGCATAAGTTTCTACTTGGGCATTAGCTGCAATACTTGAAAACAAGATTATTGCACATAAATAAAGGATTTTTCTCATAATTGAATATAGGTTTTAGCAATCTTAAATATAATCAACAATTTTCATATTTAAATATTTTTATAAATACTTCATTTAATTGTAAGCAATTTAGATTGATTATAAGACATATATGCCATTTTTTAGAAGTAATAAGCATTTGTAAAGGTTTTTTTACCAAAATAAATGCCGAATAAGCAATATATTAGCTCCATATATATAAAAATTTATGTTGAAAAAACTACTTGTATTGTTAACTATTTCTGGAATAGGATTGGTTGCAAAAGCGCAGGAAAAGTTACCAGATAACTTTTTCATGAAAAAATTAAATAATGGAATGGAAATTTTAGTCATCGAAGATGCTAACGTTCCATTAGCAACCATCGAAATTTGTGTTAAAAATGGAGCTTACACAGAAGATGCGGAATATAATGGCTTGAGTCATTTATATGAACACATGTTTTTTAAAGCAAACAAAACTTATCCATCTCAAAAAGCTTTTTTAGATAGAGTAAACGAATTAGGTATATCTTTTAATGGTACCACATCAGACGAACGTGTAAATTACTTTTTTACTTTAAGTAAAGATAAATTAGCAGAAGGTATTGATTTTATGAATAGCGCAATCCGTTACCCACTATTCGATACAGCCGAAATGAGAAGAGAGAATCCAGTGGTTGCAGGCGAGTTTCAACGTGCTGAATCTAATCCATTTTTTACTTTAATGGATAAAAGCAACAGAGAAGTTTGGCAAGATAATTACAGTAGAAAAAATCCAATCGGTGATTATAAAATTATTTATTCTGCTACCACAGAAAAAATGAATGTGATCAAAAATAAATATTACTGGCCTAATAATTCTTTATTAGCTGTTTGTGGTGATGTAGATCACAATAAAGTTTTCGAACAAATTGAACAAAAAATGGGGGATTGGCAACCATCTGGTTTTGATCCATTCGAGAAATATCCCATACCCGCATTTAAACCAATTGAGTATGCTAAGCAGTTTGTGGTAGAATCGCCTAATGCGCAAGTACCTGTGTTTATGCTTACTTACCACGGTCCAGATACCAGAAACGATCTAAAATCGACTTATGCAGCAGATATTTTCTCGACTATTTTACAACAAAAAAATGTAAAATTATATAAAGAATTAGTAGAAACAGGTTTGGCATTTCAAGTGCAAGTTGGTTATCAATCGGCTAAATATGTAGGTCCAATTCAAATCTTTATGGTACCTAATCCTCGTAAAATTAAAGAAGCTTATCAAGTATTATGGAATAATATTAATGCATGGGATAGCGATGATTATTTTTCAGACGAACAATTACAAACGGCTAAAGATCAAATGGCGGTTTCGGAAGCATACAGTATGGAAAAACCTTCGCAATTTATACATGGCGTAACTTTTTGGTGGTGCTCTGCAACCATTGGCTACTATACCAATTACCAAGATAACTTACAAAAAATTACCCGCGAAGACATTAAAAATTATGTTAGAAAATACATCAAAGGGCAACCTTATGTAATGGGTGCAATGGTTAGAACAGGCATGCAAAAATCTTTAAAAATGGATGAGTTTTTTGCGAGCACTTTAGCTATGCCAGAATATACTTTAAACTTCAATATGAACGAAACTGTATTAACTGCGGAAGAAAACGCCAGTAAATTAAATAGTTTAATTCAATGGTTAAATATTAACCCTAGCGCAAACATAGATGTTTCGGCTACTTGGCACGATGGGGAGAAAAAATCGGCTGGTAATGAGCGTTACGAAGCCATCTTAAAGGCTTTAGCGGATGCAGGTATTGCGCCAACTAGAATTATTGGAACGAACAATAAGAAATTCCAAATCAAGCAAGTAAATGTAAATACAGATGATGAAAAAACAGCTGCTAGAAATATCACCTTTAGCATCGTTAAAAAATAATTTATACATGAAAAAGATAATCAAGTTTTTATTTATTGCTATCGGATTTTTAGTAGTAAATAATGTATCGGCACAATCAAAGTCGAATACAGAAGAAATAATGGTGAATGGATTTAAAGTTTTATATAAACCAACCAGCAATCAAATTGTAAGTGCGCGTTTATTTATTAAAGGTGGCACGGCTAATTATTCAAAAGAGCTAGAAGGTGTCGAGAATATTGCTTTAGACCTTGTAACAACAGGAGGTTCAGCTACTTTTTCTAAAGATGAATTGAATAGACTCTTAGATAAAATGGGAAGTAGCATAGAAAGCAATGCAGGTTTAGATGCAGCCAATATTTCGATGAGTTGTATTCAAAGAAATTTCAATGGCACCTGGGCGATTTTTGAAAATATCATTAATGCACCATTAATGCCCGAAGAAGAATTTCAAAAAATTAAAGAAGCAGCTATTTCAAATGTAAAACAATCCATTTCGAATCCAGATGCATATTTAACCGAAATGGCCATGACAGATGCATTTGCCAATTTAAATTATGATAAGAAACCTGGTGGTTCGGAAGAAAGTATCAATAAATTAAGTTTAGAGCTTGTTAAAAAGCATTACGAGAAAATCATTTCTAAGAAGCAATGTTTTCTAGTGGTGATAGGCAAGATAGACCGCAACGACTTAATCGAAAAGATTAAAAAAATGACCGAAAAAATGCCGGAGGGTAATTTTGTGGCTCCTAAAACTAAATTATTAAGCATTGCACAATCAACTATTAAAGTAGAAGATCGCAAATTGGCTACTAATTATATTAGAGGAATTATGAATGCACCAGCATATGGTACAGCCGAAACTTATGCCATGCAAATTGCATTTGGCATTTTAGCCGATCATTTATTTGATGAAATTAGAACCAAAAGAAGTTTGTCTTATGCACCTTCTGCAGGATACAGTACTAATGTAAATCCTTATTCAAATATTTATGTAAGTACTACAGATCCTAAACAATCGGTATCGGTTATGATAGACGAATTAAAGAAATTAAAGAAAGAAGGATTTTCTGAGAAAGAAATTAAAGATCAAAAAAGTGGTTATTTAACTTCTTATTATATGGGTTTAGAAACCAATGCTGCTCAAACAATGGGCCTTGGAATGGCCGAAGTGAAAGGGAATTGGAAGAACTTTAATAGCTTTATTGAGAATATCAATAAAGTAAATCCTAAAGAGGTAAATACGGTATTTAATAAATACATACAAGGCATTAGGTGGTCTTACTTAGGAGATTTAAGTAAGGTTAATTCCGAAATATTCTTACAAAAATTATAACAAAAAAAATCCCGATCTAATCAATCGGGATTTTTTTTTATAATTCTTTTTCTAAAAGTAAGGAATCGCTTGGCATCATACTTGTAGAATCTACTCTGGTAGTATCGTTGCGTTGACGCGGCGTAGGACAATTATAATCTTTTGTAATTTTTACGGTAGGTTTTGGAAAGCGTCCGTAGGTAATTCCAAGAGTCGGATCGTGGTATAAGCGTTCCATAAACTTTCCATAAATAGGTAAAGCTGTTTTTGAACCTTCGCCATAATCAGATGTTTTAAAATGTATGCTTCTTTCATCGGCACCCACCCAAACACCGGTCACTAAATCTTTAGTGATGCCAATATACCAACCATCCGAATGATTAGAGGTGGTTCCGGTTTTACCGCCAATTTCATTTCCTTTGCTCCAAATATCATGCTCCCACAGGGCCTGAGAGGTGCCCCCAGGCTCTTCCATACCGCCTTTGAACATATGTATCATTAACCAAGCTGTTTCTTCAGAAATCACCCTTTCTTGCTTAGCCTTAAATTCGGCTAATAACTTACCATCTTGGTCATTTATTTTGGTCACTAAAATGGGTTCTGTTTTAACACCAGTATTTAAAAACACGCCATAGGCACGAATCATTTCATAAAGTGTTACATCATTAGATCCTAATCCAACAGAGGGAACAGATTTTAAAGGGCTTTCAATACCTAATTTTTTCGCATACTCTACTACTTTATCCCATCCAATGGCTTGCGTTAATTGAGCCGTAACCGAATTACAAGATTTACCCATGGCCCATCTCAAAGACATTTCTTTTCCCGAAAAATTCCAATCCGAATTTTTTGGCGACCAAGATTTTTCTTCACCATCTTCTTTGTAATTAATAGTGATGGCTTTGTCGGTAAATTTATCGCAAGGGGAGTAGCCATTATCAATCGCCGCTAAA
>CAJBBN010000113.1 GCA_903951325.1 uncultured bacterium
CTCCTTGAAAAGTGCCTAAGAACCTGCCTCTGCCGTCTGTGTTGAGTCTGTGAATCGCATCATCAAACCAAACTTCTCGGCCGCCAAGCGTACTCACCCCTTTAGATTTTAAAATAACTTTCTTCACTGGAAATTTAGTAATGATATTTCCTTGAGAAGCCCTGCCTTTAATAGCAATTTCGGCAAAGTCTAAATCGAAAGCCAACTTTCTTAATTTAGACATAGGCTTAAGGTTAACGGTAACGATTTCTGATTCACCATTTGGATTAGCGGTGAAATAGAGCACCTCCGTGCCTTTGGAGCCTTGTGATAAATCGTATTCTTTATCTCTGGTAATACCTGTAATGGCAAACCTTTTCACAAATGATTTACCAGATGCACCATCTCTGTACATTAAATGATAAACCGTACGATCATCATTCTTTTTAAATACCGCTGCATGAATAATGTCTTTACCCACAAAAGTTTTCTCTGCTACTTTAATGACTTTGAATTTGCCATTAGCACAAAAAACAATGATGTCGTCGATATCAGAACAATCGCAAACATATTCGTCTTTCTTTAAACCTAAACCAACGAAACCTTCATTTCTATTGATGTATAGCTTTTGGTTAGCCAAAGCAACCTGTGTTGCAGTTACTTTATCAAATAATTTAATTTCAGTTTTACGCTCTTTACCTTTACCATACTTTTCTAACAAACGCGTAAAATAGGCAATCGAATATTCCGTTAAATTTTTAAGATTCGCTTTAACTTCTTTTATTTCTTTTTCAATTGCTTTTAAAATATCATCTGCTTTAAAAGCATCAAATTTAGAAATTCGCTTAATTTTAATTTCTGTTAAACTTAATATATCATCTTTGGTTACTTCTCTCAAAAGCTTACTTTTAAAAGGAGTTAAGCCTTTGTCAATAGTTTCTAATACCGACTCGAAAGTGGTACACTCTTCAATATCTCTGTATATTTTTTCTTCGATAAATATTTTTTCTAAAGAAGAGGCATGCCATTTCTCATTCAATTCATCTAAGCGAATGCTGAGTTCTTGTTTTAATAAAGCCTTGGTATGATTGGTGCTTTCAACTAAAATATCGTTCACACTCATAAAATACGGCTTGTCATTTTTAATGACACAGGTATTTGGAGAAACAGATACTTCGCAATCGGTAAAAGCGTATAAGGCATCGATGGTAACATCTGGCGAAATTCCAGGCGCTAAATGCACCATAATTTCTACGTTTTTAGCCGTATTGTCTTCAATTTTTTTAATCTTGATTTTACCTTTATCGTTGGCAGATATAATACTATCAATTAAACTTCCAGTGGTAGTAGAAAAAGGAACTTCGGTTATGGCTAAGGTCTTTTTGTCTTTCTCGATAATTCTGGCACGCACTCTAACCCTGCCACCACGCTGGCCCTCGTTGTAATTCGTAAAATCTGCTAAGCCGCCTGTTAAAAAATCGGGTAGTAAATTAGGGCGATTGCCTTTTAAAATTTCAATGGAAGCTAAAATTAATTCGATGAAATTATGCGGCAATACTTTGGTGGCTAAACCTACTGCAATACCTTCTGCTCCATGTGCTAGTAATAAAGGAAACTTAACAGGCAAAGTAATGGGCTCGCGATTTCTACCATCGTAAGATAATTGCCAATTGGTTGTTTGTGGATTAAACACTACATCTAAAGCAAACTTAGAAAGCCTAGCTTCGATATATCTTGGTGCAGCTGCACTGTCTCCGGTTACTGGATCTCCCCAGTTTCCTTGACAATCAATTAATAAATTTTTCTGACCAATTTGTACCATGGCATCTCCGATAGAGGCATCTCCGTGCGGATGGTATTTCATGGTATTTCCAATTACATTGGCCGCTTTATTATATCGACCATCGTCCATTTCCTTGAGCGAATGTAAAATTCTTCTTTGAACTGGCTTTAAACCATCAAACATGTTTGGCACGGCTCTGTCTAAGATTACATAAGATGCGTAATCTAAAAACCAGTTTTCGTACAAACCGGTAATGGGTATAATATTATGATTTAATTTTTCTTCGTTTGGTGTTTCCATCATTTGGTTTTCAATAATCCTTCACACATTTAATCAGCTAATTCGCCAGCAATTTCGGGCAATTCAGCGACGATTTCTTCTTTTTCAAATCGTAAATTCTTCACAATAAACTCTTGTCTTGCGGGTGTGTTTTTACCCATATAGTACTCTAATAATTGTTGCATTTTTTGATCTTTCGGAATAATTACCGGATCGATGCGAATATCTTTACCAATAAACAATTCAAACTCTTCTGGCGAAATTTCTCCTAAACCTTTGAATCGGGTAATTTCAGATTTCTGTCCTAATTTATTCAGCGCGTTTTTTCTTTCTTGATCCGAATAACAATAAATCGTTTCTTTTTTATTTCTTACTCGGAACAATGGCGTTTGTAATATATATATATGACCCGCTTTTACAATGTCTGGGAAGAATTGTAAAAAGAAAGTCATCATCAATAAACGAATATGCATTCCGTCTACATCGGCATCGGTTGCAATCACAATATTGTTGTAGCGTAAGTTTTCGATACCATCTTCAATATTTAAGGCATGTTGCAATAAATTGAATTCTTCGTTTTCGTAAACTATTTTTTTAGTAAGGCTGAAACAGTTCAGTGGCTTACCTTTCAAGCTAAATACCGCTTGCGTTTCTACATCTCTAGATTTAGTAATAGATCCACTTGCAGAATCTCCCTCGGTAATAAATAAAGTAGTATCAAATCTTCTGATATGTTTTTCGTCGTCTAAATGTACTTTACAATCTCTGAGTTTTTTATTGTGTAAGGCTGCTTTTTTGGCACGCTCGTTAGCCAATTTTTTAATGCCCGCAATTTCTTTTCGTTCTCTTTCCGATTGCAGAATTCTTTTGAGTAAAGCATCTGCCGCATCGGCGTGTTTGTGCAAATAATTGTCGAGCTCTTTTTTCAAAAAGTCGTTGATCCAATTTCGAATACTTGGACCTTCTGGTGCCGCATTAATAGAACCTAATTTTGTTTTTGTTTGCGATTCAAATACGGGTTCTTGAATACGAATACTAATTGCGGCAACAATAGAAGCCCTGATATCCGAAGCATCAAAATCTTTTTTATAATATTCTCTGATCGTTTTCACCACTGCCTCTCTGAAAGCCGCTTGGTGCGTACCTCCTTGCGTGGTATGCTGTCCATTCACAAAAGAATAATATTCTTCACCATATTGACTATTGTGAGTCATCGCAATTTCAATATCGTCTCCTTTTAAATGAATAATTGGATAACGAATGGTTTCGTCTGTTTTCCTATCTAATAAATCGTATAGCCCTCTTTGCGATGCAAATTTTTCGCCATTTAATTGAATGGTTAAACCTGCATTCAAAAAAGCATAATTCCAAAGCATGTTTTCCATGAACTCATGGATGTACCTAAAATTCCTAAAAATTTGATCGTCTGGAACAAAGGTAATACAGGTACCGTTTTTTTGCGTGGTCGCTTCTTCTTTATATTCTTGGGTTAATTCGCCTCTAGAAAATTCGGCTACTTTGGTTCTTCCATCTCTAAAGGATTGTACCTTAAAGCTAGCAGACAATGCATTTACAGCCTTTGTACCCACTCCGTTTAATCCTACCGATTTTTGAAATGCTTTAGAGTCGTACTTACCCCCAGTATTAATTTTAGAAACGCAATCAATCACTTTTCCTAAGGGAATTCCACGACCATAATCTCTGACAATTACTTTGTGATCAGTAATCGTTAAATCAATTTGTTTACCCACACCCATCACAAATTCATCGATAGAATTATCAATGATTTCTTTCAAGAGAATATAAATACCATCGTCTAAACTAGAACCATCTCCTAGTTTACCAATGTACATGCCGGGTCTTAGTCTAATATGTTCTTTCCAATCGAGTGATCGGATATCGTCTTCACTATAATTACTATTTGCCATTTTTTGTATTTAAAATTAATCTAAGAAGCCATTCAACAAATGGTTCTAAAACCCAATTCAAACGAGCCAGGTTTGCACAAATCTAAAATTTTAGGGAATTAAGCGCGGGAAAAGATTTCCACAACAAGTCTGAAAGGCATTAAAAACAAGCCTTTGCTACAAAATCAAATTAAATATTGCCTGATTTTCAGTGATTTAAATAATTATGCTTCCATTAAATCTCTAATTACCACAGAGGCCATGGTACAGCCAAACATGGCTGGCATATAAGAAACCGTGCCGATAATTGATTTTTTGGGGAATGCATTGGGGGTTTCGATGATTTTAGTTTTGTCGGCTGCCTCGGGCGAAAAAACCACTTTAACTCCTTTTCGAGTACCTAAATGATATAACCTTTTACGCACATATTTTGCCAAATTACATTGGTATGTTTTAGAAATATCTACTACTTTGATTTGAGATGGATCCACTTTACCTCCTGCTCCCATTGAACTTACAATCGGAATTTTCTTATCTAAACAGGCTTTGATAAAAAATACTTTTGGCGATAAGGTATCAATGCAATCAACCGCATAATCGAATTGTTCTTCTTCTAAAATTTCGTCGGTACGGTCATCTTTCACAAACTCGTTTAATACACGCAACTGAATTGCTGGATTAATATCTCGGATGCGAGCGGCCATTACTTCTACTTTATTTAAACCTTCGGTCGAAGTCAATGCCGGAATTTGTCTGTTTTTATTGCTAGCATCTACCGTATCGGCATCTACAATCGTCATCTTGCCAACGCCTGCCCTAGCTATCATTTCGGCGCAAATGCCACCTACTCCACCTAATCCCACCACCAATACGTTGGCATTCATTAATTTTTCTACTTGCTCTTCGGGGAGCATCAAAGACATTCGAGATAACCAGTAAGGAACAGCCATAATTATTTAATTTGACATCAAATAAAAGCTAAATAAATGGAAATTAAAAATGAATTTACTCGGCAGTAAACTGAAAAGGAAATAAATGGATATTGGTATAATAAAATTTTATTATATCCTCATATTTAAAGCCTTTATTGGCCATATTGATAGCGCCTTCTTGACACATGCCAACGCCATGACCAAAACCTCTACCATTTAAAATCAATTGATCTCCTTTTTCTGTAATGGTAAAATAAGTAGATCTTAATTTCCAATCCGTGCGAATTTCTTTGAGCGAAATAGGAAAACAAGGAAGTTGTGTGCGGCGCATGAGATCTGCATAAACGCAAGGTTCTGGTATTTTTAAACCCGCTTTCTTTGATAAGTATTGCATCCATTCGGAACGAGGAATTTCTTTTACCCAAACGGCTTGCTTGCCTGTTGTACAAAAAGTATCGTTCACCGCTCTCAAATAACTTTTACTTTTAGCCCATAAATCTTCCGAATTAATGGTTTGCCCGCCACAATTGGCATGAAAAACCGCATCAATTATTTCGTTTTGATCGTCAAAAATAGTGATGTAACCGGTGCTATCCACCGCCTGATTAATTAATAAATTGAAACGACATTTGCCATGATAAACCTGGCAATGTACTTTGTCGCAGATTTGAAAATCTTCGGCTTTATGCTTATCAATATTCTTCAATACATAGGTTCTAGAAATTACCGCTTGTACTTTTAATAATTCTAAATTTTTAACATTGCCAATTTCTGATTCAATTACACCCGCAACATACTGGTTAATTCCAACAGAATTAATTAATTTTAATGTGCCATTTTTGCTATTTACCCTTAAGATGTTCGGGTAAATACTTGTTTTAGCATTGGGTCTCAAGAGTGCTATTTTAAAGCTTGACAGCGAATCGGAACTAATGAGTTGAACTATTTCGGCGAGTGCTACAAACTGTCCATTTTTTTCAACCGATACTTTTGAGCCTAGGGAACTTAATTCGATTTTATCGTTAAAATCAATTTTTATAATTTTCTCGTCGTCGAGTGAAATATAATAGTCGCCGCTTAAAACGGATAAATTTAATTGTACTGGATTTAATTCAGCTAAAATAGAAACCTGAATATTTTTTGCATACAAAAATTGAATACAAAAGATAAACAGCAAGGATAAAATATACTTTTTAAACATTTATTTTGAATTAACAAATTGGTAAATTGCTGAAGCAGCTCGTAACGACGCGCCTTCGGGGCCGACCATTTGCTGCAATGCTTGATATTTTGCTAATTGTTCGGAACGCCCTAATTCATTCACTGCAATGGCTTTCAAAGCTTGTGCGATATTGACAACTGTACAATCTTGTTGGATTAATTCGATCACAATTTGTTGGTCTGCGATTAAGTTTACTAAAGAAATATATTTTATTTTCACCAATAGCCGCGCAATAAATACCGACAAAGCATTGGCTTTATAACAAACCACTTGCGGTACATTTAATAAGGCGGTTTCTAAAGTTGCAGTTCCAGAGGTAACCATGGCCAATTCGGCATTGGCTAAAATATCGTAGGTGCAGTTAAATAATAATTTTGCACCGGCTAAATTAAATTGCTCGTAAAAACTTGCTGGTAAACCAGGTGCAGCAGCCACAATAAACTGATGATTTGGAAAATGATTTTGTACCGCTAACATAGTTGGCAAAATATTCAGCAATTCCATTTTACGACTGCCTGGAAGTATCGCTATGATTGGCTTTTGCGGCAAGTTATTGGCTGCAATAAAGTCTTGTTGAAATGTGTAATTAGCTATGGCATCTTTTAATGGATTGCCTACATATTGCACCTCCATTCCAAATTTTTTATAAAAATCGACTTCGAAAGGAAGTATACATAACATCTGATCTACTACTTTTTTGATTTTATGCACTCGCCCTTGATTCCAAGCCCAAATTTTTGGTGATATAAAATAAGACACTTTAATGCCTATAC
>CAJBBN010000114.1 GCA_903951325.1 uncultured bacterium
GTTGTTGCTGAGTTTTGTTGTTGTGTTGTTGCGGTTTTTTGTTGTTGCGATTTTTTAGAGCTTTAACAAGTACTCTCCATAACCACTCTTAGCAAGGGGTTTAGCGATGGCATGTAATTGTTCTTTGTTAATATATCCCATTCGGTAAGCTACTTCTTCTATACAACCAATTTTTAAATTTTGTCTTTCTTCAATTACTTGTACAAATTGTCCTGCTTGCATTAACGAAGCAAAGGTGCCGGTATCTAACCAAGCAGTACCCCTATTTAAAATACTCACTTTTAATTTACCTTGTTGCAAATACACTTTATTGACATCGGTAATTTCGTATTCGCCACGCGGACTTGGTGCAATATTTTTTGCAATTTCTACTACCGAGTTATCGTAAAAATATAAACCCGGAACCGCATAACTTGATTTTGGTTGTGCTGGTTTTTCTTCAATAGAAATAGCTTTTTTATTTTCATCAAACTCGACTACTCCATAACGCTCGGGGTCGCTCACATGGTATGCATACACTACGCCACCATCGGGATTATTATTGCTTTGCAATAATTCTGCTAAACCAGATCCGAAAAATATATTGTCGCCCAAAATTAAAGCCACTTTATCGTTGCCAATAAAATCTGCCCCAATCACAAATGCTTGCGCTAAACCATTGGGTTGTTCTTGTACTTTATATTCGAAATTACAGCCTAAATTTTTACCATCGCCCAATAATTTTTGGAAATTGGGTAAATCGTGCGGGGTAGAAATGATTAAAATGTCTTTGATTCCTGCCATCATTAAGCAAGAAAGAGGGTAATAAATCATCGGTTTGTCGTACACAGGCATCATTTGCTTGCTCATAGCAAGCGTTAATGGGTGTAAACGGGTTCCAGACCCTCCAGCTAGTATTATGCCTTTCATCAAGAGATGTATTTAAGCCCTAAATATAAGGCTTTAAGCCTAAATATACAATGCAAATCTGCTCAATAAAAAAAAGCGGCCCAATTGCTAGGGCCGCTTTTTAAGAAATATTATGCTTTAAAGAAATTACTTAACGCAAACTAATGTTCCGTCGTCTTTGATAGTTACTAAATATCTGTTAACTGTATCGGCAACAAATACATTGTATTGAATAGTTGCATTGGCTAAAGTGCTTTGCTCTGCTTTCTTTCTAACATTATAACCTGTGTAATTATTAGTGATATAATCTTTCACTAACTGAGGCGTATTTGCATAAGCATAACGAACCGAACTCATTAAGAAATTACCTGCTAAATCAAAAGTAACTTTTACTGGGCCAGTAAATGATCTGTTTGAAATCATTACATTTATAACTGCACCATTTTGACAAGTAGTATCTCTTCTAGCACCAACAACAGTATAACCTGCGAAGTTAGAATCGATGTATGCTTGCGCACCTGGTAATAATGAATCTAATGTAGTAGAATCAATTCCGTGATGACCACCGTGACCATGTCCGCCTGGACCGCCACCGTGATGTCCGCCCGGACCACCACCATGATGACCACCTGGACCACCGCCATGATTATGACCACCGCCATGGTTTCCACCACGACCGCCACCTTTACCACCACGGTAATTTAAACCTTCGCCTAAATAAAGACCTGCTTCGTTAAAAGCCAATTGCTCATTGGTATTTAATATAACAACCGTTACAGGTTGATTTTCATTTACGACTAATGCCTCTGCTATAACAGCATCTGGATAATTTTCGGCAACATAGCTGCTCACATTTTTAGACAAATCAGTTACACTGATACTTTGCTCAAATGGCATTTGCTCTTTGTTACAGGCAACAATAACCATTGCGCTGGCTACAATTGCAAAAAGGATTTTTTTCATATCTATATATTTAAATTATTTATTTGCTTGATTAACTAAATAAAGCTAGCATTTATTGTGGTCAATGACTTACATTATTGCATAATTGCGATAAAATTTAGGTAATTGTAGATGATACACCTATTCAACCAATAATTGCAACTGCTTGTACCAGTTTTCGCCGTATTTTCGAATCAAGGGTTCTTTTAAAAACTGATAAACAGGCACTTTTAAACTATCTCCAAATCGGCAAGCATCGCCACAAATAGACCAACGATCGTAATTAAGTGCTTCGAAAGTTTCGTATGGGGTAATTCGAATAGGATATAAATGACAAGAAATGGGTTTTTTGAAATCGATGACGCCATCGTTATAGGCTTTTTCGAAAGCACATTGCGTAATGCCATTTTCGAAAAGTACATAAGCGCATTCTAAATTTTTCTCGACACAAGTGGTAGTATAATCGCCGTCATCATCTATCACATATAATCCTTGTTCGGCAATGGCTTTTAATCCTTTTTCGTTTAAATAAGGCTTTACTTTTTCGAAAACCGTTTCCATTATTTTTAATTCTGCTGCTTCGAGTGGTGCACCGGCATCGCCAGCTACACAACATTCGCCTTTGCATTTATTTAAATTACAGACAAAGTTTTCGGTAATTATTTCTTCCGAAATTAAAGTATTTTCTATTTGAATCATGTTTAATTTCTTTTAGCCGTTACCGGATATTTTAAGCCACTATACGATTGCAATTCGAGGATAAGCGAACCTATTAAAATTTCTACTTCTATTTTTACAGGTATGCGATTGGCATCGTTAGAAATCCAAATATACATTTTACTATCGCGCCTAAACACCCGGCCTGGTTGCAGTGTAGGGCTTACCTTAATGCATTCGTATTTACCGGTTTCGGTACTAATGGTTTCTTTACCTAGGTATTCGATATTTGCTGGATACACCGCTTTATCTAAAAAATAATCCATGTGTACGCTTTCGCCCACACTGATATTTTTCAGGTCGAGCGAACGCGCAAAATAATACAAGGAAATAATATCGAAGGTATTGGCAGGTACATTATAAGTGCCTTTGCTCGCTTGTACTTTATTATCTGCTCTGTCAAAGTTTGCGTAAGAATTTCTTTTGTAATTACCTTCGCGCACATTTTCGGTAAACTGATAAGGCAATAATGTTTGCTGATCGACATAAGAATCGTAACGATTTTTTACATGCATGAAAAAATCAAAAGAGCCAGTGGTTTTTCCGTGGGCGATATAATGAAATGATTTTTCGCCATTGCTTTGCTTTTTACCTTCTTGTACCTCCAAACTCGCTTCGGCCGCGGTAATGAAGCCATACCTGATTTTATATTTTAACAATTCGCCGGCTTGAAACGAACCCGTTTTAAAATCGGGCTGTGTGTTTTGCAATTGCGCATGCAAATTTTGTATGCTAAAAAAAACGAGTAAGAAAATAAATCGAAGCGTATTTTTCATGTACGAAATAAACAATTATTGTTTTTTATAGATGGGTACGGTAGAACAAGGTTCGCCATACATAATGCTTTTAGCAATGGGTTGTAAGCGGCGGGTAATTTCTACATAAGCTGCAACCGGAACTGGCAAATCGCCACATCCTTTTACCACTACACGCTCTTCTTGAAATGCAGTCCAGTCAACCTTTTCGAGGGCATCTCTAAACAGCGCATCTTCTAACGCAGCTAAATCTCCGAAG
Organism: uncultured bacterium; assembly: GCA_903951325.1. Lineage (GTDB taxonomy): Bacteria > Bacteroidota > Bacteroidia > Sphingobacteriales > Sphingobacteriaceae > CAIKLP01. The sequence continues at coordinate 3,562 of CAJBBN010000114.1, forward strand.
ACCATTAAATGCGCAATGGGCGTTAATTTTACGGCCAATAACATATAAGCCCAAGTAGGTACGATGGCATCGGTACTGCAAATGATGGCCACATTTTTGCCTGCATAAACAGACCAATCATTCGTTTTAATAAATTCGCGAAAATCTTTTTCGCGCAACATTAATCCTTGAAATAAATTTTCTTTGATATCGTAAACAACTCGCTCGCCTGCATGGTAATATTTCCCTAAGTCGAAAGAGATGATTCCGCTTTGGGCAACTTTATTGACAAAGTTTTCTTGAATGTCCATGGCTATAAATTAAAAAAATCTAAAAGAGCTAACATAAAGCTATCTCTTTTAGATTCTAAAATTAATAAAAATTCGATTAGTAAAAGCGAATTCTATTATCCTTTATGTCGGCTTTATTTTTAAGTGCTTCTAATAATTCTTGATCTACTCTAGATTTAACACCAGCAGCTAGTTCCGCTTTTTTAGCATTGTAATCTGGCAATTGCATCGCCTCGATAAAATTATCGACCGTAACTACATAAACACCTTTACCGCCAATAATTGGTTTCGAGATTTTGCCTTTCGCTAATGAAAATACATTTCCAACTACTTCTGGCTCTCTAGCTACACCTGGAATAACTGGGAAGGCAAAGTTAAGGCCATTGGCTACTTGTGCCGCTACGCCTGCTTTTTGCGCTATTTGTTGCATATTGCTAGCACCAGCTGCAGCAGCTGTTAATTTTTCGCTTAATTGAGTCGCTTTCTTTTCTTGACGAACGGCAGCTTCTAATTCATTTTTTAAATATTCTTGGGCAATAGTCCCTTTTTCTTTGATTTGCGTCAAATTAGCGAATACATATTTATCGCCAATTTCGAACAAAGTAGACACCTCGCCTTTTTTAGCTTTGTATGCCCAACGAATCAATTCGCGTGGATTATCTAAGCCCGCAACAAAACGATCGTTTTCTTTGATGTTTTCTGCTACTCTTTTATTTAAACCGTCTCCTAATTTTAAGGCAGTAAATGCCGAGGCATCTTTTACGCCAGCCAATACTTCATTAATTTTAGAATACAATGCTTGCGAAGTTTGTGAACTAGGTTCTATCTTACGATCAATTACACCAACTAATATTTGTTTATCAAAATTCTTTTGATCGGTAATTTGAATTACATGGAATCCGAATTGAGTTCCTACTACACCCATTTCTCCTTTTGTTCCTTTGAAACAAAAATCGCTGAAAGGTTTTACCATTTGTTTATTATCAAAATATCCTAAATCGCCACCTTTATCTTTGGTACCGTCTTCAGAATATTGTTGCGCCAAAGTTGCAAAGTCTGCACCTGCATCAATTAGTTTTTTCAAACTATCTGCTTTGGTTTTCATGGCCATAGCATTTTCGTTGGTTGCCTTAATTAAGATATGACGCGCACGAACCGAATCTGGTAATGATTTAATCGACATTAATTTAGCAATTTTATAAGCACCACCATCAATGTATGGGCCCATAATATAACCTTGTGGCTTGCTAAACATTACGGTATCTAAAGCACCTGGCAATGCACCGCGCTTAGCATATTCTGCTGCAAACTTGGTGTCTGCATTTAAAGCAATATAAGTAGAATCGTTGGTGGTAGTTTGTAAACCAACTAATTGTTGATCGATTGATTTCTTCACCGCGATGCTATCTTCTGCACTTGGCAAAACATCTACATAAATATAATCGAAGCTACGCGCATTTTCTTTTTGTGCGTATTTGTATTTGTGCTCATTATAATATTCAGCCATTTCGCTTTCGCTTACTTTGATTGAATTATCTGGAATGCTAGCATAATCTAACACCACATAAGAAATGTTGGCTGTTTTATTTTGCTCTGCAAAATTTGCTTTTGCAAATGCAGTTGGCGTGTACATTGCGCCTTTTACTAAATTGAAATATTTTTGACGAATGCGTTCTTCGTTGATTGCTTTTTCAAAAGTTAACCATTGTTTTTTAGTTTCGCCTGTTGGATCTTGTGTATCTAAATTCTTTAAGAAAGTAACTACTTGAGAAGGATCAAACACACCAGTTTGTGGATTGGCAAATGCACGACGCACTTCTGGATGTGGATTTTTACCTTGAATCATGTCGAAAAGCTCGTCTGCACTCACGCCTACGCCCGATATCGCAATCGATTTTTTCAAAATAATATCTTGTACCATTTGGTTCCAAGTTTGATCTACCAAGTAACCATTCATGGTTGGATTGATATCTCCTTGGCCTGAATTCTTTTTGTAGGCTTCTGTATTTTCGTCTAACTTAGCTTGAAAAGCTGTGTATTCAATGCTTTCGCCGTTTACTTTACCAATTTCGTTTTGTCCGTCTCCGAAAATATTTCTACCCGAAACAATTACGTCACCAGCTAAAAATGCAACAATTGCAAAACCGATGATACCCACCAGTAAGCCGCCTTTGTTACGCATAGTTGTCATTAATCCCATATCGCTTATTCTATTTTATAATTTTTATTTTTTAAGATGCGCAAGATACCATTTTTTGAAAATATTTCTTAGCAGGAATTTACTTTCTGTCTAAGTTATTGATTCTCATAGCTCTACGTGTGTAAAAACGGTACATAGCGAACAAAGTAGCTAGGCCAAATACAATTTTGTCAGATTTGCTGGAAACCTTGCTACTCAAGAGCATAATGGTGATAAACAGGCAGATAGTAAATATTCCAAACCAAATGCCTTCGCTTATTTTAGATTTATTCATTGTTGAGATTAAAAACGCCCCTAATTTTAAATATTTTATAAGTACTGAAATTTTGGTTTGCGGTTAAGCCTTCTCCATAAATCACTTCGTTTTTGGTTTGAATACGCACAAATTGATCGGTATAAATTTTACCGGTTTTTTCGTTCCAAATTAATTTTTCGGTATCGAGGCGTTCGCCTTTTTTATTAATGACTACTACACTGTCTCGCACTTCTACTAATCCTTGGTTTTCGTATTTACGACCAAACTTGGCTTGCAAAGTGCTTTCTAAAATTAATCCCGGCGAAAAAAATTCCACTTTTAATCCTTTCGGCATTTCGCGATAAGGCTTAGCTACTTTGTAGAATTTTAATTCAGGACTGTTTAATCGTGCACGCACCAAAGCAGAATCGCTGTAAATAATTTCTACTTCTTTACTGGTTTCAATTGGCAAACTAACTTCTAGATTAGAAATTTTTTCGACTTTTGTTAAATCATTTTCGCATGCTGTAAAAAATA
>CAJBBN010000115.1 GCA_903951325.1 uncultured bacterium
CCAAAATCTGCCAATACAATATCCTCTTCTTTTATTTTTCCTGACGCATTGATAATATTGCGAAACAAAATATTTTCCGGCTTAATATCTCGATGCAAAATGTTATTTTGCTTCAAATGCATCAAACCGTTTAAAATTGCCCGCATCACTATTGTACAATTGGTAAGAGATAATGCTCCATGTTTGGCTATCAAGGATTTTAGGTTACCACCCTGGAAAAGTTCTAACACCATGTAAAAAGAATTTTCAGTTTCGTAGATTGAGTCGAGAGAAATTAAATTTTGGTGATATAAAATAAGACACTTTAATGCCTATACTTTTGGCATAGGCTGCAATCCTTAAATTAAAACCAGGATAATCAATTAAGACCAATACATCTGGTCGTGCTTTTAAAATAGCGGCTTTACAGGCTGTTAAATTTTGATTGATGGTTTGCAAATTTGCTAACACTTCGACAAAACCCATGAAAGCCATTTCGGAATAGTGTTTGAGCAATGTTCCTCCTTGCGCCTGCATCAGGTCACCGCCATAAAAATCAAATGCTGCATGCGCATCAAGTGTTTTAATACTGTGCATTAAATTTGCACCATGTAAATCGCCCGATGCTTCGCCTGCTATTAAAAAATATTTCATGATTTATCTCAAAAAGAAATAAGCGAAAACAATGGCATAGAAAAAAGTACTGAATAAAACACCTTTTGCCAATGCATCAAATTGTTTTTTAATGGCAATTTGAAAAATAAGCATATTAACCCCCACACATAAAATTTGAAAGAAATTTGGCCTCAAATGAAAGGCAATTTTGGATTGCAAAAAGTCTCCGAAAAGGTAAGCCAGCAATGGCAATGCAATGCCATATAAAACGCCGAGGTAAAATTTATCTTTCATATTTAAACGCTAAATTTCCAATTTGCTAATTCTTTGATCGCATCGTATGCCGTAAGGTCAAACTGAACAGGCACAACCGATACATAGTTATTTTTCAATGCCCATTCGTCTGTGTCTTGTCCTTCATCATTCAATTCAAAAACGCCTGTTAACCAATAATATTTTCTTTTATGTGGATCTAATCTTTCGTCAAATTCTTCTTGCCATTTGGCTACCGCTTGTCTGCAAATTTTAACTCCTTTTAATTCATTAAATTTTTGTACCAATGGAAAATTTACATTCAACAAAGTGGATTTTGGCAAACCATTTTCTAGCACATTTTTTGCAATCGATAAAATATATTTATGTGTAGGTTGAAAATTAGCATTAGCCGAAAAATCGGATAAGGAAAATCCAATAGAAGGAATTCCTTCGATGGCGCCTTCCATAGCTGCCGACATAGTACCAGAATATAAAATATTAATCGATGAATTAGACCCGTGGTTGATACCCGAAACTAATAAATCTGGTTTACGATGTAAAATTTTATTCACCGCTAATTTGACACAATCTACCGGAGTACCACTACACTGGTAACTTTGGATGCCTTCGTATAAATCTACTTTTTCTAAACGCAAAGGTTTAGCAATGGTAATGGCATGGCCCATGGCAGATTGCGGGCTGTCTGGTGCAACGATGATAACATCGCCCAGCTCTTTCATTAAATAAGCTAAATTTTGTATACCTGCAGCAGTGATACCATCGTCGTTGGTCACTAAAATAATGGGTCTGTTACTATTCATAAATACAAAAATACATATCTTAATTTAATTAATTCTTGTGATCGCAATTCTTTCTACTACTTCAGGGTCGAGTAAAGTACTGGTGTCGCCCAAATTACTTAATTCGCCTTCTGCAATTTTTCTTAATATTCTACGCATAATTTTGCCCGACCTAGTTTTTGGCAATCCTTTTACAAATTGAATTTTATCGGGCTTTGCAATGGCACCAATAATTCTAGCCACAGTTTGTGCAATATCTTTTCGCATCAGTTCGTCGTCGATAAAATCGTGTTCACAAATAACATAAGCATAAATACCTTGTCCTTTGATGTCGTGCGAATAACCAACTACTGCCGATTCGATCACTCCCGTATGCGCATTGATGGCGTTTTCTACTTCGGCTGTTCCTATTCGATGACCAGAAACATTGATCACATCGTCTACACGACCCGTGATACGATAGTTTCCGGCTTCGTCTCGTAAACAACCATCACCGGTAAAATATAAATTTGGATAAGTTGCAAAATAATTTTGTTTACAACGATTGTGGTCTCCATAAGTTGTTCGCAACATACCAGGCCATGGAAATTTGATACATAAATTTCCACTGACATTATTTCCAATCAATTCTTTTCCATTTTCATCTACAATTATTGGTTGTATACCAGGCAATGGAAAGGTTGCATGTGCAGGTTTTAAAGGTGTTACACCTGCAATTGGAGAAATTAAAATACCGCCCGTTTCTGTTTGCCACCAAGTATCTACAATGGGGCAATTCCCTTTACCAATTTGCTGATCATACCAATGCCATGCTTCTTCGTTGATGGGTTCGCCAACAGAACCTAATACTCTTAAGGATGTTAAATTTTTTCCTTCGGTAAATTCAGGACCAAATTGCATTAAAGAACGAATGGCAGTTGGAGCAGTATATAAAATATTGACCTGATGTTTTGCAACAATATCCCAAAAGCGCCCTGCATCTGGATAGGTAGGAATACCTTCGAATAATAAAGTTGTGGCTCCTTGAGAAAGTGGACCATAAACAATATAGGAATGCCCTGTAATCCAACCTATATCGGCCGTACAAAAGAATACTTCTTTAGGTTGATATTGAAAAACACTGGCAAAAGTATAACCGGCATACACCATATAACCGGCACAAGTATGCACCACGCCTTTGGGTTTTCCGGTAGAGCCCGAAGTATATAAAATAAATAATTCGTCTTCGGCCTCCATGCTTTGCGCAGGAAAATCTTTTAACTGCAAATCGTTCACCAATTTCATTTCTTCTTCCCACCATACATCTCTGCCTTTAATCATCGATACTGGCGTATGCGTGCGATTTAAAACAATTACTTTTTGCACAGTATCGCATTGCGTTAATGCATCATCTAATACCGCTTTCAATGGAATTTCTTTATTGCCTCTAAAACCACCATCGGCAGTGATTACAAATGCACATGCTGCATCGATGATTCGATCGGCAATAGACTGCGCCGAAAAACCACCGAAAACAACCGAATGTATGGCGCCAATTCTAGCACAAGCTAAAACCGCAATGGCTAATTCGGGCACCATGGGCATATAAATACAAATCCGATCGCCTTTTTTTACCCCATTCCTTTGTAAAACATGCGCAAAAGCACACACCTGCTCGTATAATTCTTGATAAGTTATCACTCGGTGTGCTTCCTTTGGATTATTGGGCTCCCAAATAATTGCTGGTTGATTAGCCTTTGCCTGCAAATGCCTATCGAGGCAATTTTCGGTTATATTGAGTTGCGCACCTTCAAACCATTTTATTTGCGGTTCATGAAAGTTCCAATCAAGCACTTTATCCCATTTTCTCTTCCAAAGAAAATTTTCTGCTATTGATGCCCAAAAAGCCTCGGGCTCCGCAATTGAATGGGCATAGATGGATTGGTATTGTTCGAAAGTGTCTATTTTAAATTCCATAGGAGCAAATTACCAAAAGATTGCTTTAAAATCGATTAATCGCACATTTCGGATGTATTTATCTGCAAATAGCTGAATTTATGCTAAAAAATAAAAAGTGCTATATAAGCTATTTAAGGGCCATTTCTTATAAATTAGGGCTTCGAAAGCCATTTTTTGGAATTTATTATTGAAAAACTATTTGCGGTTAACAGATTTTTTAAGATATTTGCAAACTCTTTAAGAACGAATACAATAAAAATATATAGTCATGTCAAAAGTTTGTGATTTAACAGGAAAAAGTGCGATAAAAGGATATAACGTATCTAATTCAAATCGTAAGACCAAAAGAAAGTTCTTACCAAATTTGTTTTTGAAAAGGTTTTACATTCCTGAAGAAGACCAATGGATTACTTTAAAGGTATCTACTTCCGCATTAAAAACAATCGATAAAAAAGGGATTGCAGCTTGTATCAATCAATTTGTAAAAACAGGTAAGATCTAATTAAAAATATTTAGCAATAGAAGGCAATGGCAAAGAAAGGCAACAGAGTACAGGTAATATTAGAATGCACAGAGCACAAAGAAAGTGGTTTACCTGGCATGTCGAGATACATCACGACTAAAAACAAAAAAAATACAACAGAGCGTTTAGAATTGAAAAAATTCAATCCTGTATTGAAGCGCAAAACAAGTCACAAAGAAATTAAGTAATTAATTTAAAATATTAAGTCATGGCTAAGAAGGTTGTTGCAACATTAAAAACTGGAAACGGTAAAGAATATTCAAAAGTAATCGTAACTGTAAAGTCTCCTAAAACTGGTGCTTACAGCTTTAGAGAGCAAGTGGTACATAACGACCACGTGAAGGATATTATTAACGCATCTAAATAAGTTATTTAACCGCATTAACAGAAGCTTCTTTCTTTTGAAAGGAGCTTTTTTTATATCATATCATGGGAATATTTGATTTTTTTTCATCAAAAAAAGAAGAGACACTTAATGAAAGTCTAGCCAACACCAAAGAATCAATTTTTGGCAAAATTACCCGTGCCGTTATTGGCAAAACAGCTGTTGATGCAGAAGTCTTAGATAATTTAGAAGAAATTCTTATAAGTGCAGATGTAGGCGTTGAAACAACACTCAAAATTATTGCGCGCGTCGAAAAAAGAGTAGCAGCAGAAAAATACATTAACACCAGCGAACTCAACAAAGTATTACACGAAGAAATTGCAGCATTGCTTGCCGAAAATAATAGCGGCGACTTTAATTATTTCGAAATTAAAGAGGATGTAAAACCCTATGTCATTATGGTTGTGGGCGTAAATGGTGTTGGTAAAACAACCACCATTGGTAAACTAGCCAATCAATTTAATTTAGCAGGTAAAAAAGTAGTACTTGGCGCGGCAGATACTTTTAGGGCTGCAGCTGTGGAGCAATTACATATTTGGGGAGAACGCGTAAATGTGCGTGTGGTTTCGCAAAAAATGGGCGCAGATCCTGCGGCTGTTGCATATGATACTTTAAAATCTGCAGTAGCCAATGGCGAAGATGTAGTGATTATAGATACAGCGGGCCGATTGCACAATAAAATAAATTTAATGAACGAGTTGAGTAAAATTAAAAATGTGATGCAGAAGGTTGTCCCAAATGCCCCGCACGAAATTTTATTAGTACTCGATGCCTCTACCGGACAAAATGCAATAGAACAATGCAAACAGTTTACGGCAGCTACAGAAGTAAATGCACTTGCACTAACTAAATTAGATGGTACCGCTAAAGGTGGCGTTGTCATTGGCATCAGCGATCAATTTAAAATTCCTGTAAAATATATTGGTGTAGGCGAAGGCATCAACGATATTCAATTATTTAACAAAAGCACATTTGTAGCATCGTTTTTCAAATAGACCAATACCCATGAAAACTAAAGGCAATAAAGATAAAATCAACATCATTACATTAGGTTGTTCCAAAAACATGGTCGATTCGGAAGTGTTGATGGGCCAGCTGATGGGCAATAACATTGCGGTAAGCCACGAATCGGAAGTGCTAGATTTTAATACCGTAATTATTAATACTTGCGGATTTATAGATAACGCAAAACAAGAATCGATCGATACGATTTTAAAATACACCGAACTGAAAGAGCAAGGTAAAATTGATAAAGTATATGTTACCGGTTGTCTTTCGCAACGCTATAAACCAGAATTAGAAAAAGAAATTCCAAATGTGGATGCCTATTTTGGTACCAATGATTTGGTGAGATTACTAAAAACAGTTGGCGCAGATTATAAGCACGAATTAATTGGCGAAAGATTATTAACCACTCCTGCACATTTTGCTTATTTTAAAATTGCAGAAGGTTGTAACCGTCCTTGTTCTTTTTGCGCTATTCCATTGATGCGTGGCGTACATGTTTCTAGACCAATAGAGGAATTAGTAAAAGAAGCTAAAACCCTAGTAAACAAAGGCACTAAAGAACTCATTTTAATTGCGCAAGATTTAACTTATTACGGATTGGATATTTACAACGACCGTAAATTAGCAGATTTATTAAAACATTTATCTGACGTAGAAGGCTTAGAATGGATACGTTTACAATACGCCTATCCTTCTCAATTCCCAATGGATGTATTAGATGTAATGAACGAGCGCAGTAATATTTGCAAATATTTAGACATGCCATTGCAACACATTAGCGATAACATGTTAAAATCGATGCGTCGTGGTATTACCAAAAGAAGAACCATTGAATTAGTAGAACAAATAAGAGCAAAAGTGCCAAACCTTGCATTGCGTACCACTATGATTGCAGGTTATCCGGGCGAAACAGAAAAAGACGTGGAAGAGTTAATCGAATTTGTGGAACAAAGTAAATTTGATCGATTAGGCGTATTCACTTATTCACATGAAGAAAATACCCATGCCCATACTTTAAACGATACGCTTACATCCGAAGAAAAACAAAGCCGTGCAGATAGGGTAATGGAAGTGCAACAAGATATTTCTTTACAACTTAACCAGGCTAAAGTAGGCCAGACTTTTAAAGTAATGATTGATCGCAAAGAAAAAGATTATTTTATTGGTAGAACCGAATTTGATTCGCCAGAAGTAGACAACGAAGTTTTACTTTCGGCAAAAGATCAATACCTTAGTGTCGGTAGTTTTGTGCAGGCGAAGATTAGCAAAGCCACCGAATTCGACCTTTACGGCGATGTTATAAGCTAAATAAATAAGCAATGGAAAATATGATTCAAATACCTTATGCTTCCACTGGCAGCTTCGGTTCTATTTTTCTTGATTACCTCCACGAAGAGCAAAAACTAAAACCTTTTTACACATACGCGCCAAACATTGCTTCTTTTGAAAGCATCATTGCTCATCGAAAAAAGCAATCCATAAATCGTGCAGTTCTTTTGCATGTGTTAAAAGAACAATATCAATCTATTGATGCTTCCGAATTAACCTTACAAAATATTGCGGCGCTGGCAGACGAAAATACTTTTACGATTACTACAGGTCATCAATTAAGTTTATTTACGGGCGAGCTTTATTTTATTTATAAAATTATTACTTGCATTAATTTAGCCGAAAAAGCAGCTGCTGCAAATCAAGGAAACAAAGTAGTTCCTGTTTTTTGGATGGCCAGCGAAGACCATGATTTTGAAGAAATAAACCACGCAAACATTGCAGGTACCACATTTGAATGGAAAGCGCAAAGTGGCGGTGCGGTTGGCGAATTAGCCACTAGCGGCATTGATCAAATCATAGATTCAATCGATCACTATTTAGGCAATCAAGCAGGGAAAGAAAAAATTATATCCCTTTTTAAACTCGCTTATACCGAGAAAAAATCTTTAGCAGCTGCCACGCGTATTTTAGTGAACGAATTATTTAAACAATTTGGCCTGGTAATAATAGATGCAAACCACCCATTATTGAAAAAAGAATTTTCAGAAATTATACGCAGCGATATTTTTGAACAAAACAGTTTTCATCAGGTAACAGCAACAAACACCTTATTAGAAAAACAATATCCAATTCAAGTAAATCCAAGGGAAATTAATTTCTTTTACCTTTCTGAAAATACGAGAAGTAGAATCATTAAAACCGAAACGGGCTTTGAAACAGCAGATCAAAAAAATCAATTCAGTTCCGAAGAACTGCGTGCTGAGATTAATTTACATCCAGAAAAATTCAGTCCTAATGTTTTGATGCGTCCATTGTACCAAGAATCTATTTTGCCCAACTTGGCTTATATTGGCGGACCAGGCGAAATGGCTTATTGGTTACAATTGAAAAGCACTTTCTCCCATTATCAAATTCCATTCCCGATGCTTGCTTGGCGAAATTCTTTTGCCTTAAGTAATCAAAAACAATTGAAAACCATTGAGGCGATATTACCTAGCGCAGAAAGCATTTTTAAGCCTCTTCAGGAACTTATAGATGCATATGTTAAGACAAATAGCCAAAACATATTATCGCTCGACACAGAGCAGCAAATGATAAACGAGCAAATACAAGCTATTCAAACAAAACTGCAAAACATCGACCAAACTTTACTAGCTAGTTCGGCAGCGGCAACAACTAAAATTGCTAATTTGCTAAAAGGCCTAGAGAAAAAAATGCAAAAGGCCGAAAAGAAAAATCATACAGTAGCCATTCAACAAATTGAAAAAATAAAAGAAGCATTTTACCCAAATGGAATTTTACAAGAACGCCAAGAAAATTTTAGTTATTGGTATATGCACCACGAATCATTTATTCAATTAATCAAGAACAATAGCGAGCCATTAAATAAGCACTTTACTATTTTAACTATAGATTAAAATCAGAAAAAAATTATATAAAAAAAGCCCTTCGAAAAATCGAAGGGCTTTTTTATTGATGTGAGTTTAATTACTTCACAATCATTTTTTGAGTCATTACGAAACCACCTGCATTTACATTATAGAAGTAAATACCAGCGTTTAAGTTAGATGCATCAATTTTAATTGTATGTGCACCAGCAGTATAAGTAGCATTAACTGCTTCTTTTACTTGTTGACCTAATAAGTTAGTAATAGTAACTACCACATTAGCTGATGAATTCAAGTTCATATCGAATGAAGTTGAACCAGAGAATGGGTTTGGATAGTTATTAGAGATGTTGAATAAAGTATTTTTAACATTATTTACACCAGTAAATTTAGGGTAAACGATACCATCTAAGTAATTAAAATTAACAACAGCACTTTCGTCAGTAGTTGGAACTAATATTACAGTAGACAAAACATAACCAGCAGATGTTACTAACGCTTCGTTAGCACTAGCAGGCAAGTAAGCAACCGACTCTACAGAAGAACCTTCCGTAGTGTTGATTTTAGTTCCCATTGTACCTGATGTTACATAATAACCTTTCACATATAAATCTGGAAAATCGTTTGCACCTGCAGTAGTTTGATTTTCTGGTTTAGTATCTGTCCAAGAATATAAAATTGCTTCGCCATCTGTGGAAACTGAAACAGCACAATCATTATCATGTAATACAGCAAGTGATCCTGTTGAAGTGAAACCAGCTATCGTACCACGAAAAGTAGAAACAGTATCTACATAATTTGCAACCCAGTTAGCCTGTCCATTGATAGTTACATCATACATAGATAATGGCGAGCCAGTTAGTAACGAATAAGGTGTTGAAGAAGAAGCAGGACAAACTACCCCAAAGAAATGTGGGTTGCCATTTTTATCAACTGCTAAACCTGTATTAAATCCCATTGATGGTTTTAAACCACCTAAGTTTGGATCAGCCATTACGTTAGACATTGTTGCTAAGTTAACTTTTTCTGGACCCGTCCAAGTTGCACCACCATCTGTAGTTTTCCAGAAAATTGGATTGAATGCCGTATCTGCAACTAGGGGTGCTACAGCTTTAAGCTCGCCAGAAACTGCAACCCAGCCTTTGTCACCAGTTTTATCAAATGCAATTAATACATCTAAGTAATGAGTAGCTGTATCAATTGACGTATCGAACAAATCATCAAACTTACCTAAAGTTTTACCAATTGACCAAGTCATTGAATCACCTAAGGCAGAATAAACCCCCTTGTATAGAACAATATTGCTATCTGTTGTATAATCATCTGAAGCCCAGAATTCACCATTCACTCTTTTAGTGAAAGATTGAGGTATATAACTATTACCAGAATTGAAGTACGTTCTTACTTCCCCAGTACCGTCTAATTTACAAGTACCTTGCATTAATCCAACCCAATTAGAGCCATCAGTAGCTGGAGCCATAGCAATAACACGTGCATTAGCCGCGTTAGTATTTCCTGCAGTTGGATTCATGATTGCACCTTGTGGGTAACGAGCACGTAGTCCATTTGTATCTAATCCAATTACGGGCCCTAAATTTGAAGTCCAATTAGCTCCACCATCTGTAGAAATATCAAACATTATTTTGGAACTTGAGCCACCTGCTATTGCACCATCGCCACGGTGAGTAAATAAAACCGTGTTTAAATCTTGATCAACGGACACTCTTCTTTTGTTCAAACCAATTTGCGTAAATGCGTTTCCTGCAGAACCAATGGTAATAGGCGTAACAGTTAATACTGAATTAGCAGTTGTTTTAATGTTTGGATTTCTTTTTACAACGCTTTCTGAATTTTGCTTTGGGCTATCCATTAAGTTCGTTGAAAGACGCCTTACGTCTTGAGCTGAAGCTTGTAAAGCCATCACAGCTCCAATGCTTAATAAAAGTAGTTTTTTCATCATAGTTTTTTTTAATTGTTTATTTGCAAAATCTATTAATATCAAATATAACATTTGATTTAAAAAAAACCAAAAAATATTGCTTTAAATGAATAATTTGCATGAAAATTAGCAATTTAAGGAGTTAAAAAGTGTTAACCTATTAGGAATGAACAATTTAAATATACCTCAAGAAATCTTAAACGGCTTTATCTGTCGCATTTTTGCCGCCATTGGACTCTCCGAAGCTGACCAAAGGCAAGCCGCATCGGTTTTATTAGCTGCCGATATGCGTGGCGTAGAATCGCACGGATTGGCTCGTTTGAGCGGATATATTCGTTTGTGGGAGAAAAAAAGAATCAATGCAAGACCCAACATTCGCGTAGTTCATGAATTAGCTACCACTGCTACCATAGACGGAGATGAAGGCTTAGGGCTCGTGGTTGCCCTATTTGCAATGGATTTAGCCATTAGTAAGGCCAAGCAATATGGCAGCGCTTGGGTAGCCGTAAAAAACTCGAATCATTTTGGTATTGCTGCTTATCATGCCATGAAAGCTTTGCCCGAAGATATGATTGGCATAGCCATGACCAATGCCAGCCCATTAGTGGCCCCAACTTTTTCGATTGAAAGAATGCTAGGTACTAATCCTATGTGTTTTGCTTTTCCTGCAAAAAAATACGATCCAATTGTGATAGACATGGCCACTGCTGCTGCTGCAAATGGCAAATTAGAAATTGCACAAAGAGCGAATAAAAAAATTCCGGAAGGATGGCTACAAACCAAAGAGGGCAATGCTTCTAGCGATCCAAATGAATTAAAAAATGGTGGATCACTTTTACCATTAGGCAGCGATATAGCACATGGTAGTCATAAAGGTTTTGGTTTAAGTGCAACCGTAGATATTTTATCGGCTGTATTATCGGGTGCAAATTTTGGACCCTGGGTTCCGCCATTTGTAAGTTTTTTAGAACCAGCCGAAAACCCCGTTGGCAAAGGGATTGGTCACTTTTTTGGCGCAATGCGAATAGATGGATTTAGAGCGAAAGAAGATTATTACCAATCTATAGATACTTGGATCGAAAGATTTAAAGCAGCAAAACCCAAAGATGCAAATCAACCTGTGATTATTCCTGGAGAACCAGAAATGATGGCCTTTAAAAACTATTCGAAAATTGGCATTCCAATCAATCAAATAGTATACGAAGACTTGAAAAAATTAGCAGCCGAATTAAAAGTGAATATGGATTTTTAATTGATGCCGTTAAAAATTCTTGACCACCTAATTTTATTCAAGAAATCACCATTGGTATCCCAACTCATCCAAATAAATAAAGCTTTTCCTACAATTCTATTTTCTGGCACAAATCCCCAAAACCTTGAATCTGTGGAGTTGTGGCGATTATCACCCATCATAAAATAATAATCCATTTTAAAAGTATAGGTATCGGACTTTTGCCCATTGATATAAATACCATCTGCTTTTTCTTCTAAAGTATTTCCTTCGTAAACGGTAATTACTCTTTTATATAAACCTAAATTACTTCCAGTAATATTAATCGTCATGCCTTTTGCAGGCACAACTAATGGACCAAAATTATCTTCGTTCCAACCTAACTTTGGATCAAAGGGAAATACATAATCGGCGTATTGTCCATGCTCTCTAAATGCAGGAGATACACTTCTTACATTGGCAAAATATTGCAACTTTTCTGCGTTGGCTTTGGTTAAGGTAAATATATAATCGCCATCTTCCGAAACCCTACCATACTCGTAAATATCTAATGCCATTAAAGCTTTATCGTTAAAAGCGGTACCGTCTGTTTTTACTAAGTAATTTGTTTGAGACTCCACAGGTAATTCTTCTGCCACTCCATTTACGCTAACCGACATATTCTTTAATTGAATGGTGTCGCCTGCAATAGCAATACATCTTTTAATATAATTTTCTTGTTTATCGATGGGTCTAAAGTCTTCCATTGGATAATTAAAAACTACTACATCGTGTCTTTTAATTTTTTGAAAACCCGGTAATCTAAAATAAGGTAATTGAATAAAATCTAGGTAAGATTTGGTGCCAATAATCGGCATGGTATGATGGGCAAATGGAAATGCAATGGGTGTGATTGGTGTTCTAGCACCGTAATTTACTTTGCTGACAAATAAGAAATCACCTACTAATAAGGAACGCTCCATTGAGGGTGTTGGAATGGTAAAGGCTTCAATAAATAAACCCCTAATAATAGTGGCAGCAATAACTGCAAACAACAAGGCATCAAACCACTCGCGTGTGGCAGATTTTTTTGGCTTTGCTACTTTTGTATTTTTTTTATTCCAAAATTTCCAATTCATTTTATATTTTTTTATAACGATAATAAATCGTTCATGTTAAAAATTCCTTTTTTGTTGCTAATAAATTTTGCAGCTTGAATGGCTCCAGCTGCAAAACTTTTTCGGTTATGTGCAATATGTGAAACCGAAATTTGATCGATTTCATTTTCAAAGCTAACGGTATGTGTACCGGGCACTTGCTCTTCGCGCACAGAGCGAATTAATAAATTCGAATTTGAAGAATTATTTCGAATATTTAATTGGTCTTTTGTAACGATTTCGTTAGTCCAAGCAGACAAACTACGCATTTCTTGTAAAATCAATTCTGCAGTTGTGATGGCGGTACCACTGGGTGCATCTAATTTTTGCGTATGATGAATTTCGTCTATATGTACTTTGTAATCGTAATTCGAAATGAGTTTTGCAGCTGTTTGTGTAATTTTCCAAAATAAATTTACACCAATACTGAAATTTGTAGCATGAAATAATGTGCCATTTTGTGCCTGTACTTCTTTTGCGATATGATCGTAATTTTCGTACCAAGCAGTAGTACCAACAACAATAGGCAGGCCAGCCGCTAAACAAATTTGAATATGCGACTCCACTAATGAAGGCTTAGAAAATTCGATGGCCACCTCTGCCTTTTGCAAATTGGAAATTGTTAATTCTGCAGCATTCTCCGAATTGATTTTCAAAACAATTTCGTGTCCATCTGCAATGGCAAGATTCGCAATCTCTTGACCCATTTTACCAAAACCAATTAATGCAATTTTCATTTTATTTAATACGTAGGGTAAGCGTTAAACCAGTTGCCAAAGCTCCAGAGCTCGCAGTAAACGCGGGCTGATAGATATAAGGCTTTACATTCAAACTTAAATTATCACTGACATCGAAATTATAAAATTGTGCATAAACATAAGCATCTACAATGTTAGCTGCATACCATAACGACAAAACAATTGCCGATAAATCTCGGTTTCTTCTGTAAAAATCTTTTAATACAATAAGATTAGCCACAGAATACAAACCCGAAAATTCGGATTGCGTGCTGGCACTGGTATCGGCATCTAGTCGATACGCATTTAAATACTTTTTATATTGTAAGTTATTCCATCGAATACCATAAATCAAACCCGCAGCACCTGCATAAAAAACGGGCACTTTTAAGTATTGCTTATTATAGACTTGGCCTAAACCTGGCAACAAAGCAGATAAATTAGCTGCTTTATTTGGCGAATGTGGATTCAGTAAAACAACCGAAGGCGTTGATGATTGAGCCTTCGCATGGGTAAAGCTAATGACAAACAAACTGAAAAACAGTAGCCATTTATGCATCATTTACCAATCTAACATTTCTAATATTCGATTTAAATCGTCGGTAGAAATAAATGGAATTTGAATATTTCCACTCCCATTTTTATCTGCTTTCAAACTCACTTTAGCATCAAATTTGGCAGCTAAATCGGATTGGATTCTTTGGTATTCCG
>CAJBBN010000116.1 GCA_903951325.1 uncultured bacterium
GAATTTCGGCGCAAATATAATTTAAATTCTTATTTATCGCTTCTTTAATATAATCATTGTCTAAAATTCGTACGCTAATCTTGTCTGTAACCTCGAATCCTTTATCCTTTCGCAGATTTTGGATGCGATTTATTATTTCTCTGGCTAGTCCTTCGAGCCTTAAATCTTCCGAAATGCTCACATCTAGGGCTACGGTAATATTACCCATTACATTTACCAGCCAGCCAGGTATGTCTTCTGCTACAATTTCAACATCTGCTATTGCTATCGTATAAGGGCTGTTTGCCAGCTTAAATTCCCCATTTTTCTCAAATGCGATTATTTGATCTTGATCTAGGCTTGTTAGTGCGGCAGCTACCTCTTTCATGTCTTTGCCCACTTTAGCGCCTAATGCCTTAAAGTCTGGTTTTATCTTCTTCTGAATAAAGCCATGCGAATCGGTAAGGTACTCAATGTTTTTAATATTGGTTTCAGATAATATTAAATGTTTGACATCTTCAATTTTAGCCTCCATCTCTTTTCCTAAAGAAGGAATTAAAATTCTAGCCAATGGTTGACGCACATTAATGCTCACTTTTTTCCTTAATGATAATACCATCGACGAAATATTTTGTGCCAATAGCATGCTTTCATTTAATCTTTCATTTATTAAATCGAGGTTTGCTTCGCCTAAATAACTTAAGTGAATAGAAGCTGCTTTGAATTTAGAATTTGCGACAAGCTCTTTTTCGCGTAAACTATCAGTCAAATTTTTATATAACCACTCTGCAAAGAAAGGAGCCACTGGACTCATTAATTGACTAATGGTGGTAAGGCATTCAAACAATGTTTCGTAAGCAGCTTTTTTATCTGCAGTTAATTCTCCTTTCCAAAATCTTCTTCTCGATAAACGCACATACCAATTCGATAAATGTTCGTCTACAAAATATTGTATCGCTCTAGCGGCACGGTGTGGTTCGTAGTTTTCGTAGCTTTCGGTTACTTCTACAATTAATTTTTGCAATGCAGAAATAATCCATTGGTCTAGCTCTGCGCGTTCTTTTACCGGTGTGCATTGGTCTTCCTTAATTTCGAATCCATCTATGTTTGCATATAGCGCAAAGAAATTATAGGTATTATATAAAGTACCAAAGAATTTTCTTTGCACTTCTGCTAAGCCTTCCATGTCGAATTTTAAATTATCCCATGGTGCAGCATTGCTAATCATGTACCAACGCGTTGCATCGGCACCAAATTTATCAATGGTTTCAAATGGGTCGATGCCGTTGCCTAAACGCTTCGACATTTTATTTCCATTTTTATCTAAAACCAATCCGTTTGAAATTACATTTTTGTAAGAAACAGAATCGAATAACATGGTAGAGATGGCATGTAAAGTAAAAAACCAACCTCTTGTTTGATCAACGCCTTCTGCAATAAAATCGGCAGGATAAGCCGAGTTCCATTCTTTTTGAAAAGGATATTTATCGCCAGCTGCTAATTTACTTTGGTCTAATCCCCATTGTGCATAAGGCATTGCGCCAGAATCAAACCATACATCAATTAAGTCGGCTTCTCTAAACATTTTTTCTCCTGATGGAGCAACTAAAACCACATCATCAACATAAGGACGATGTAAGTCTTTTAATTCAAAACCTGCGGGCATAAAACCTGCTGCAATTGATTTAGCAATTTCGGCATTCATAGTCGCCATCGAATCAATACAGATTTCTTCACTGCCATCTGCTGTTCTCCAAATAGGCAGCGGCGTTCCCCAGTAGCGCGATCGCGATAAATTCCAGTCCACTAAATTTTCTAACCAATTACCAAATCTTCCAGTTCCGGTCGATTCAGGTTTCCAATTAATCGTTTTATTTAATTCCACCATGCGTTCTTTAAACGCAGTAGATTTAATAAACCAAGAATCTAATGGATAATATAAAATTGGTTTGTCTGTTCTCCAACAATGCGGATAACTGTGTTCGTACTTCTCAACCTTGAACGCTTTGTTTTCGGTTTTTAATTTAATCGAAATTCTTTCGTCGACCGATAAATATTTATCTCTATTTTGTTTAAGTCTTTCTGTTTCTTTTTCTTCGGCCGATAAATAATCTTCTTTTACAAACTCGTTTGCAAAATCAGTTACTTCGGGTACAAAGCGACCGCGTTTATCTACTAAAGTTAAAGAGCCAATGCCATTGAGTTTGGCCACCCTAAAGTCATCTGCTCCAAAGCTTGGCGCTATGTGTACTATACCAGTTCCATCTTCGGTGGTTACAAAATCTCCAATAATTACTTTAAAGGCGTCGCCATCGTTGGGCTGTGCATAAGGCAATAATTGTTCGTAACGAATACCTGCTAAATCTTTACCTGCTATGGTATCAATAATTTCAAAAGGAATTATTTTATCTCCTGCTTGGTAACTCGCAAAATCTGCAGCTGCATTTTTATCAGAAAAATATTTGCCTGCTAAATCTTTCGCTACAATTACTTGTACCGGCGCAAAAGTATAAGGGTTAAATGTTTTAATGATTTGGTATTCGATATTTTTTCCAACCGCTAAAGCCGTATTAGATGGTAATGTCCATGGCGTAGTGGTCCAAGCTAAAAAATATACTTCGCCATATTTACTTAATAGGGTATCGGTAGTTATCGCTTTAAATTGCGCAACAGCCGAAGTGTCTTTTACATTTTTATAAGTGCCCGGTTGATTTAATTCGTGCGAGCTCAAACCCGTTCCTGCAGCAGGAGAGAAAGGTTGAATCGTATAGCCTTTGTATAATAAATTTTTATCGTGTAACTGTTTTAGCAGCCACCATAAAGTTTCAATGTATTCGTTTTTATAAGTAATGTATGGGTTTTCTAAATCTACCCAATAGCCCATTTTTTGTGTTAAGTCATTCCATACATCGGTATAACGCATCACTTCTTTTTTACAAGCTGCGTTATAATCGTCTACCGATATTTTTTTACCAATATCTTCTTTAGTAATGCCTAATGCTTTTTCAACAGCCAATTCAATAGGTAAACCGTGTGTATCCCATCCACCTTTTCTTTTTACTTGAAAACCTTTTAATGTTTTATAGCGACAGAAAATATCTTTGATAGATCTTGATAATACATGGTGAATGCCTGGCAAACCATTGGCAGAAGGCGGCCCTTCGTAAAAGGTATAAGGTTTGTCTGCAGGTCGAGACGAAATACTTTGTTCAAATATTTCATTCGCTTGCCAATAAGCTAAAATATCTTTTCCTATTTGAGCTAACTGAAGTTGTTTAAATTCTGGATACTTGCTCATGATTTTAAATCGCTTGCTGCTTTTTTATGAATGCTTTTTTCCAAACTCAATAATAAACTTGGAAGTAAAATTAAATTAGAAATAACGGCTACTAATAAAGTAATCGAAATCAAAATACCTAAGGAAACAGTTCCTCCAAAATTAGAGGCTGCAAAAATACCAAATCCAAAAAATAAAATAATAGCGGTATAGATCATGCCTAAACCAGATTCTTTAAGGGTAATAGAAGTCAGTTTGGAAATATCCCAGTTTTTTGTTTTTTGTTCGTGACGGTATTTTGTTAAAAAATAAAGTGTTTGATCGGAAGCAATTCCAAAAGCAATACTAAAAATTAAAATAGTACTTGGTTTTAAATTGATGCCTACAAATCCCATAATGCCTGCGGTAATTAATAGCGGAATAATATTTGGTAATAAACTAATGATCACCATTTTCATTGTTCTAAATAAAACCAGCATGAGTAAAGCAATTAAAGCAATGGCTAATAATAAACTCTCTCTCAAATTAGTGAACAAATAATTGGTGCCATCTACAAAAATTACACTTGCACCCGTTAGGAGTACTTCGTATTTCTCAGGATTAAAAATAGAATCGATGCGTGGTTTTAATTCTGTAAAAAGCGCATTGGTTTTTTTGGAGCCAATGTCTGCCATTTGAAAACTAATGCGAGTGGATTGATTTAAACTGTCTACATAGGTACGCATCAGGCTATTGCTGCCACTTGCTTTGCCTGCATTTTTCGCATACTTTAAAATAAATAAAGCTTCGGATTGTGTCGGGCTGCTGTAAAAGTTTGGATCGCCGTTATAATATGCTTGCTTCGAAAATTTCAATACTTCATTTACCGACAATGATTTAGAAATTGCCGGATAAGCACTCATCATATCTTCGAGCTTAGCAATTTTCTTTAACATCGAAATATTGGCCAATCCATTTTTTCTTTTCGTATCAATTTTTATTTCTAATGGTAATACGCCATCAAAATTTTGTTCAAAAAACCTTAAGTCGGCTAGAATAGGATCGTTCTTTGGTAAGTCGTCTACCATATAGCCATTGACATTTATTTTAGAAATGCCAACCAAGGAAATCAAAATGATGATCAATGTAGTCCAGTAAATTTTTTTACGATCGAAATGAATCCAATGATCAATTTTTTGGATAAAAGTTTTTAAAACTTGGTTGTCGAGGTGTTTGGTTTGCCATAATTTTGGATTTGGCAAAAAGCTAAAGATTACTGGAATCAATACCATCGACATAATCCAAGTAGCCATTACATTGATAGCCGCCACAATGCCAAACTGCGTAAGCACTTCGCTTTTGGTAAAAGCAAATACGCCAAACCCTATAGCAGTAGTCACATTAGCATAAAAAGTAGTGATACCAATTTGTTTAACCGCAATACCTAATGCTTGCACTTTATTTTGATGCAGCATGTATTCTGTATGGTATTTATTGAGCAGTAAAATACAATTCGGAATACCAATCACCACTATTAAAGGTGGAATTAAGGCGGTGAGTAAAGTAATTTTATAACCAAATAAAACGAGCGTACCTAAAGAAAGTACTACGCCAATACCTACCACAATTAATGGAAAAATAACGGCAGAAAGTGATCTGAAAAATAATAATAAAATAACCGCCGTAATCAAAACGGCTAAGGCTAAAAATAATTTAAACTCGCCTGCAATTTTATTAGAAACAACAGTTCTAATATAAGGCAAGCCCGAGAGGTGCAATTTTACTTGGTGTTTAGCTTCGAAGGCCCTTGTTAAGGCTACAATTTCTTTCAACACACCGGCACGCTTACTCGTGTTTAAAGTTTCTTTCGAAAAATTGACAGCTATCAGCGTAGCTTTTGTTTTTTTATTAATTAAAAGTCCTTCGTAAAATGGCAGCGAATAAAATTTTTCTTGAATGCTATCGGCAGCCAATTGATTTTTAGCTGGCGCAGTCATAATTTGTTCTACAACAAATTGTGCATTGCTGGTATCTTTCTTTAAATTGAATGCATGACTAATGGAAAGTACATTGGTTATGCCTGTAATTTGTTTTAAATCATTCGACAGTTTTTGCCAGTCGTTTAAAAATTGTTGCTCGATTATTTTTTCGGATTGCAAGCCAACCACCAATACCGTTCCATCTTCACCATATTGCTGTTTAAAATTTTCGTAGGCTACAAATGAGGGCGCATTGATTGGCAATACTTTAGCACCTGCAAAAGACAATTCCACGTCTTTGCCTTTGTAAAGCATAAAAGAAGTAATTAATAAGCTGATAATCAGCATTATTATTCTTCTTTTCAATATCAAATCCGCAAATTTAGTCCACATTATCACAAGCTTTTGGCTATTCGATAGAATAGCATTTAAAAATTGTTGCAAAATGCAATTTTTTTAGCACAATTAGTAGTTTAAGGCGGTTCTAAAATCCATTTTCAGACTATTTTTTCGGCTTTTTACAATAAATCTGTTGTATTTTTGTTATTTAATTCTAATCTGGCTTTTCATGAAGAAATTGTTTGCCTATGTACTGATGATGATTACCGCTGGCCATTCTTGGTCGCAAAGTTTAAGTATTGGCAGTTGGCAAACCCACATGGCATATGCGCAGGCAATCGATGTCTTTGAAAGCAAACAACATTTAACGGTGGTGTCAAATTTTGGAGTCTTTAATTTAGATACCAAAGATTCAAGTTTAACCGTGCTATCAAAATTAGATGGCTTAACCGAAGTAGAAATTTCTTGTGCGGCTTACGATCCTCAAAATGATGCAGTCATTATTGGTTATAAAAATACCAATATCGATATCATCAAAGCAAATACCATTATCAATGTCAACGATATTTTAAAGAAAAGTATTGTTGGTTTAAAAGTGATTAATTCAATAGATGTGATAGATGGTATCGCTTATATTAATTGTGGATTTGCAACGGTCTTATATGATATCGCCAAGTTAGAAGTTAAGGACACTTATTATTTAGGAAACAACGGAAGTAATTTAGCGGTATATAATATGGCGGTTTTAAATGGTAAGTTATATGCAGCAACCGATAGTGGAATTTTAGAAGCAGATTATAGCAACACCAATTTAGCAAACTATCAAAACTGGCGTAAACACAACATGACAGACAGCATACCAACTGGTAAAGCGGCCACATTAATGGCTGTATTTGCTGGAAAATTAGCGGCTTATGTAAATAATAAAACACTAATTTATGATGGACAAGTTTGGCGAATGCCTTCGGTTATTTATCAAGGTGGCGCTAAAAGATTAATGAGCGATGCCAATCATTTATTAATTGTAAATGAAATTGGGGTTACTGTTTATGATGCAAATTTATTAGCAGTTGATATTTATACTTCGCCAAATTATATTCCTTCAGTGCGTGCTGCGAGGTACGATAAAAAAGGACAATTATGGATTGCCGATTTTTATCAAGGCTTAGCTAAATATGATGGTGTGAATAAACCCTATGCCGCAACTTATGTGCCCAATGGTCCGTATAATGTAAGTGCTAGGCGATTAGCTATTAAAAACGGCAAGCTCATTGTTGCTTCGGGTTCGGTTGGCGATAATTATACCAATAAATTTATTCGTAATGGAATTTATACTTACGATAAAGGTGTTTGGCGTAACTATAATTATTTAAATTATTCCGTAATGGATTCGTTTTACGATTTCACTTCAGTTGTTTTTGATAATAAATTGAATAAAGAATATTACGGCACATTATGGAAAGGCTTATTAGAATTCGAAAATAATGAATTCGTAAAAAATTATAGTTTTCATAATTCTACTTTAGGTGAGGCACTCGGAAACGACGGACAGTACCGTGTTTCGGGCATGGCCATTGATAGTAAAAATCAATTATGGGTGGCAAACCATTGGGCCGAAAAACCAATTTCGGTAAAAAAAGCAAATGGTACTTGGCAAAATTTTGAATTTCCGGGGGTGTTTGGAGAACTTAAATATGTAGCAGATATTACGATTGATCGCAACGATCAAAAGTGGGTAGTGATTCCAGCAAGCAATGCCATTTTGGTTTTCAAAGAAAGTACAAATGGTAAAGTAGTTTATAAAAAATTAACTGCTGGCCAGGGCGCTGGTAATTTGCCAAAAGATGCCACCGAAGTATTTGCCATAACCGAAGATTTAGATGGCCGCATATGGGTTGGAACAAATGCAGGCGTGGTGGTGTTTTATAATCCATCTGCCATTTTGCAATTTGGTGCAGACATCGATGCGCAACCTGTTCGAGTAGTCGATGGAGAATTTGTACAATTTTTATTAGCATCCGAAACAGTTACTTGTATTAAGGTAGATGGCGCCAATAGAAAGTGGATGGGTACTAAAAATGGTGCTTGGTTGTTTTCGGATGATGGTGCTCAGCAGATACATTATTTCAATACTAGTAACAGCCCGCTATTAGCCAATAAAATCAACGACATTGCAATTAATGGCGAAAACGGAATTGTGTATTTCGCAACCGACAACGGTATAGTTTCTTATCGAAGCGATGCAACCAAAGGATACGAAGTCAACCTCGATCAAGTAAAAGTTTTCCCTAATCCCGTAAGAGAAAACTACGAAGGCATCATTGCCATTCAAGGATTAGTCAATAATGCAGAAGTAAAAATTACCGACATCAATGGGAAGTTGGTATTCAGGACATTTGCTAATGGTGGCCAGGCTAATTGGGATGGCAAAAATTTTGCTGCGGAAAAAGTAAGTACTGGTGTTTACTTGGTATTGGCTACCGACGATTTTGGTGTGGAAACCATGGTGAAAAAAATTCTAGTGATACATTAAGATGCTTCATAAAACCAGAGGCATTGTATTAAAAACATTTAATTATTCCGAAACGAGTTTAATTGTACATGTACTAACCGAAAAGTTTGGTACGCAATCGTATTTATTAAAAGGCGTTAGAAAAAATAAAACGAAAATTAAAATGTCGATGTTGCAGCCTTTGCATTTACTCGACATGGTGGTCTATTATAAGCCAAATGGGGGTTTGCAGAGTATTGCAGAACTTAAAAACGACCCCATCTTATCCGAAATTCCATATAATATTATTAAAACATCTTTGGCCATTTTTATTTGCGAATTGCTTTATGTGACTTTAAAAGAAAGCAATACCGACGAAGATTTATTCGAGTTTGCTTTTCAATCTATTCAGCTGTTAGATTTAACGCAGGCGCCCTTAGCCAATTTTCATTTGTTTTTTATGTTGCGCTTTTCCAAATTTCTAGGAATTTATCCAGCACAGGCCATCAAAGTCAGCGATAATTATTTTGATGTTAAAAATGGAGTGTTTGTAAATGGGATTCCTTCGCATCCGGTTTATATGGAAAAAGAAAATACCGAATTTTTAAAACAACTCATGCAAAATAATTTCGAACAGGCTGCACAATTGCATTTAAGTTCGGAAGAAAGAAAGAAATTTTTACAAGCCCTCATTGCCTACTACCAGTATCACCTAGAAGGTTTCAGGGGATTGCAATCGCATGTAGTATTAGAAGAAGTGCTCAGTAATTAGCCCTTATTTCAAACCAATTTCTCTTAAGCGTTCCTCTAAGTAATCGCCTGCGGTAATGTCATCGTATTTTTTTACTTGACCAGCTTCTATACAATTGGCTAAACAGCTTAAGTCCATTTCCGATTTTGGATGTAAGAAGAAGGGAACCGAATAGCGCGAAGTTTTCATTAATTCTATAGGTGGATTCACCACTCTGTGGGTAGTTGATTTTAATTTATTATTGGTTAATCTTTGTAACATATCACCCACATTAACGACAATATCATCTTCGATAGCCGTAACCGGAAACCATTTATTTTGGTTGGTTAAAATTTGCAAGCCATCTGCGCTCGCGCCAATTAACAAAGTAATTAAATTAATATCTTCGTGAGCGCCCGCTCTTACTGCTTCTGCAGGCACAGCAGCAGGATTTTCGATTGGAAAATAATGGATGGCTCTTAAAATACTGTTACCATCAGTAATGTCTGCTTCAAAAAAATCTTCTGGTAAATTTAAATAAACCGCAATGGCTTTTAATATTTCTGCACCCGCTTTTTCTAAGCGTTTGTAAACTTCTTTGGTGATATCATTGAATTTTTGATTTTCATTGACTAAAATATTTTCAGGATAAGTATCCATTGGTAAATGACTACCATCTAAAAACTGTCCAACTTGCCAAAATTCTTTAAGGTCGGGTGTGTTAGCATCTTTAGCTTTTTCTCTGCCTTTGCTAGTATAACCTCTTTGTCCACCTAAGCCTTCAATTTCATAATTCTTTTTTGTTGCTTCGGGTAAATCAAATAATGCTTTCACTTCTTGATACAACTCTTGAATCAATGCATTATTTAAACCATGGTTACGAATGGTTACAAAACCAGTTTCGTTAAATGCACGACCAATAGCATCCGAAAAATTTTTCTTTTGCTCGGGGTTGCCTTCTGTATAATCTAAAAGGTCGAGGCGATGAATAACAGTGTTTTCCATAGGGGGCATATATTTTAATAAAAATAATAATTTAAATAA
>CAJBBN010000117.1 GCA_903951325.1 uncultured bacterium
CCTGTATTAATTCCGCTAGAAGACAAAGATCATTGTTACCAATTGTGGGCGATGAATAAGGGCGAAACCCTTAGCCTTGGTACCTTTTCGGCGACCAATAAAAATAAGCAGATGTTACCTATGAAGGCAGTTGATAAAGCAAGTGTCTTTATTATTTCTTTAGAACCCAAAAATGGCAGCGCCATTCCAAACATTGCGCAACTGTGTTTGATGAGCAAAGAATAATTACATTTCTTTTTTTAGAAATATTCCGGTAAAGCTTTTTTTGTTTTTAATTAATTCTTCGGGTGTTCCGTTAAATATAATTTCGCCACCTGCAGCGCCACCCTCGGGCCCCATATCAATAATATGATCGGCTACTTTTATAACATCTAAATTATGTTCGATTACAATTACCGTATTGCCTCTATCGACTAACTCTTGTAAAACATTTAATAGAATACGAATATCTTCGAAATGCAAACCAGTGGTTGGTTCGTCTAAAATATAAATAGTATTTCCGGTGTCTTTTTTAGAAAGCTCTGTGGCTAACTTTACACGCTGTGCTTCTCCACCAGATAGCGTTACAGACGATTGCCCAATAGTAATATATCCCAAACCTACTTCTTGAATGGTTTTAATTTTACGCAAAATATGCGGCATGTTTTCGAAGAATGGAACGGCATCTTCTATACTCATATTTAAAATATCTGCTATAGATTTTCCTTTATAGCGTACTTCTAAAGTTTCGCGATTGTAACGCTTGCCATTACATGATTCGCAGGCTACCTGTACATCGGGTAAGAAATTCATTTCAATTAATTTCATACCAGCGCCTTCGCAAGTTTCGCACCTACCTCCTTTTACATTGAAAGAAAAGCGACCTGGTTTATAGCCTCGTATTTTAGCTTCTGGCAATTGCACAAATAAATTTCTGATATCAGAAAACACGCCAGTATAAGTAGCTGGATTGGATCGTGGTGTACGCCCTATAGGTGTTTGGTCGATTTCAATTACTTTATCTATATTTTCTAAACCACTTACTTTTTGAAAAGGCAAAGGCTTTTTCTTAGCCGAATAAACATATTGGTTTAAAATTGGATAGAGTGTTTCGTTGATTAAAGTAGACTTTCCACTTCCAGAAACACCTGTAACACAAACAAACATACCAAGTGGTATTGTTAGGTCGACCGATTTTAAATTATTTCCTGTAGCTTTTGTAATCTTAATTTGTTTGCCTGTTCCAACTCTTCTTTGCAAGGGCATATCAATTGATTTAATACCATTGATATATTGCATGGTGAGCGTATTTGCTTTTACTAACTCTTTAGGTGTGCCTTGCGCAACCACTTGCCCGCCATGAATGCCTGCTGCTGGGCCCATGTCAATTACATGGTCGGCTTCCATAATCATGTCTTTATCGTGTTCTACAACAAGAATTGAATTGCCAATATCTCTTAAGTTTTTTAAGGCTAGAATTAATTTTTCGTTGTCTCGCTGGTGCAATCCAATAGATGGCTCATCTAAAATATATAATACATTTACCAATTGCGATCCAATTTGTGTAGCCAACCGAATACGTTGAGCTTCTCCTCCAGAAAGGGATTTAGTAACTCGGTCTAAATTTAAATAACTTAAACCAACATCATTTAAAAATCCAATTCTTGATTTTATTTCTTTAATAATTTCAACCGCAATCGTATTTTGTCGAACTGATAATCTTTTTTCGATGCCTTCAAACCAATTAGCGAGCTTCGCTAAATCCATGGTTGCTAATTCATGAATATTTTTTTCAGCAACTTTAAAATGCAAAGATTCTTTTTTTAATCTTGCTGCATCACAAACTGGACAAGGCACTTTCTGAACAAAATCTTCTAAATTATTATCGATATCGTCTGCTCTTTTTTCGTTTTGTTGATCAATCATTTTAACAACACCCTGAAAGGTAATGTTAAAATTAGTAACCGTCGAAGAGTATGGAACCACCACTGCAACGGGCTCTTCGAGTCCATACAAAATGGCATTGATGGTTTCTTTAGTTAATTTTTCGATGGGTGTTTGCAAAGTGGCACTGAATTTTTTCAAGACCGCTTTCAATACCTGAAATGTCCAGACATCTCTGTACTCGCCAATTGCGACAATGCCGCCATTGGCAATACTAAGTTTTCGATCTGGCATCAACAACTTTTCGTCTACTTCAAAAACATATCCTAAGCCATCGCAATTTTCGCATGCGCCATAGGGCGAATTAAAAGAAAAAGAATTGGGTTGTGGTTCATCGTAAGACAAACCGGTAGTAGGGCACATGAGAAATTTACTATAATGACTCACTTCGTTGCTTGCATTATCTAATACTTTGATAATTCCCTTTGCCTGCTTCATGGCAGATTTAATCGCCTCTGCAATTCTTTGACGATCGTCTGTTCTAATAACAATGCGATCAATCACAATTTCTATATCATGAATTTTATAACGATCGAGTTGCATCTTGGGTTGCAAGTCTAAAATTTCGTTGTCTACCCTCACTTTTGCAAAACCTTGCTTACGCACTTGCTCAAATAATTCGCGGTAATGACCCTTTCGGCCTTTTACTATTGGCGCTAATATGGTGACCGTTTTAGATTGGTAATTTTGAATAATGGCATCGATGATTTGCTCTTCCGTCATTTTGATCATCTGCTCGCCCGTATTGTACGAATAAGCATCGGCTACCCTTGCGTAAAGCAATCTTAGAAAATCATAAATTTCGGTAATGGTTCCGACGGTTGATCTGGGATTTTTACTGGTCGTTTTTTGTTCGATCGCAATGACAGGACTGAGGCCTTCGATTTTATCTACATCGGGTCTTTCAAGCCCTCCTAAAAACTGACGCGAATAAGCACTGAAAGTTTCCATGTACCTGCGTTGCCCTTCGGCATAAATGGTATCAAACGCTAAGGAAGATTTTCCACTTCCACTCAATCCGGTAATAACTACCAGTTGGTTTCGAGGAAATTTAATATCAATGTTTTTTAAATTATGTACACGAGCACCATACACCTCAACGGCTTGTATTCCGGTTGTTTCGCTTTGTTTTTTCTTCATAGATTGGGCATAAAACTAAACAAAAAAACCGAGAAATGGAGCTCCCGGGTGGCTATTTAGCTGTATGAAAAAGAAAAAATTAAGCGTTTTGTTTGCCGATTATTTTTGGGCAATAAAAGAGGCACTTAGCGGTAATTCTTTTGGGGGAATTCGATATCCATAATTGGTAGGATGCGCCAAGACTTCTTTCATGGCTAAGATGCGATATACATACCTAGCCGCTTCTCTATTTAATTTTAAATCGTAATAATTCTTGGTGTGCTGGCGGGCAATTTGTGTTTTGGTAGCATTGACCCCCATATTATAAGCAAGTGCAACTAAGGTCCAAGAACCTAATTCTCTTTTGAGTTTTTTCAAATGCTTACAAGCAGCTTTAGTTGATTTTTCGATGTGATTGCGTTCGTCTAATTCGCTGTTTACCGTTAAACCGTATTCTACAGCTGTTTTATCCATCAATTGCCAAAATCCAACAGCCCCGGCAGGAGAAGTGGCATTTAAGAAGCCCGATTCTATTGCAGGTAAATATTTAAAATCTGAAGGAATATGATTTTTCGCTAAAATTTTTTCGATTAAAGGGAACCAACGGTTTGCTCTATGGTGCATTTCCAAGCTTCGTGTTTGCCAATATGAATATGCAAACAAGGCACGATCCATTTTTTCATACACTTCAAAATCATCGAGTGGCACTTGTTCGCCTGCAAAGTTTAAATCGCCAGGAATATTAAAGGCGTATACTTTGTATTTAGCCTGAAAATCTTGTTTGAATTTATCCTCGTCGATATGTGTACCAAAAACAAAAAGCTGTTGCACTAAAGTAGCCAACATAACCAAGGCAAAACTGTATAAATACTTTATTTTAATTCTGTTCATTTTCATAAAAATCCTCCTTAAAATCGGACCAAAATGGTCAGATTATACCCTCTCTCTTTTTACTACAAATATAAAGATAAACATTCATTTACTTAATAACGAGGTGTTTACGGTTTTTTTTATTATAAATGGTCATCAAAAGCACCTTAAAGCGCTCATAATTAACCAATCATGCATTTTTAAAAAAATCAAAGAAAATGGCATTTTTTGACATTTTTTGCTGAATTAGCCTAAAATCAATGTATTTTTGCATATGAATAAATCAAACCCATCTCGTCGCGAGGACGATAAAAAACCAAGGAAACCCAGGATTGCTAAATCAGAACATTCGGGACCTAAAAAAAACGAACGTGCAGGCAAGCCTTTTAAAGTTCGTTCCACCACAGATTTCACAGAAACAAAGAACACAAAAGAAGGTAATTTCGATAAATTCAAGAAAAAACCAGAAGCCCCTCGTAATACAGAAGATAGACCCAACCGCAGGTTTAGTTCAAAAGATTTCGAATCATCAGATCGCAAACCATATAGAGACGACAGTAAATCAGATTTCAAACGCGGACCTAAAAAAGATTTCGAATCAACAGATCGCAAACCATA
>CAJBBN010000118.1 GCA_903951325.1 uncultured bacterium
ACCAAAATCAGCTTGAAAAAATAGCCTATTTTAGGGTTCAAAAATCCATTGATTATTTTCCTATATTGCAAATGATTAAAAAATAAAAAGGCTGTTTTGATCTATAATGGAGTAGATTTTAAAGAAAAAATTGTTAAAACATCAATTTATTTAAACTCTATAACTAACTATAAATCAGTATATTTATAACATCTATTAAAAGTAATTATAAAGATAAAATGAAAAATATTCCTAATTATTTTAGCATTAGGTTAATATTAACGATTTATAATATTAATAATCAGCACTTTACAAAAAATAAATAAAGTTAATTTAAGATAAAACCAACATGAAGTTTAAAACAGCAATTTTAACCTTGGTAAGTGCAGCTCTTGGATTATTTGCCATCCAAAATCAAACAAATGTGACACTCCAATTTTTGTGGTACTCCTTCCCCATTACCCAATTTGTTTTGGTTCTTGCTATTTTCTTAATCGGACTTATTGTCGGATTATTGATCGCGCCAAAATCTAAAGCAAATTCGACAAGCATTCCGATGGAAAATTCGGAAGCAGCTCAAATGAACGGAGCTCAAAATTTATCGCAAGAAGACCAAGATTTTTTAAGCGAAGATTAGCAGCAAAAAATTTGCGTGCCCGGGAAAGATTTTTCGAGCTCCAAAGGATAGTCCTCAAAAATTCCATAAAGGGTAGATCCACTCCCACTCATCGCCGCATATTTTGCGCCCATGCTTAAGAGCTGATTTTTGATTTTTAATAGCTCGGGGTAAATTGGGAAAATGGCATTTTCAAAATCGTTGAAAATATTTGCTTGCCATTGATCGATGGGCAAGCTGATTAAATCTTTTAAATTTTGCAATGGTTGATGCGGCTTAACGGCAGAGTAAGCCACGGAGGTGCTAATATGAATCTCCGGCTTCACTAACACGATTTTAAGCCCCTCTAACGAAACCGGAAGCGATTCGAACACATTTCCCCTGCCCGAAGCAAACATGGGCTTATTTTCAATGAAAAAAGCACAGTCGCTTCCTAGTTGGTTGCAATATGCAATCATCTGTTCCTTTGACATGTTTAAATTGAAATAAGCATCGAGGAGTTTGATGAAAAATGCGGCATCGGCCGAACCACCACCCAAACCCGCTCCCATGGGAATGTTTTTCAATAATCGAATAGCGATTGGTTTAATGGCGAAATCAGCTCTGATTAGATCGAGCGCTTTCAAACATAAATTTTGTTGGGCATCGCCCGGAATTGGCAAACCAAATGTTTCCATTGCTATCCGATCGCTCGGAAGTACTTCGAGGGCATCGTGCAAACGAATAGGATAGAAAATGGTTTCGATGTTATGGTAACCATCGCTCCTTTTTTCGGTAATATTTAGCCCAATATTTATTTTGGCGTTCGGAAAGTTTATCATCCTTCTTTTTCCACAAGTATAGGATGGTAAAAATACATTTATTTTCTTTGCAAGAGAAGATTCCTTAGCATGAAACAATATCATCAATTAATGCAGCATGTCTTAGACCATGGCACGCACAAAGAAGATCGAACCGGAACCGGTACCGTAAGCGTATTTGGCTATCAAATGCGATTCAACTTAGCCGATGGTTTTCCGATGCTCACTACTAAAAAATTACACCTTAAATCGATTTTGCATGAGCTCATCTGGTTTTTAAAAGGTGATACCAATATTCAATACCTTACAGACAATGGCGTAAGCATTTGGAACGAATGGGCCGACGAACAAGGTAACCTAGGACCAGTATATGGTTCGCAGTGGCGTTCTTGGCCAGCGCCAGATGGTCAATCAATTGATCAAATTTCACAAGTTATTCAACAAATTAAAAACAACCCCGATTCGCGTCGCTTAATTGTGAGTGCTTGGAATGTTGGCGTGATTCCACAAATGGCGCTCCCTCCTTGTCATGCGTTTTTTCAATTTTATGTTGCCGATGGCAAGCTCAGTTGTCAATTATACCAACGCAGTGCCGATATTTTTTTAGGTGTACCATTTAACATTGCTTCTTATGCTTTGCTCACACATATGGTGGCCCAAGTATGCGATTTACAAGTTGGCGAATTTATTCATACCTTGGGCGATGCACACTTGTACACCAATCACCTCGAACAAGCCAAACTACAATTGACTCGAGATTTCAGGAGTTTACCACAATTAAAAATGAACCCTGCCATTAAAGATATTTTTGATTTTAAATTTGAAGATTTTAGCATTGAAGGCTACGATCCTCACCCACACATCAAAGCAGCGGTTGCTGTTTAGTTTTTAATACAAAATAATGATAGCCTTAATTGTTGCCATCGATCAAAATAATGCTATTGGTAAGGACAACCAATTACTATGGCATTTACCTAAAGATTTAAGCTTTTTTAAAAATGTAACATCTGGTAATGCCATTATTATGGGCCGAAAAACTTTCGAGTCTATTGGCAAAGCCTTACCCAACAGAAGAAATATTGTCATTAGCACACAAAAAGATTTGCAATATGCTGGTGCAGAAATTACTTCTAACTTGAATGCAGCTATTGAATTAGTAGGGAATGCCGATGGCTATATCATTGGTGGCGGAAGCATTTACCAGCAATCTTTAACTTTAGTGGATAGGCTTTACATTACCAAAGTTGCCGCCAATTTTGAAGCCGATACCTTCTTCCCTACCATCAATTGGGACGAGTGGACATTGGTATCAAAAGAAGATCATCCCGCAGACGAAAAACATGCATATGCTTTTTCGTTTTGTGTTTACGATAAAAAATAGCGCAAGAAACAGATGGAAATTATTGCCGTAACAACAGCCGCACATGCACAGTCATTTTTAGACATGGTGCAAATTATTTATCAAAACGATGACGTTTATGTACGTCCACTCGATATCGAAATCAAAAATATTTTTAATCCTGCTACAAATAATTTTCATCAACATGGCGAGGCCGCAAGATGGATTTTAAAAGATGGAGACAAAACCATTGGCCGCGTAGCTGCATTCATCAATCAAAAAAAAGCCTACAGCTTTGAGCAGCCTACTGGTGGCATGGGTTTCTTTGAATGCATCAACGATTCGATTGCAGCAAAACTATTAATGGATACGGCTCGCAATTGGCTGCAAGAACGTGGCATGGAAGCCATGGACGGACCTATTAATTTTGGCGAAAACGATAATTTTTGGGGCTTACTCGTACAAGGCTTTACGCATCCGGCAGTTGGCATGAACTATAACCCAAATTATTACCAAAGTCTATTTGAAAACTATGGCTTCAATTTATATTTCGAACAAATTTCGAATCACATGGATGTACACAAACCGCTTCCAGAAAGATTTGCGAAAATTGCCGATTGGGTTTCGAAAAAACCGGGTTATCACTTCGAACATTTAAAGCTTTCAAACTTGAATAAGTACTCTCAAGATTTTCAAAATATTTACAATGATGCATGGCAATTTCACGAAAACTTTAGCCCCATGAGCCATCAAACGGTGTTAGAAAGTTTAGAAAAAATGAAAGCTTTTATGGATGAACGCTTTATTTGGTTTGCTTATGTAGATGGAAATCCTGCCGCATTTGTCATTACCATTCCAGATGTCAATCAAGTTATTAAATATATGAATGGCAAAACTAACTTATTTGCCAAATTGAAATTTGCTTATTACCGAATGATGGGTAAAATGGACCGTTTACGCGTAGTGATTATGGGTGTAAAACCTGCATATCAAAAATCAGGTTTAGAATCTGCAATGATTATGAAGAGCATTGAGATGATAAGGAAGACCAATCAATATAAGGAAATTGAATTGTCATGGGTGGGTGATTTTAATCCTAAAATGCGAGCCCTACACGAATCTGTTGGCGCGGTATTAGCCAAAACACATTATACATATAGGTGTTTGTTTAGCCATACTAAAGACTTTAAAAGATCTACTGTAATTGCTCGAGATACCAAAGAAAAGGCCGTTTCAGACAAAACTGAATAAGTAAATTTGCTGATTTTAAATAGATTAAAGAATTGTTGATTAATAAATAGGATTAACATTTGCAGTTTTAATAGAAACTTGTACATTTGCAGACCTTGAAAAAGGGAATGATTTCGTAGCTCAGCTGGTAGAGCATAACACTTTTAATGTTGGGGTCCTGGGTTCGAGTCCCAGCGGGATCACAAAAAACCACTCTGAAAAGAGTGGTTTTTTTGTTTATGAGGGTTATGAAAAAATGAATATGCATCATTTACCCAAATCTCTTCTTGCTTCAGATAGTTTGAACTTAGACTAATTTCTTGATTAATGCTAATATCATAAGTTTAGCTGTTCCATAAACATCGATTAACCTGTTAGATTAAATTTTTACGAGGTGTTATTACATCTTTACCAAAAAAATAAAATTTTTACACGGATCGTTTGCGTAGGTTTATCGAGTCAGATAAATCTATTCCTAAATTTTATTATGAGCATTTTTACCCTCGCTAATTTCTCGTTTTTACAATTAATCATGGGTATAGTGGTCTTTATTGAACTATTGATCAACTTTAAAAAACCATTAACACTCAAACTTATTTTATTGGCAATTGTGTTAGCCTGTCTGTGGAAAGGTTTTGGCATGCTGTATATGCAAAGTTATACTTATAATAGATGGCTCTCCGAACAACCTAGCACTATTTTAGCAGGAAGTTTTATCCTGCTATTAGCTTATTTAGAAAATGCAAAGTTTATCTTTGCTTACCTTTTATATGCCATCATTATAATAATTTCATTACTTAGTTTATCTATATACTATAGTTTTTTTGAACAGATACCCGTCTATATTCCTATTACCCAAATTGCAAACTATATCCATTATTTGTGGATTGGATTTACAATCGCCACCATCATTTTAACTTTATTTTTGCTTTTCAAATTAATAGCTTCTACAAATAAAATAAATTCCTATACCTCCCTATTAAACAATTGGGCTATATTAATTACCAGCATTTTTCTTGTTTCTTGTATTGCATTTCTTGCAATTAGCATATCTAATAAACCTTTATTAGGCAATTACATTAATATTATATTTGACACCCTGCTTATATTTCTAATATTATTTAGACCGAAATTTATTAATAACAAACATTTAAGAAGTATAAACACCCCTTTTAATCCAAAACAAATTAATGAAATTGATGAAAGTGAATTTACTTTGCAATTTTTTTATAATAAATATTACTTACAACCAGATGCCAATTTGGAAAGTTTCGCTCAACTGGTTCAAAGCAATCCAGATAATCTAAGAGCATACTTTAAAAGTCATTTTAAATATAAT
Source organism: uncultured bacterium (assembly GCA_903951325.1). Classification (GTDB taxonomy): domain Bacteria; phylum Bacteroidota; class Bacteroidia; order Sphingobacteriales; family Sphingobacteriaceae; genus CAIKLP01. The sequence goes on from CAJBBN010000118.1 coordinate 5,304, forward strand.
TTCAAAGAATTAATTAATAGAAATAGAATCCTAGCTTTCCAAGAGTTAGTAAAATCTGGTAAATCGAAAGATTATAATTTAGATGGCTTGGCCATGCAAAGTGGATTTTCTTCTAGGTTTCATCTGTTTGCAAATTTTAAAAAATACCATGGTGGTAGTCCAAGTGATTATATCAAAGCATTTGAAGGCTAAGGAGTCGTTTAGGTAAGTTTACTTTTCACTAATCCAATCCATTAACTGTTCTACGGTAGCTATTTTTTCTACAATAATACCTTTGCTGTCTAACAAAAATATTGTTGGAGTTCCTAACACGGCATAGTTCTTAAAGTTAATTCCCGATATGCCTTCAAAATTGCAATATTTATCTTTCCAAGGAAATAGAGCTGCGTTGGTTTGATAAGTCTGTTGTTCTATATCAGCTGCTAGGCTTATAATCTTAATCCCTTTGCTCACTAATTCTTGGTAATTGCTTTTTAACCCAGCTATAACAGTTTCGCAATGCCCACAGTCGGATTGGTAAAAAACCAATAAACTATATTTAGCGTTAAGTTGATCTGTTTTTAAAACAGTGTTAGTTGGCTTATTTCCTGCCCAATTAGTTAGTACTAGGTCTGGTCCTTTTTTACCAATAAATACATTATACGACTGCATAATTTTTAGCAGTTTACCTTTTTATGTTTTTAATGCGATTATCTTTTACAATAAAATCTACTATTGCCTCTTCATCTTTATTCCAGGCAAATTTTTCAGTAACAGAAATGGCAGCATCCAGTAAATCTTCATATACTTTTTGATTTTTAATTCGTTTTAAATTGCTTGCTATATCGGAACCAAAAGTTTGGTGATAAGGGCTTTCCTTCACATATGCTTCCATGCAGGAATTAATAATGGCAAACCACATCGAGCTGCCGTATAAGGCGTCAAAATCTATTTGCGTAAAATAGTTTTTAGCTAAGCTGCGCTGTTCATCGCTTTCCCACACTTTGGCCAATTTTTCTTCTTGTGCTAGTTTAAATTGCATGTATTTAGCAGCAAACAAAGTAGATTGATTTATGGTATCTAATAGATTTTGTAGTTGTTTTTCTGAAATTTGTTTTTCGGTGGCCAATAGTTCTGAGAACGCTGTTGTGGGCAGATATAATTTGTTCAACTCTTGGTTTAATCCTATTCGCTGTTTGTATTGTGTTAAATGGTCAAACCAGCGGTTCAAACAATCGTTTTCTGGCGAATGAAGGATTTTAGTATTTTGGGTATACACATATTCCATATCGCAAATAAGTGTTGGTGATTCTGTGGGCGATAGCACAAAATCATAACTCAAATAAGCCTTGTCTTTTATAGTAAGATTGACTAAACCAGTTTGTGCTTGTTTGTTTTTGAATACGATTGAACCTTTACCATTTTGGTTTAGTAGTATGGTTCCAAGTGTGTCTTTACGTACGCCATGTTCTGCAACAATAACTGCTTCTTTATTTGGATGTTTCGATAGTATTAATGTTAATTCTTGAGCCGATACAGAAAAAGAAATGACTAAAAGCAACAGCGTTAATAAAAATTTAGGATTCATTTTTATTGATTTTTAAAATGTGAAATTTGGGTGTAAAAAAACATGGACCGCGTAGCGGATATAATTGAATAACCGAATTATTGTGCAATGCAACGAACAGACATACCGCTACCACGTGCGCCGCTGGCGCCTGGATTTACGGTAGTGTTATCGAAGGTTATGAAATATGCATTGTTGCCATTAATCGAACTACTCCAATAGGCACCATTAGTATAATTAAAGCCTATAGAAGCATCGGAACTGTAGCGAGAGCCTGCTGCAGGAAGGAAAAGATTTGACCCTATCTTAATACCTCTTGTTGTCCATGTCCACGTATTTTGGGTGGCAGAACCCAGAGTACCAGATGTAGTACCGCCTATAAACAAACCGCTCCATTGGGCTTGGCTTGGTACTTTAAATCCTGTAGGGCACGGATCATTGGCTGCTTTGACTGGATCTGTTCCCGAAGTGCCATCGCCCCATAAGGTGTTACTCGGAGGACTGAGCCAGCCATTTGTGTTTAAAGATTTAATAAATTTATTAGCTACAGGAGCAGCAAGAGGGCCAGCTTCAGTAGAACTATTGCGCAGCTCATGTCCATCAGTCTGGCGTCCCCATTGGTATAAGTAACCCACCGTTCCGCCAGAGCCGTCGGAATTTCCATTAAGATGAGTAAAAGAATTACTCGCAGTATTAGCCCCTAAATTGTGGGTTGCAAAATCTTTGAAAGTTCCATTAACATTAGCATAGACACCCGTAATAGTGGCGTATCTACTAAAATTACAGTTGGGGGTAGTGTTTAGTGTATAAGTATCAGATCCTTTAGCAGTTGCTGTACCTGTAGCACTTAGCACAATATCTTGCGCACCTGTTGCCGAAAAAGAACCACTTGCTGCAAAAGTTATTCCGTTAGCCGTGGTAGAAATATTATAGTCACCCACTCTAGTTACCGTAGCCGTAATGGTTTGGGTAACACTTGAAACAGCGTTACCTACGAATATTGTCCCAGAAATGGTGGAAGTCGTATACGCCGAAACTTTTGCTGTTCCATTGGTAGAAGGTGAAATACCTGTAAGACATTTCCAATTCACTGCAAGGCCAGTACCTATATTGGTTTGTATGCAATTTAGTGTAGTATTAAAAATGGTTAGGCCTTTTGCAGGGCTAACAATGGCATCGCGTTGAGTTGTTGTTAAACGTGGAAATAAAATTCCTTGGCTTGTGCTTACTACGTCTATGGCTGCATTGGCATTGGGGCTACTAGTACCTAAACCCACTTGCGCCATACTCCTTAACGAGCAAATCATAACTATAAGCAGTATCGTAATCTTATTTATCCTATTCATAATTTGTAATTAAAATCTATTTATTTTACTTAAAACTGTATCAAACAATTAATTCAATTAATTGATTAATTCTATCCATCTCGTTCCGTTATATAATTTTACCATATCTGCGGTGGTGTTATAATACATAATACCTTCCACTCCTGTTGGATCTGTTGATGATCTTGGTAACAAAACACCTTTTGTAGTTGAATTGATATCCAAAACAGCATTGGCATCTGGGGAAGTTGTTCTGATACCTAATTTTCCTGTGGAGCTAGTAGTACCAGACGCCACTGCATTAGTAGTTGCATATATTACATTAATCCATAATGAGCCGCTAATGGCCAATTCTAAAGTATTAGTAGTGCTGTTGTAAATAGCCAAACCAGCACTTGGTGATTTAATGTTGGCGTCACGCTGAGCCGTTGTTAGCCTTGGTAATAATAAACCAACCGCTGATCCATTTGCTTTGATTTCTAATGCAGCAGAAGCATCTGGCGTGTTAGTACCAATGCCTATTTGTGCTTTTGCCTCTCCTATAAAAAGGATTGTAAATGCAATTAAAAAAAGGATTTTATTCTTCATGATATTTTCTTTTGATTAACAAATATTGTTTAAATGTTGATTTACATTACAATAAAGCTTGCCATAAATAGCACACACACTGTGTGATTTTTTTTACACAAATAACATTTTTATGTGATAAATTGATATTTTATAAGAAATAACATTTACATGCTATGATATTTATCACAAATACTATATTTGTGG
>CAJBBN010000119.1 GCA_903951325.1 uncultured bacterium
ACTTAACATAAATTAAATCATACAAATTTCGATATTTGTATATAAATATTACCGACATGACCGCTTTAAAAGAAACTGCTTTTCAATTTCCTCAGCAAACACAATTTTATAAAGGAAAAGTAAGAGACGTATACACCATTAACGATGATCTTTTAGTGATGGTTGCTTCGGATAGAATTTCTGCATTCGATGTGGTGTTGCCAAGTGCGATCCCTTATAAAGGGCAAGTGCTCAATCAAATTGCGGCAAAGTTTTTAGCTGCTACACAAGATATTATTCCAAATTGGGTGGTGTCGGTTCCAGATGCTACGGTTACCATTGGTAAAAAATGCGAAACATTTCCGGTGGAAATGGTGATTAGGGGCTATTTAGCTGGGCATGCTTGGAGAGAATATGCTGCAGGCAGGAGAGTGGTTTGTGGCGTTGCGCTACCAGAGGGATTAAAAGAAAACGATTTATTACCCGAACCAATTATTACGCCTACTACAAAGGCGCATGAAGGTCACGACGAAGATATTTCAAGAGAGGCAATTATTGCTACCGGTTTAGTTTCGGAAGCAGATTATATTCAGTTAGAAAATTACACTAGAAAATTATTTGCTAGAGGTACCGAAATGGCATTAGCAAAGGGCTTGCTCTTGGTAGATACCAAATACGAATTTGGAAAAATAGCCCATCAAATTTATTTAATCGACGAAATTCATACACCAGATTCTTCGAGGTATTTTTATGCCGAAGGTTACCAAGAAAGACAAATTGCTGGAACAGAGCAAAAGCAACTTTCTAAAGAGTTTGTTCGCAAATGGTTAATTGAAAACGGTTTTCAAGGTAAAGAAGGACAAGCTGTACCCGAAATGACACCAGCAAAAGTGAAAGAAATTTCGGATCGATACATCGAATTATACGAAAAAATTATTGCGGAGAAATTTATTCCGGTAGATAATTCAAATATTGCACAGAGAATTGAAACCAATGTTTTAGCAGCTTTAAAAAATTTATCATGAAATTCGAAATAGATAAACACGAAAAATATGTATTGCTTAAACCTTTAGATATTGAAGAATTAAATTCCGAAAAAGCACCTAAGTTAAAATCGGAATTTAATGCTATCGAAGTGGAAGAGATTCGAAACATCATCTTAGATTTAAGCAATGTTTATACAGCAGACGAATCGGGTATAAGTGCCATTTTATATGGCGCACGCATGTGTAGAAATAATGTGGGTACCTTTGTATTGGTTGGCGTGTCAAACGATTTACAAAAGATTTTAGGCTTGTCAACAACAGAAAACTACCTCAATATTGTACCAACCGTAACAGAGGCCATCGATTTTGTTTTTATGGAAGAAATTGAACGCGATTTAAATAATGAGTTAGGTAATGAATAATTAAAATGGGTGTTTTTGAAATTACTGTTTTAGGTAGTAGTTCTGCAACTCCGGCATATAATAGAAATCCATCGGCGCAAATTATTAATTTGAACGAACATTTTTATTTAGTCGATTGTGGAGAGGCGACGCAAAACCAACTCAATAAATTCAAAATAAAATCTGCAAAAATTGATACCATTTTTATTTCTCATTTACACGGTGATCACTATTTAGGTTTGGTAGGTTTATTATCTACGCTTCACTTAAATGGTCGTACAAAAGAGATGCATATTATTGGGCCTCCAGAGCTCAAAGATATTATCGATTTGCAATTAAAAGTTTCGGAGACGCAATTACGCTTTCCTATTAATTTTAGGGCAACACAGGTAGATTATACCGAAGTCGTTTTTCAAAATAATGATGTAATTGTAGAAACTATTATTCTCAATCATCGCATTCCTACTACGGGTTTTATTTTTAAAGAAGTTACGCGTAAAAGAAAAATAAACACCGAAAAGTTAAGTGAATACGACATTCCTTTGGAGTATATTCCATTGCTAAAAAACGGAATAGATTATTGCGATAAATTTGGTAGAACCATTGCGAACGCGGAATTAACTTTTGCGCCAAAACCAGCCAGAACCTATGCTTACTGTTCGGACACTATCTATACCGAACATTTTTTAGATCAAATTGAAGGCATCGATTTTTTATATCACGAATCAACTTTTCTGCATGAATTATTAGCGCGTGCGCAGGAAACCTTTCATACTACTGCATTACAGGCAGCCGAATTAGCAAAAAAAGCAAATGTTAAACAATTAATGATTGGGCATTTTTCTGCCAGGTATAAAGAACTTGATTTATTATTAGCCGAATCGCAGTCTGTATTTCCAAATACTATTTTAGCTGTAGAAGGACAGCACTATTCGCTATAGTTATTTTTTCGCTTTTCTAATTTCGCTAGAATCGCTCGGTTCTTTATATTTTTTGTTTTTGCTACCAAAAAAAGATAAGTGAACATATCTTTTAGGATTCAATCGTAAATCAACCATTAATTTATCCAAATCTGCAGCAGTTTGATTGATGTTATTATACAATTGCTCGTCGTTTACTAATTGGCCTAAAGTACCTTGACCATTATTGATTTTCTCTGTAATGCTTGCTACTTGGGCAATAGCGCGATTTGCATTATCGATGGTTTGTATGAAATTAACCTTAGCAACAGAATCCGAAATTTGATTCAAATTAGTTAATATGTCTGTAATTTTTTGATTATTATTTTTAAGATTGCTCGTAATAGATTCGATATTGGAAGTAATATTTGCAAATCGAGCAGATTGAAATTTCACTAATGTGTCAATTCTGGTGGCTGTTTTTTCTAGCGTTTCGATACTTCTTTTAATGCTTGAAAAACTTTCATCAATGTTATTTCTGAAATTTGGATTTAAAATAGTTTGGACGGTAATTAAAATAGAATCCATAGTGCCCAACAGTTTTTCTGCTTTAGCTTTTACCGGTAAAACCTGCGTATTTACTGATTCAGAAAGACTCATCTCCACTTCAGCTAGTAAGGTATCACCTTCTTGATGGTATGTTCTGGCATCGCTAAACAATAAAACAATTGCTTTTGCACCTAATAAATCTTGACTAGCAATTTTAGCGATAGAATGAATGGGAATTTTTATATTGGGCTGTAAAGTTAGCGTCGCAATCACTTCTCCTTTTTCATTTAAATCTAAGGCAGTCACTTTACCCACATTAAACCCATTATATAAAATAGCGTTTGAAACCTTTATGCCATTGATGTTTTCGTATTTGGCATAATAATCGACGGTGTTGGTGAATAGGTCTTTACCTTTTAAAAAGTTATAGCCTATTATCAATACAGTAATAGCGATAACGGTTAATGAGCCTACTTTGGTTTCGTTTGAAATTTTCACAAATGCTAATTTTGACAAATATAGCTTAATTTTCTTTTTCTAATTCGGTTTTAAATTCAATAAATGCCCTTAAAATAGAACTAGAAATAGCATTTTGGCCACTTTCGGAGGTTAAATACTGCTCTTCTTCTTTATTAGTTAAGAAACCAGTTTCAATTAAAATAGCCGGCATATTGGTTCTCCAAAGCACTAAAAAGCTTTCTTGTTTAACTCCTCTGTTAAATCTTTGGTCGGTTTTGGAGAATTGACTTTGGATTTTAGCCGCTAAAGAAACACTTTTATCTAAGTTTTCATTTTGATATAAAGAGAAGATAATATAAGCTTCGGTAGATTGTGGATCGAAACCATCGTAAGTGGTTTCGTAATTTTCTTCTAATAAAATTACCGAGTTTTCTCTTTTAGCTACATTTAAATTAGCCTCACTTTTAGACAATCCCATGGCATAGGTTTCGGTTCCATAAGCGCTTTTATTGGGGTTTGCATTACAATGAATACTGATAAAAACATCTGCTTTAGCTTTGTTTGCAATGTTTGCGCGCTCTGCTAATTCAATAAATTCGTCGGTACTGCGGGTATAAATAACTTTGATATCAGGATTACTAGCTTGAATGGCATCACCTAATTTTAATGCAACGGCTAGTGTAACATCTTTTTCTCTAGAGAAGGAGCCTAAGCAACCCGTATCGTGTCCACCATGGCCGGCATCAATTACCACCGTCTTAATTTTATAGGAATTCAGTGTAAATGAATAAAATATAAAGCTGGTAATTATTATAAAGAGTATAAGAATTGATTGACTTAGTCGTTTGAGCATTATAAATTGCTTAAAATTTTGTTACTTCGCATTGCAAAAATAGTATTCATTAGCTAATTTGAAACTACTAAAATCGGTATTTCCACTATTGTTAATAAGTTTTTTCGGATCTATGGGTTCTGGAAAGGCCGAATCGAGCTTGCTTTCAAAAACCAACATTCAAATAGATTCCCTCACTAAATCGTTAAACGACCCACTAGTACCAGATAGTATCCTTTTAAAAATAAAGAAAAAGGCCATTCAATCTAAAATTAAATACAACGCAAAAGATTCTATCGTTTATAATTTTAAAAAAAATGAAGTTTATTTATATAATGGTGCCGAGGTTTATTACGAAGACATTATTCTTAAAGCAGCTTTCATAAAAATTGATCAAAAAAATAAAGTGGTTTATGCTAATGGTTTGCTAGATTCTACTGGTGTACTAAAAGGTAAACCTGTTTTTACCGAAGGGGGGCAAACCTACGATGCACAAGAGTTAGCCTATAATTTCGAAACCAAAAAAGGTAAAATTAAAGAAGTGATTACCACCGAAGGCGAAGGCTATTTGCATGCCAAGGATGTAAAGAAAAATGAATTCGATGAGGTATTTATTCGTAATGGAAAATACACTACTTGTAATCAAGCGCATCCACATTTTTATATTGCCTTAACAAAAGCCAAAAACACTTCCGATAAAACAGTTTCTGGACCGGCTTATTTAGTAATCGAAGATGTACCCTTACCATTAGCCGTTCCATTTGGTTTCTTTCCAAGGTTAAAGGGGGGCTCGTCTGGGGTAGTTATACCAGAAATAGGAGAAGACCGCACCTTGGGCTTCTTTTTACGTAATGGTGGCTATTATTTTGCTATTAACGAGAAAGTAGATTTATCAATCAAAGGAGATATTTATTCAAAAGGAAGTTATGGATTTAGTGGGGTTACGCGATATAATAATCGTTACCAATACAACGGTGCATTAGCTGCCGGTTTTACAAATCGAAAAATTGGAGAGGCGCAAACAGCCGAATATGCTTTAAGTCAAGATTTTTATATCCGTTGGACACACAACCAAGATCCTAAAGCAGTTCCAGGTTCGAGGTTTAGTGCCGCTGTAAATATTGCATCAAGAAATAATTACCGAAATAATATTACCCCCAACATTCAATCTATTACTCAGAATAATTTATCTTCTTCTGTGAGTTATGCTAAAACCTGGGAAGGCACGCCATTCAGTATGTCTAGCTCCTTAACGCATAATCAAAACTTACAAACCGGACAGGTAAGTTTAGGTTTACCTCGTGTTAACTTTAGCATGTCTCGTATCAATCCTTTTGATTCTAAAAATAGGGTAGGTCCTCAAAAATGGTATCATAAAATTGGCATGAACTACACCCTCGATCTAGAGAATAAAATAGATACTTATGATAGTTTATTGTTTAAAAGTTTAGCCAGTAATCAAGTTCAAAATGGCATGCGTCATAGTTTGCCAATATCAACTTCTTTTAATGTGTTGAAGTACTTTACACTTAGTCCATATTTAAATTACAACGAACGCTGGTATTTTAATTCCATTGAAAAATCTTGGGACGGTACTAAAGTAATAACAGATACCATAGATGGCTTCAAACAAGCTAGAGATTATAGTTTGGGCTTTTCTCTCACTACCCGAGTATATGGTATGTTTAATATAAATGCATTTGGTGTTTCGGCTATAAGACATGTATTTACACCCGCTATATCTTATTCTTTTAGACCAGATTTTAGCGCCGAAAGTTTTGGCTATTATAAAAATGTTCAAACCGATACCAGTGGAAAATTAACGCCTTATTCTATATTTCAAAATGGAATATATGGTTCACCGGGTGCAGGCAATTCGAGTTTGCTTTCTTTTTCATTCGATAATAATTTAGAGATGAAAACCAGTAAAGCAGTAGATACAGGTTTGCTCATTAAAAAAGTAAAATTGTTTGAAAGTTTACGTTTAACAGGTAGTTATAATTTAGCAGCAGACTCACTCAAACTCTCTGTAATTAATATAGTTGGGCGTACGTTATTGTTTGAAAAAGTAAATATTGATTTGAATGCTGCTTACGATGTATATGGTTTACAATTAGATAAATTCGGAAATTATAGACGCATCAACCAAACCCAATTTCAACAAGATAAAAGACTGGCTCGATTAGTGGCTGCCACCATGTCTTTGAGTACCAACTTAAATCCATCGGCCTTTAAAAAATCAACTAACAACGAACAATCTGTAAAAATAAAAAATCAATTAGATAGAATTGATAATGATTTATTGAACAGAAATACGGTATACTATGTAGATTGGACTATACCTTGGAATATCGCTATTAATTATTTATTAAGTTACTCAAAACCTTTAAATACGCCATTTACAAGTAATGCCTTAAATGTTAATGGTGATCTAAGTATAACCAAAAAATGGAAAGTTGGATTTTCTTCTGGCTATGATTTTTATGCAAAAGAAGTAACGCTTACCTCTTTAAATATTATCAGAGATTTACATTGCTGGGATTTAACGGTTAATTGGATTCCATTTGGAACTTATCAAAGATACAGTGTGTTGCTAAAAGTAAGATCTTCTATTTTGCAAGATTTAAAACTCACCAAACGCAGAGAATTTTACGAAAGAGATTAGCGATTAAAAACCTTTTTCAAAATGGCAGAAACCCTTGCTGCAGGGTTCTTCCTGATTTGCAATTCTTCTTCCGCAACTACAATAAAAATACCATCAATTGCTTTTTGAGTAGCATATTCGCTTAAACTCGGATTCATTCTTTCTACCATTGGAATTTTATTGTAAGCCACCACTAATTGTTCCCAATATTTGGTTGCACTAACTTTATGTAAAGAATTTTCTACAATGGGTTTGAATTTATCGAGCAATAAGGCCTGTGTATTTTGTTTTAAATATTGTGTGGCAGCATCATCTTTTCCATTCAAAATGCTTAATCCATCTGCAATGCTCATGCCTTTAACAGCATTCACAAATATAGGAGCCGCTTCTTTTGCAGCATCTTCGGCAGCCCTATTTAAGCTCAATAAAAAATCGTTTACTAATTTTTCTTGACCAAAACTCCTTAGCATTTGCTCCATTTTTTTAGCTTCGCTCGGAAAGGGAATATAAAGTTTCGGATTTTTATAATACCCATCAACTGCAGCAGCAGCTTTACTTGCATTGTTACTTCCTACCGTTAGGGCCTCTCTTAATCCTTCAATAATTTCGTCCTGACTCAAGGGGTTATTACCAGCGTTAACTTGTTTAACAATGCTTTGTCCTTGTTTTTTCAGTTTATTATAGTCAATTTGTGCTACCGAAAATTGTGCAGCAAATAAAATGATGGCTAAGAAATAATATTTTTTCATTTTGTTTTTTTTGATGGTTTACAATTTTAATAATTTTCTTTTGATAAAAACGATACAATTAACAAGATGTTTGCAGAAATAATTACCATTGGCGACGAATTACTCATAGGCCAAGTTGTCGATACCAATTCGGCTTGGATGGCTCAAAAATTGAATGCCATTGGCATTCGGGTTAAACAAATTACTTCTGTTTCGGATAATGCGGCACATATTTATAAGGCACTTGCCGAAGCTAAAGAACGAGCAGAAGTAGTATTTATTACGGGAGGTTTAGGCCCTACCAAAGATGATATTACTAAAAGTGTATTGCTTGATTTTTTTGGCGGCGAATTAGTGATTAATGAGCAAGCACTGCAAAATATACATGCAATCTTTGCAAGATATAATAAACCAGTCTTGCCCGCAAACCACCAACAGGCGGCTGTTCCATCTTCTTGCGAAATTATTTTAAACTTACAAGGTACAGCGCCAGGAATGTATTTCTATCAAAACAATTGTCATTATTTTTCGATGCCAGGTGTACCATTTGAAATGATAGACATGATGGAAAATAGCATTATTCCAAAATTAAGTCAAACCCTAAAATTGCCATTTGTTTTACACGAAACCATTTTAACTGCAGGCATAGGAGAGTCCTTTTTAGCAGACTTAATTATCGAAGAAGAAGCGCAATTGCCAGCACATATTCAATTAGCTTATTTACCCAAGTTAGGACAAGTACGATTGAGACTCAGTGCACATGGAGACAATCGCGCAGCACTGGAAGAAGAAATCAATTTTCATAAAAAGGCCATTGCAGCTAAAATAGCTGAAAATGTGGTAGCCTTAACAGATATCAACATTGAAGAAGTTATTTTACAAATGTTAGCGGCTCAAAATAAAACCTTAGCTACTGCCGAAAGTTGCACCGGTGGTTATATAGGACATTTACTTACTGCAATTCCTGGTTCCTCTAAATCCTATTTAGGCGGTGGAATTACTTATTCTTACGGTTTAAAAGAAAGCGTGTTAGGCGTTAAATCAGACACTTTAAGCCAAACGGGTGCAGTAAGTGAGGAAACAGTAACAGAAATGGTTTTAGGGGCTCTAAAAGCCTTTAATTCGGATTATGCTATAGCTTGTTCTGGAATCGCTGGCCCCGATGGTGGCACACCTGATAAACCAGTTGGAACGGTATGGATTGCCGTTGCAAGTAAGAATAAGGTGCTTGCCAAAAAGTTTTTATTTGGTAATAAAAGAATGCAAAACATTGAAAGAACGGCAGTTAGTGCACTTTACATGCTTTATAGACTCCTCAAAGAGAATTAAAATTGAAGGATAAGCGAAATTCGATTATTTTTGTGCGTTGAAATAAATATTTATTGAAATAAGAATTATGGCTCAATACGAATTACTACTACCAAAAATGGGTGAAAGTGTTGCCGAAGCAACCATCATTAAATGGGTGAAAGCTGCTGGCGATGCAATTGATGCAGATGAATCTGTATTAGAAATTGCAACCGATAAAGTTGATTCGGAAGTACCTTCACCAGTTGCAGGAAC
>CAJBBN010000120.1 GCA_903951325.1 uncultured bacterium
CAAATCGTGGCAATTCGGGTACTGGAATTATAACCTATAATTGCCAAAAACAATTCGAAAATAATGCCATCCCATTTACTGATTCAAATAACTATTGGAATAATTTTAATGCGAATTTAGATGAAGCCGCTACCGATGCTTATTATGGTGCAGAACAAACATTTGATTTCTTTAAAAATGTACATAACAGAAATAGCATCGATGACAATGGGAAAGCGATGGAAATGTATTTGCATTATGATGTAAATTATTTCAATGCATTTTGGAACGGAAGTTATACCGTATTTGGAGATGGCAATAGCCAGCCCTTAACCCACATAGATGTTGTAGGGCACGAATTTGCACATGGTGTTACAGGATTTAGTGCAGATTTAATTTACGAAAGTGAATCGGGCGCGCTAAATGAGTCGTTTTCAGATATATTTGGTTCAGCAATAGAAATTTATGCTTTAGATTCTAATGCCAATTGGAAAATTGGCAGAGGGAATTTTTCATTGAGAGATATGTCAAATCCAAATGCATTTCAAAATCCGGACACTTATGGTGGATTAAATTGGACTAATACCAAAAACTGTATCCCTAGTGGGAGTAACGATCAATGTGGCGTGCACAACAACTCTGGCGTACAAAACTATTGGTATTATTTATTATCCGATGGGGGTGCAGGTAAAAATGATGTTGGAAGCACTTTTGATGTAACAGGAATTGGTTACCTCAAAGCAAGTAAAATAGCCTATAGAAATTTAACAAATTATTTAAGTCCATCATCAGATTTTAACGATGCTAGAAAGGGCGCAATTCAATCTGCTATTGATTTATATGGCTTTGGTTCGCCAGAATATATTGCTACAACAGATGCATGGTATGCCGTTGGGGTAGGAAAGAAATATACAGCAATACCTACGCCCGATTTTTACATAGAAAAATTAGTATGTGATTTAAATACTGATATGCAGTTTGTCAATACTTCGGGAACAGCAATTACTTACCTATGGAACTTTGGAGATAGTCAAACTAGTGTGGCTGAAAATCCGATGCATGCTTATACAAAAAGTGGAAAATATACGGTTACTTTAATTGCTACTAACCCAAATGGTGCGGATACTTTAGTGAAAAATAATTATGTTGAAGTATATGCATCAAAGGCAAAAGCGACTAGCTGTGCCGGTCTTGTAGCCGATCCATTGAGTAATAATTCTATATACAATGTTAGTTTTGTTGATTTAAATAATAGTTCAACGAATGCCGCAAACGAAGGGGGTTACGTGGATTTTACCTGCAAAAGAGCCATTGTAGAAGCGGGCAAAACTTATCCAATGACCATTACCACTAATACAGCTGGATCTGTATTTACCAGGGTATTTATTGATTTTAATAATGATGCCGCATTCGAAACCAGCGAAGAAGTTTTCCAAACAGATTTAACAGTTAAAACGCACGAAGGAAATATTACCATTCCAACTAATGCGATAAAGAATACACCGCTTCGCATGCGTATTCGTACAGGAAGGACATCGGGTAATATTCCGAGCGACCCATGTGGCACTATTAAATTCGGACAAATAGAAGATTATTCTGTTGTGGTTATGCCAGCTACAGGAATCGCAATGCAACATTTTCAATCTATATCTGCCTATCCAAATCCTGCTACTGAAGTTTTGAACATAGCTAATCCATTGGCTTTGCAAGCTTCTTATACCTTGATAGATTTATTTGGTAAAGTAGTTTTTGAAGGAGCACTCTCGAGCGAATTAACACAAATCCCTACAACAAATTATGCAGCGGGTGTTTATTTTTTAAAGATTGCAAACAATACAAGTTCGCAACACATCAAAATTATATTGAAATAAATGGGGTCAAGTATGGCTGTTTTTATTGCTTGATACAAAGAAATATTTTTTAATACTTTGAATTTTTTATGAAAATTAAATTACGAAATTGTTTGTTTTTTGGAATGTTAATTCCATTTCAATTATTGGCTCAAAACAATTATGATAAAAGCAAATTTCATCAATTAGAAGATTGGTGGCCAACTGCAAATGAATATAGAAATGGCGCAGGTGCTCCGGGTCATGCTTATTGGCAACAAAAAGTTGATTATGTAATTGACGTAAATTTAAATGATGAAAAGCAAGAGTTAACTGGCTTCGAAAAGGTTACCTACACAAATAATTCGCCCGATGCGCTTAGCTATTTATGGTTACAATTAGATCAAAATATTTTTGATCTCAATTCTATGACTTATTTGACAGAAACGAAAGATCAAATGAGTAATATGAGTTTTGAAGGAATGAAATATATTTTCAGAAATGAATTTGAAGGTGGATATAAAATCCTATCCTTAAAAGATAATCAGGGTAAAGCTTTGAAATACACCATCGTCAATACCATGATGCGTATTGATTTGGCTAGTCCATTACAAAAAGGCGAAAAGTTTGTATTTCAATTAAAATGGAATAATAAAATCAACAACACTAAATTTAATGGTGGTCGAGGTGGCTGTGAGTATTTTCCAGAAGATAAAAATTACCTCTACGAATTGGCGCAATGGTTTCCACGTTTATGTGTATACGACGACGTAGATGGTTGGCAGCATAAACAATATTTAGGGACAGGCGAATTTGCCTTAGAATTCGGAGATTACAAAGTTTCCATAACTGTGCCAGCAGATCATGTGGTTGCGTCAACTGGTGTATTACAAAATGCTTCGCAAGTGCTGAGTCCAGTGCAATTGAGCAGATTCAATGCGGCTAAAAATGCTAAAGAACCACTCTTAATTATTACACCAGCCGAAGCACTCAAAAACGAATCAAGCAAAGAAACAAAAACAAAAACTTGGATTTTTGAAGCAGAAAATGTGCGTGATTTTGCATGGGCTAGTTCTCGTAAATTTATTTGGGATGCGATGGGTGTAACCGTTGGTAAAAATATAATAATGGCCATGTCTTATTACCCAAAAGAAGGCAATCCATTATGGGAAAAATATTCTACGCAAGCCATTGCACATACCTTATTGGTTTATTCGAGATATACAGTAGACTATACTTATCCAGTTGCCATTTCGGTGAATGGTCCCATTGGTGGAATGGAATATCCTATGATATGTTTCAATGGTCCAAGACCAGAGAAAGACGGTACTTATAGCGCAAGAACTAAGTATGGTTTAATTTCAGTTATTATACACGAAGTGGGGCATAATTATTTTCCGATGATTATTAATTCTGACGAACGCCAATGGTCTTGGATGGACGAAGGTTTGAATACCTTTTGTCAATATTTAGCGGAACGCGAATGGGATGAAAAATATCCTTCTAGTAGAGGCGAAGCAAGATCCATCATCCCTTATATGTCTAGTGATCAAGCTACTTTAGAGCCCATCATGACTAATTCTGAATCGATTCAACAGTTTGGTAATAATGCTTACGGCAAACCAGCAGCGGCCTTAAATATTTTAAGAGAAACCATCATGGGTAGAACTTTATTCGATGATGCATTTAAAATTTATGCCAATCGTTGGGCATACAAACATCCGCAACCTGCAGATTTTTTTAGAACCATGGAAGATGCAAGTGGCGTCGATTTGGATTGGTTTTGGAAAGGCTGGTTTTATAGCACCGAGCCTTGCGACATTGCATTAAACTCGGTAACAGCCTATACCATTGATTCTCAGAATCCATCTATAGAGAAGCCAGCTAAAAAGTCAAAGCGTGATGCAAATGATATTTCCATTTCTACTATTCGAAATAAAACAGCCATAAAAAATTATCGTTTAAATAATTATCCTTCGCTTTCGGATTTTTATAATAAATACGACGCTTTAGACGTAACCGAAAACGACAAAGATAAATTCAAGAAATATGAAGAGTCTTTATCGGCAGAAGACAAGAAAATGCTCTCGAATAATTTGTTTTACTATATACTTGATTTCGAAAACGTAGGTGGTTTAATCATGCCTGTAATTATTGAATATGAACTAGCCAATGGGCAAAAAGAAATTTTAAGAATACCAGCAGAAATTTGGAGAAAAAATAACCAAAAAGTTTCTAAATTAATCATCACTAATCAAGAAGTAAAGCAATTTGTATTAGACCCATTACAAGAAACGGCAGATATCAACCGAAAAAATAATTATTTTCCGAGTAAAATTATTGAATCGCAATTTCAAT
Organism: uncultured bacterium; assembly: GCA_903951325.1. Taxonomy (GTDB): domain Bacteria; phylum Bacteroidota; class Bacteroidia; order Sphingobacteriales; family Sphingobacteriaceae; genus CAIKLP01. The sequence continues at coordinate 4,167 of CAJBBN010000120.1, forward strand.
TATTTAAAGAACAGCAAAAGAGCAGAGAGCCTAACACCATGCAGTTAGACAAACAAGGTAAATTGTAATTTAATGAAACAAGGAAATATTTTTCGTTCAATTTCATTAATGCTTTTCATCTTGCTACCTTTTACCATGCAGGCTCACAAGTATTATACTTCAGTTACGCAACTAGATTTTAATCCTACCGAAAAATGTTTTCAAGTAACGATGAATGTTTTTGTGGACGATTTAGAAGCAGTTTTGACGCAAGAAAATAAGCAGGTTGTTAAATGGAAATCGGATCAACCCGGATTAAATACCTTGTTATTAAAATATTTGAATAAACATTTCAACGTTAAATTAAATCAAAAACCGGCCAGTCAATTTCGTTTAATTGGCACTAAAGAGCAAAAAGACTTATTGACCATTTTTTTTGAAATTCCGGTTGATAAGGCTGTTAAAAATATAGAAATAACAGATACGTTTTTAATGGATATGTTTCCGATTCAGTCAAATGTCGTAAACTTAAATTATAAGAATCAGAAGCACTCTTTTTTATTCCAAAAAGGTAAAAGCACTCAGTTTTTTTCATTAAAATAATACAATTGTAAACTTTGGCATTTGCTTTGAATTACTATATATGTTAATCAATAAAGGGCTAATCTAGCCCAATAGACTGACAAAATGACTATTTAATAAATTGCAGCCATGAGTATTTTCGATCCATTTAATATAAATAACCTAGATTCTAATAGTATCAACGACGATACCGAGTTTTTTCCATTGTTATCTTCAGAAGATGAAGAAATCATGAATTCGGAAGAAATGCCTGAAGTTTTGTCAATACTGCCATTGCGCAATACCGTATTATTTCCAGGAGTAGTAATTCCTATAACCGTTGGCCGTGACAAATCTATTAAGCTCATTAAAGATGCTTATAAAGGGAATAAAATAATTGGAGTGGTTGCTCAAAAAGATGCGAACATAGAAGATCCTACATTCGAAGATTTATATAAAGTGGGTACGGTTGCATACATTGTTAAAATGTTGCAAATGCCAGATGGTAATACCACGGTGATCATTCAAGGTAAACGCAAATTTCATTTAAAAGAATTAATTCAAGAGAATCCATACATCAAAGCAAATGTGGAAAATTTCGAAGAAAGTACTTATGCTAAAAACAAAGAGTTTGAAGCATTGGTTGCCTCTTTAAAAGAATTAGCCATTCAAATTATTCAAATTTCTCCCAACATTCCTTCTGAAGCGGCATTTGCCATTAAGAATATCGAAAGTCCATCTTTCTTAATCAACTTTATTAGTTCTAATATGAACGCAGAATTAGTTGATAAACAAAAAATGCTAGAACAGTTAAATCTAGTGGTTCGTGGCGAGATGGTTTTAGAACATCTTACCAAAGAGTTGCAAATGTTGGAATTAAAAAATCAAATACAATCTAAAGTGCGGGTAGATATTGATCGCCAACAAAGAGAGTATTTTTTGCATCAACAAATGAAGCAAATTCAAGAAGAATTGGGCGGTGATGCACCCGATTTAGAGATTAAAAATTTAAGAGAAAGAGGCGAAAAAAAGTTATGGAATAAAGAAGTGGCCGACGCTTTTAATAAAGAGCTAGATAAATTGCAACGTATGAATCCGGCTGCTGCAGAGTATTCTGTATTATTGAACTACGCAGAATTATTATTGGAATTGCCATGGAACGAGTTTACTGAAGACCTCTTCGATATTAAAAAAGCGCAGAAAATTTTAGATCAGGATCATTTCGGATTAGAAAAAGTAAAGTCGAGAATTTTAGAATATTTAGCTGTTTTAAAATTAAAACACAATATGAAAGCGCCAATCCTTTGCCTGGTTGGACCTCCGGGAGTTGGAAAAACTTCTTTAGGTAAATCTATTGCCAAAGCAGTAGGTAGAAAATATGTGCGAATGGCATTAGGTGGTATTAGAGACGAAGCAGATATTAGAGGTCATCGCAAAACATACATTGGTGCAATGCCTGGAAGAATTATTCAATCTTTGAAAAAAGCACAATCAGCTAATCCCGTTTTTGTTTTAGATGAAATTGATAAAGTTGGAAATGATTTTAGGGGTGACCCATCTTCTGCGCTTTTAGAAGTGTTAGATCCAGAACAAAACAATGCATTTTACGATCATTATGTCGAACTCGATTATGATTTGTCTAATGTGATGTTTATTGCAACAGCCAATTCCTTAAATAATATTCATCCTGCATTAATTGATAGGCTAGAAATAATTGAAGTTTCTGGCTATACTATTGAAGAAAAAGTTGAAATCGCGAAACAATATTTAGTGCCCAAACAAAGGGAAGCACACGGTTTGAAGCAAAAAGATATTATCATTAAGCCAGAAATAATTGAAAAAGTGATCGAAGATTATACCAGAGAATCTGGCGTGCGAGGTTTAGAGAAAAAAATTGCCACGCTTATTCGCGGTACGGCAAAATGTGTTGCGGTAAAAGAAAAATATAATAAGACCTTAAACAATGCCGATGTAATACGCATTTTAGGCGCTGCAGAGTACGATAAAGATATGTACCAAGGAAATGATGTGGCGGGAGTAGTTACGGGCTTAGCATGGACCTCTGTAGGCGGCGATATTTTATTTATTGAAGCAAGTTTGAGTCCTGGAAAAGGTAAATTAACTTTGACGGGTAGTTTAGGCGATGTAATGAAAGAATCTGCTGTTATTGCTATGGCTTATATACGTGCCAATGCAAAAAACCTAGGCATCGATTTTAGGGTGTTGGATCAATGGGATATGCATGTGCATGTGCCTGCAGGTGCAGTGCCTAAAGATGGTCCTTCTGCAGGTATAACTATGTTAACCGCTTTAACTTCTGCATATACACAAAGAAAAGTAAAACCTCAATTAGCAATGACAGGCGAGATTACCTTAAGGGGTAAGGTTTTACCTGTAGGCGGATTAAAAGAAAAAATATTAGCGGCAAAAAGAGCAGGTATTAAAGACATTATACTTTGCGAAAAAAATCGTAAAGATATTTTAGAAATCAATCAACGCTATTTAAAAGAATTAAAATTTCATTATGTAAACGATATGCAAGAGGTAATTGAACTCGCTTTGATGAAACAAAAAGTAAAAGCGCCAATCGATTTGTCTTTTAAAGAAGCAATCAATAAATCAATGGTTAATTAATTACCTGACTAAAGAAACAGTTCCTTTATCGACGAAGCCATCGCCCTCAATGATATATACATAGGCACCTATAGGGCATGCTTGGCCTTTGTATTTGCCATCCCAAATAAGTTTACCTTGGTTCTCTAAACTATTGTAAATGGTTTCGCCCCATCGATTAAAAATGCGCATGCTTTTAATGGCACAGGGATGCGTTTCCCCAATAACTTCAAATACATCGTTTATTTGGTCATCGTCTGGCGAAAAAACTTCAGGAATTCTACGCAAATCTTTATCTACAAAAGGAATACTAATTACCAAAAAATCTTCTGCTTTGCAAGGTGCTTGCGGGTTGGTAGTCAATTTAACGGTAAAAATTCCTTGTTTTTGATATTGATGATTTTGCTGGCTGTTACTACTGGTAAATCCATCTCCAAAGTCCCAAAAAAATTGACTATTGCTTAAGTCTGCAATAGATGAAACTTGTATGGTTCTTGCACAAGAATCAAAGCTATAATTAAAAGCCGCACTTGCCGGATCTACTACAAAAACAATTACGCTATCTGTGCTCATACAACTACCATTAAAAGCTTGTAATAAAAACTGGGTGGTGCTTGCGGGGTTTGCAAATGGATTCGCTATTTCGGGGCTGTCTACTAGAAAAGTAGGATACCAATTATAAGTTCCGTAATCCGAACCGCTTGCTTGTAATCGAACCTTTTGACGACTACAAATTATTTGATCGATACCTGCATTTGCGATTGGAAAAGTATCTACTTTTACAGATACACGATATACTTTTTCACAAATTCCATTCGTAATGGTTAATATGTATTTAGTGCTAGTATCCGGATTAGCTATTGGATTGGCAATGGTATCACTCGACAAGCCAGCACTTGGTACCCATCGATATTTTTTGCCACCCGAAGCTAAAAGGAGAATGCTACCTTTTAAACAAATCGAATTTAAGGTGTCTTTGATTAAAAGTTCTGGCGCATAAACTTTAAAAGTTTTTTGAGAACAAAAGGTTTCGTTATCAATTTTTACAGTAACAATACTCGAATCCACCACATTAAATAATGGATTTGCCACGGTATTATTTGGGCTAAACGAGCCCACATTGGAAGACCAAATATATTTAGCATTTGGGAAAGCACTATTGGCAAATAGTTGTATTTGATCTCCGATACATACAATGGTATCTGCGTTTGTGGTAATAGGGTAGAATTTGAGCTTAATCGAATCTTTGATGGTTAATCCTGTGCATTTTTCAATACTATAAATATAATAATTGCTTGTATCCCCATTTTTAATTTTGAAAGTACTTCCATAATTTAAAATTACTTTGTCTTTGTCATACCATTTAATGGAATCGAGTAGATCGGATTGAACCAATGCAATGGTAGTAATACTATCATCGCACTTCAATTGTGTTTTTAATTTACCTGAGCCTATGGATTTGTAATTCGATATGCCTAATTCTGCTTGTGCTGTATCGCAAATAATAGGGTTTACAATTTTTAATTTAACCGATTCTGTAGGTTCAGAATCTAAATTATCTTTAATTGGTTTGATCTTTACAAATGTACTAGTTGCACCTGCAGCAATGACTATCTGATCAGCTGGAGTTGCGATGTAGTCGCTTCCGTTTATTGCCGTTCCTTCAAAAATATAATTGACCGTTATTGCTTGCGATTTATCTGGATTGATACGCTTAATGACAAATCCCGAACTATCGCATTCTGAAACTAAATTTTTTTCTTGATAAGTTAAAACAGCTCTTGGGTCTATGCTTTGAAAACTTTGGGCTTCAATAAAAATACCTGAATCAAAAATAAAATCTTGGACATCGGCTATGGCAAATTTTAAGGTATAATTTTCACAAGGCTGCACATTAGCCGTAATTTCAATTACTTTGGTGAAAGCGTCAAACTGCACATTAACGCCATTTGTATTGTCTATATAATAAGAAGAATTGGTATTTGCATTGATTGTTTGAATGGAAATGGGATCGTTGGTAGATGGAACCAAAGCAATATTTTGCGCGCCAGTAAAGCCCGGTCCAGCAATAAAAAAACCAAAAACATCATTGAATTTTTTTGCAATACTTACGGGATATTCCTCTGAAGCAAATACAAATCTAAATTTTACTTGATTGGCTTGTGGACTAAAAGAAAAAGAAATCCAGGTAGCATCGTAGGTTGGAAAATTTGGACTCAATAAATCTAAATCTGCATCTCCAGGTAAATTATTGGAAGAACCCATATCGCCTCTATTATTTGGTCCAATAGCATCTATTACTTTTCCAGTCGATAAAATTAAGCCACTATCTAAACCAATGCATTTGTCTAAACCAATGCATTTTTTTTCTTCTTTGAAAAAACCAATATTTCCTGTCCCAACCGAATATTGAATATTTATAATATCAACCCCGCCACCTGCCAAAACCTTCGTCACCAAATCACTTACCGTTCGATTGGTTTTTACAACAAGTTGCGCCTGCAAAGTCGAAAAACTAAGCAGCATAAGACATGTTAGAAAAAGACCTAATCTAAAAATTCTCAATTTGTTTAAGGTTAATTATATTTACAAAAATACTATAAAAAATGAGGTTCATAGACTTAAGAAGCGATACAGTTACCAAACCTAGTCCTGAAATGAAGCAATTTATGCTCCAAGCTGAATTGGGTGATGATGTTTATGGCGACGACCCTACCGTTAATATGCTTGAAGCAGCAGTAGCTGAGCATTTTGGCTTCGAATCGGCGGTTTTTTGCGCTTCAGGTACCATGACCAATCAAATAGCTATCAAAACCCATACCATTCCTGGCGATGAGGTGATTTGTGATATTACTTCGCATGTATACAATTATGAAGGAGGAGGAATTGCATTTAATTCGGGGGTTCAAGTTAGGCCAGTAATGGGTAATGCTGGTAAGATTACTGCCGAACAAATCGAAGCACAAATCCAACCTGCTATTATCAATCTACCTCGAACATCGTTGGTTGTTTTAGAAAATACTTTAAATAAAGCGGGCGGAAATTTTTATTCATTAGCAGAAATAGCACCAATCGCCGCAATGTGTAAAAAGCATCAATTACCTTTGCATTTAGATGGCGCGAGAATTTTTAATGCCTTAATAGAAACCAAAGATAATGCCAAAGATTATGCGAATTATTTTGATAGTATTTCGATATGTTTTTCTAAAGGATTAGGCGCGCCAGTTGGTTCTGTATTGGTCGGTAGTAAATTATTTATTGATAAAGCAAGAAGATATAGAAGGTTATTTGGTGGTGGTATGAGACAAGCTGGAGTGATTGCTGCTGGTGCATTGTACGCTTTAAGAAATAATATTGAAAGGTTAGCAGAAGACCATAAACGCGCAAAAGCAATAGGCGAGTGTTTAGCACAATGTACATTTGTGCAAGAATTATTGCCGGTACATACTAATATAATTATTTTTAAATTAAAAGACCAGGTGCCTTCGGATGTGTTCTTAGGAAAATTAAAAGCAGAGGGCATTATTGCTAATACCATGGGCAAGCAATGTATTAGATTCGTTACACACCTCGATTTTAACGATGAAATGTTAGCTAAACTAATCATAACATTAAATAAAATTAGTAACTTAGAGTTGTAGTTTAAAACCCAATAGCCATGAGAATGAAATTTTTAATCATACTTGCTATTTCTTTTATTTCATTTTCATCTTGTAAGCATGAAGTTGATTTAAGCAATGCACCCGTCATCACTTTTAGTAAAGATATTCAGCCAATAATTGCCACTCGATGTGCCATGCAGGGCTGTCATAGTGCTGTTGGATATGAAGAATTACCTTTGGTTACCTATAATGATTTAATGGATATTGTAGAAGCTGGTTCTGCAAATAAAAGCGAATTATATGAAGTCATCAACGAGTTAGATAATGAAAAACGCATGCCACCGCTGCCAGATACCAAATTGGCAGATAAGCAAATATTAAATATTATGGTTTGGATAGAACAAGGGGCAAAAAATAATTAAGTAAATCATGAAAAAAGTATTTTCACTTTTAATAATTGCAGCTAGTTTTTTGTCTGCATGTTATTACGATAATTTCACAGAATTAAACCCTTTTTTAGAAGAGGCTGTTTGTGATACGGCATCAACTACAACAATTAGTTTTGCTGCACAAGTGGTTCCTATTTTACAAAACCAATGTGGTACAGGAAATGCCATTTGTCACAATGCAAATTCAGGTAAAAACTTATCCACTCACACCGCAGTAATCAATACCTATACAGGTGCTAAATTATTAAGTTCCATTACTTGGGATGGTATCGCTTCCAAGTCTCAAATGCCAAAGAACTCGGGCGGAGTTAAAATTGATGATTGTTCTATTAGGATAATTGAGTTGTGGATAAATCAAGGAAGAAGAGATAATTAAACACCATGAAAAAAATACTGCTAATTTCTTTTTTAATTATTTCAAGTGCATTTACATTAAGCGCTCAAGACATCGATCCAATGTCACTATTACAAGGTTTAGCAGAAGCGCCTAAAGACGAGCCTGTCATTGCTACCTTTAAAGCTACCAGGCTAATCAATCAACAAACGATTGAAGTGGGAGGAACGAGGTCTTTAGATTTTAGAATTCACCATCACTTTGGTCCATTTAATTCGGGTGCTTATGATTTTTGGGGAATAGATGGCGGCGCAAGTATTCGTTTGGGGTTAGAATATAGCTACAATGGTCGTTTGCAGTTTGGATTAGGCAGAACTTCTTATGAAAAACAAATCGACGGTTTTTTAAAATATAGATTATTAAGACAGTCTAAAAGTGGCTCGATGCCAATTAGTGTAACCTTATTTTCTGGAGCTTATAGAAACGGGATAAAAGGTTTACAGATTGGTGGAATAGATAAATTTAAATATGCATCAGATCGATTATCATTTGTTCAGCAAATTATTATTGCTAGAAAAATTGACGATAAACTTTCTATACAAATAACGCCAACCATGGTGCATTATAATTTAGTAGAAAACTTATCTGACCAAAATGATGCTTATTTTCTTGGAATTGCCGGTAGATATAAAATCTCTAATCGTACCGCAATTACTTACGAGTACGGTGCTAAGCTTTTAAATTATTCAGAAAGCAAATACTACGATTCAATGGGAATAGGCTTAGACATTGAAACAGGTGGTCACGTGTTTCAAATGTTCCTGACTAATTCTTTTGGAATGACCGAAAACCAAACTTTTGCTAGAACAAATTCTGCTTGGGCAGACAGGGGTTTTCGTTTAGGATTTAATGTTTCAAGAATGTTTACTTTATAAATACGATAAGTATTTACAAGGTTTTTTCTTCCCAAATAGCTGCTAAATTTATAATTGTATCTACCGCTTTTTGCATGTCTTGAATACTTACCCATTCTAACCTAGAATGAAATGCATGTTCGCCTGCAAAAATATTAGGACAAGGCAATCCCATAAAAGATAACCTAGAACCATCGGTGCCGCCTCTAATGCCGCCTGCAAAAGGTTTCATGCCTGCTCTTTCTATGGCTTCTACCGCATAGCTAACAATTTGTGGATGCGCTAGTAACACTTCTTTCATGTTTCTGTATTGTTCTACCACTTCAAATTCGAAACTTGCATTGGGATAAGCAAGCATAACCTTTTCAACTAATTTTTTTAATTCGTTTTCATAAACCGCTAATTGTTTAGTATCAAAATCACGAATAATAAATTGAACAGTACTTTTTTCGATGCTTCCGCTTATACCTGTTGGATGTATAAAACCTTCGCGGCCTTCGGTAGTTTCTGGAGATAAATTATTTTTAGGAAGTGCTGCTATAATTTCTGCCGCAATTTTAATTGCACTCTCCATTTTGTTTTTTGCAAAACCTGGATGGGTAGAAACACCATGTATCGTAATATTAACTGCATCTGCAGAAAATGTCTCATCTTCAATGTGGCCAAGTGTTTCGCCGTCTATTGTGTAAGCAAATTTGGCGTTTACTTTGGCTAAGTTTACTTTTTCAACACCTCTGCCAATTTCTTCATCGGGTGTAAATAATATTTTAATATCACCATGCTTGATGCTTGGATTTTGGATAAGTTGATAAATGGCATCCATAATTTCTGCCACACCTGCCTTATTATCTGCGCCTAAAAGGGTAGTACCATCGGAAGTAATAATATCGTTTCCAATTTGATCTTTTAATGCAGGATGTTCATCTGGATGTAAAGACAAATTTGCGTCGCTTGCATATAAAATACTACCACCGTTATAATTTTTATGAATAATTGGTTTAACATTTTCGCCGCTACAATCGGGTGAGGTGTCCATGTGAGAACAAAAACAAATATTGGGTACTGTTTTATTAGTATTTGATTTTAGGGTGCCGTATACATAACCATTTTCGTCTAGCTCTGCGTCTGAAATGCCCATTTCTAATAGCTCTTGAACTAATAAGCGGCCTAAGTTTTTTTGTTTCTCGGTTGATGGGCAAGTAGGAGAATTTGGATCAGATTGGGTATCGATGGTCACATAATTTAAAAAACGATCTGTGACGGTATATTTTTTAGGAACTGATTGCATGTTGTATTTTATTTTTCTATTCTTAATTCTGGTCTTCTAATTTGACCTCCGCTATGTCCTGTTTGTACAACAAAATATATACTGATAAAACTGATGATCAATGTAATTCTGATCAACCATTTACTTATTTTTTTATCTGTCGCAATAGACAATAGGGTAATTAAAGCCATGGCAGCTAATAGGTCAACTACAAGTTCTGTTTTTTCTGCTATTTCTTCGTGTTCTTCAATAAGGTAGCGGGCTACGCCTGGTTGATCTCCAACTTCATGTTCAATTTTTTCGCCAGTATACATCGTCGGAAAAAACATAATTGCCGAAAAAATAAACATACAAAGCCCAACTATTTTTACTTGTTTTAAATGAAAGAGCATGCCAATCAATAAAATAACGCTACCAAAAATAACGCTAATAATAGGTAAGTGGTTAAGGAGTAAATGTTGTTGTACCGGTATCATTTAATTTAGAATTACAACATTATAGCAACCGTGCCTGTTTTTTTAATGCCTTTGCCTTCGATATAATAAAAATAGGTTTCTGCAGGTAATGCTTGGCCGTTATATTTCCCATCCCATGGCTGAATGTTTTTACCCGTTTGCTTATAAACCAATTTACCCCATCTATTAGATC